>CAZVBD010000047.1:0-16598 GCA_964625255.1 uncultured Thiohalobacter sp. | reverse complement strand
GCTGTGGCTCCGGCTGGCGTGGACTGTCTTTGGCCAATAACAAATAAACAAGGAATGTGATCCCCAGGGGAATCAATGCCAGCCCCATAACGGTCTGCCAACCGTAGGCTTCGGCCAGACCGGGCGCGAACAGCGCAGCCAGGACTGTACCGCTGCTGGCCGCACCGGCCACGCCCAGCGCCAGCCCCTGGTATTCATCCGGGTACCAACGACTGGTCAGAGGCAATGCCACCGCCATGCTGGTGCCGGCCAGCCCCAACGCGGCAGCCAGCAGGTAGATCCCGCCAACAGAGGTCAACTCCCCCTGGAAAGCCAGGAACAGGATGACAATAACCAGCAGCTGACTCAGCAGGCCGGTACGCATCGGACCAAAACGGTCAACCAGAATCCCCACCGGGATTCGCAGCAGCGCACCCGCCAACAACGGAATGGCAACCATCGTGTATTGCTGCTCTGCACTAAGCCCCAGATCACGTCCGATATGAATCGCCAGTGGCCCCAGTAATACCCAGACCATGAAACTCATGTCTGAATACAGAAAGGCGCTGAACAGGGTCGGCTTGTGACCGCTTTTAAGAAAATCTGCTAATGCCATAACCGCCAAAACTTGTAATTTAAAGTGTGCCAGGGAACTTCATGATTAATTCAAAAAGAGATTCCTTTAGTGCTTGCCGCCCTGTTAAAGGTTGTAGCCGCGCTCGTCGTGCTGTGCGAGATCCAGTCCTTCGGACTCTTGCTCTTCGCTGACCCGCAGACCAATAAAACTGTCGATCACTTTCAGGATCACCAGGCTGGCAATCCCGGAGTAAATCACGGTCGCCAGGACACCGATAATCTGCACACCCACTTGCCCACTGATACTGGTGATCTCACCACCGAACCCGGTACCACCCAGGCTCTCGGCACAGAACACACCGGTAAGAAGCGCACCGATAATGCCGCCGACGGCGTGAACGCCAAAAACATCCAGGGAGTCATCGTAGCCGAATACATTTTTCAGTCGAGTGGCAGCAAAGAAGCAACCGACACCGGCCACAGCGCCTATCGCCAGCGCTCCCATCGGGCCAACGCTGCCGGAAGCCGGTGTAATCGCGACCAGGCCGGCGACTGCACCGGAAGCAATACCCAGCACACTGGGTTTCCCGTGCAAGAACCATTCACTGAACATCCAGGCCAGAGCCGCCGCTGCGGTGGCAATCTGGGTGACTGCCATGGCCATGCCCGCTGTACCGTCAGCCGCCAGTTCACTGCCGGCATTAAACCCAAACCAGCCGACCCACAACATCGAGGCACCGATAAGGGTGTAACCCAGGTTATGCGGTGGCATGGCCGTGGTCGGGTATCCCTTGCGTTTACCCAGCACGATGCAGGCAACCAGACCGGCGATACCGGCATTGATGTGCACGACGGTACCACCGGCAAAATCCAGGATACCCTTGTTGCCGAGCCAGCCACCGTCACCCCACACCCAGTGACAGATAGGGGCATAGACCACCGTAAGCCAGACAGCCATGAACCACAGTAAGGCAGAGAATTTCATACGTTCGGCAAACGCACCGACGATCAGTGCCGGGGTGATGATGGCGAATGTCATCTGGAAGGTCATGAATACTGTCTCAGGAATCGTGCCGCTCAATGAATCGACACCCACGCCCTTGAGAAAGGCTTTGGACAGACCACCCCACACTGCACCTTCACCACCGAAGGCAATGCTGTAGCCATACACCACCCACAATATTGTCATCAGGGCGGTGATCGCGAAACACTGCATCAATACTGACAATACATTCTTGCTACGCACCATCCCGGCATAAAAAAGCGAAAGGCCCGGTATGGTCATAAACAGTACCAGTGCCGTGGCAGTCAGCATCCAGGCGGTATCACCAGCACTGAGTGTCGGTGCATCTTCTGCCAATGCCAGACCCGGCAAAACCATTAACATCATGGAGCACAGTGCAGTTGTGACTCTGCCATACGATTTCTGCTTCAACATTTCTCTCCTCCGAATGGAGCAAACTTTATTAATTATTTTATTTACAACACCTCACTCCTGGCATTCGCCGGTACGAATGCGGACAATCTGTTTCAGACTGGAGGCGAAAATAGAGCGCACAGGTTACCCTGCAATTTGTAAGCCATTATCAATTTATTAGAAAATATATATTAAAGACAATGGGTTATTGCATACTCATGAGGAAGAAGGGATAAGTGGGGCGCACTATCATGGTGAATCATGAAATAACCCGCACCAACATGGCGCGAAATATGGGGTGGTCCTGGCGCTTAATCCGTTTCAGGACTCAGCTCGTCCACGCGGCATTCCTGTCAAGCCATTTAAGGCTGATCCAGTACCAGAACGTAATCGGTACCATCATTGCGAACCAGCTCCAGTCATCGATCAGGAACAGGCTTGCTATCCATTCATGATTAGCAAATAACCCGGACCAGGGAATGCTGTAGATGGAAAATATAATGCTGGCCCAAACCAGTAACAAGGCCCCTTTCCTTGTTGAAATGCTCGAAAATGCGAGAAAAACCCATAGTGGCATTTTATCTGTCTTTTCCATTGTTCCCCTCTAATATAATTATATCCATCGCCTGACTCTGGACTTGTATGTATTGAAAGTCTCCGGAAAGGTTTTTTCAAGCGCTTTTTCTTCCGGAATAATCTGAAATGTTGTTATATACCAGACAAACAGAAATAAAACGACAACATTTAAAACGCTCCCCAACCATATCGCCCAGGATAACAGCACCAACAAAACACCGAGATACATCGGGTTTCTGGTCATATTATAAATTCCTGAACTGACCAGCTGCGTTGTCGTTTCCGGCTTCGTGGGATTCACTGTCGTACTGGCACGCCGGAATGATATTACTGCCAGTATATTGGTTACCAATCCCAGGGCTAATATCGCCAGAGACAGCGACTCTGTCAGCCCGGGCACAGCTACAGAAAGAATATCGGCTTTTGATATTCCCCACATTGTTGTTGCAAAGATTAATGCCAGTAACGGAGGTGGTATTTTTAATTCCATACTCAATGCAAATAAGCGTAGCCATCGTGCTGCAGCTTGATAATCTCTGCATCAGCCATTGGCACCAATGTCACGAAACCGTGTATATCTTCCGGCGTATAGTTCAACAACTTTGCCGCCGCATGACACATACGAAATTCTATCGTTGTCCCAACGGTCAGGCTCTGTGCACGGTTCATAGTATCCTTGTATTTTTCATATTCATCAATGGCAAATAAAGGAATTGCATCACCGTGTACCACGACAACAATCGAACTTTCAAGGGGATCTGACCCCTGTAACTTGTAAAGTAAGCTTATCCTGTTCAGTACCCTGACAAGATCCTCTACCTCACCCGAAGTCACATCATACAACACCTTCCCGGGTGCATACTCGATATCGAGCGTGCCCGCCGTTCCCCAGGGAGGTCTCTCTCCTGCCCATGACAAAGACAAACAGCCAAGCAACAGGTATGACATCAGTATGACTTGTGTAGTTCTCATTCCCTCAACTCCTGTATGGGGTATATCTACGCCCGGTTTAACGTGCCATTCTAGCTATTTAGTCATAGCAACATCCCATTGATAGCAGAACAGCTCAGTCCAGATCACTCAGCTTTCGCCTGAGCGTAGATCGGCTGATACCGAGAACACGAGCAGCAGCAACCTGGTTACCATCGTGTGCCGCCAGGATCTTGCGGATATGACGTATCTCGATTGTTTCCAGGCTGAGTTTCGCGTCTTCCTCTGGCACCGGCGTGGTGGTTGCCGAGCCAGTGATGATAATGATCTCGTCGGCGTCCAGGACTGATCCGGGAGAAAGAGCAAAACTGCGTTCGATAACATTTTCCAGCTGACGGACATTGCCCGGCCAATCGTAGTGGATGAGCTTTTCCTGGGCGCCCACGGTCAGCGACAGGTCATCCCGCCCCAGACGCTCACACAAGCGGCTCAGGAAACGGCGCACCAGAGGGATGATGTCCTCATGCCGTACACGTAACGGCGGGATGGCAATGGGCAGAACATTAAGACGGAACAGCAGGTCACTACGAAACTCTCCATCAGCAACAGCTTTATCCAGATCACGATTGGTGGCTGCGATCACGCGTACATCAACTGACATGTTGTGAGTACCGCCCACCGGACGGATTTCGCTCTCCTGTAACACGCGCAACAATTTAGCCTGCAGGCGCGGGGTGATGTCGCCGATCTCATCGAGGAAAAGCGTGCCGCCATCGGCTTGTTGAAAAAGCCCCTTACGGTCTTTAGTGGCCCCGGTAAAAGCGCCTTTTACATGGCCGAAGAGTTCAGAATCAAGCAGCTCCTCAGGCAGCGTGCAACAGTTAATCGCCACGCAGGGACCTTCCGCGCGATCACTGGTCTCGTGTATAGCCCGTGCGATAACTTCTTTACCTGTACCGGTTTCGCCTGTGATCAGAACTGAAATATCACGACTGCGGATTCGCTCGATGACATCCAGAATCTGTCGCATGGATGCACTCTCGGCAACAATATTTTTCAGGTGGTCACGTCCGGATAGCGTATCGCGTAGACGCGTCACCTCCTCGTGCAAGGATTTTCGCTCCAGCACCTTGGCCACACGAATCAACAGCTCTTCCACATTGATGGGTTTGGTCAGATAATCGTACGCGCCCAGACGCATGGCTTCGACAGCCGTTTCAACCGAAGCATAGGCTGTCATCACGATACTCTCGGCCTGGCTGCCGCTATCGCGCAGGTGGATCAGAAGATCCATGCCGTCCTCATCCTCAAGGCGCATATCCGTGATAACCAGGTCAACAGAATTTTCCGCAAGCATTTGCCTGGCCTGGTCAATCGTCGCTACGTCCAGAACGATGTAACCTTTGCTCTTGAGCAACAGGCCCAGTGTCTTGCGGATAGAAAGTTCATCGTCAACGACGAGTATAGTGCTCATGGATTAAACCATATCACACAGCCCAACATCAGGGCCATACGAATGATGGGTCAGTGATGTGAGTTTTCCGGTGTCATGTCAATATGAAAATTTAAACCGGGGTTCTTCATCAGATGGTGGGGGCTTTTTCACTGGCGGGTCTTGTTTTTCCTTTTTCGGGGCTAACCGTAAATACCGGTAACCATCGGCTTGCAAGTAGGCTATTTCGGCGAGTCCTGAGGGTACTACCGTGACGAATCCATACAGGTCTTTCGTCTTGTAGCCCACCACTTGCATTGCCTTGTTCCCCATATAAAACCGAACGCCTTGTTGGGCAAGACCGGCCAATTGATCAACAGTTTTTTGATACTGTGGGTAGTGTTGTTTTGCAAACAAGGCCAGCACTGTACCGTATATGACGACAACAACGTTTCCTCTCAAGGTATCGTGTACTTCTTTTGCAGACTCATACAGGCCGTTAAAATCGCCCCCGCTCGTCATCTGCACATCAAAAACGACATTAATCGCAGGATATTCATGAAAGTCCTCTTTTGCCGTACCCTGAGGTATCGCTAATTCGCCTGCCATTATTCGCAGACTATAGAAAATAAAAGCGGAAAACAGCAGTGCGATTCGTATTTTACCAGGCATAGGGTTTATCCGCTCCCGCCGTGTCCACTCTCCAGTTCATCCAGGTAGCGTTCGGCATCAAGCGCGGCCATGCAACCGGTGCCGGCTGATGTTACAGCCTGGCGATATATACAGTCAGCGACATCGCCAGCAGCAAATATACCCGGTATACTGGTTGCCGTTGCATTCCCTTTTCTGCCACTGTTTATATTGATATAGCCGTGATCCATATCCAGTTGGCCTGCAAACAAATCCGTGTTTGGCTTGTGTCCGATGGCAATAAAAACCCCCATCAGATCAACGATCGTTGTTTTACCGTCTTTGACATCTTTAATGCGCATGCCCGTTACACCGCTTTCATCGCCTAACACTTCATCCAGCACATGATTCCATTTAATAGTCACATTACCATTGACAGATTTCTCGACCAGCTGATCAGAGAGTATTTTCTCTGAACGAAACCGGTCACGTCGATGCACCACGGTAACATGTTTGGCAATATTTGAGAGATAAAGCGCTTCTTCGACTGCCGTGTTGCCACCACCGATAACAGCAATGGACTGCTTTTTATAAAAAAAGCCATCACACGTGGCACAGGCAGAAACGCCTTTACCCTTGAAAGTTTCTTCAGAAGGCAAACCCAGATATTGTGCAGATGCGCCAGTCGCGATAATAAGGGCGTCGCAGGTGTACTGGCCACTATCGCCCGTCAGGCGAAAAGGCCTAACATCCAGCTCCGCTTTATTGATGTGATCAAACACCATTTCAGTATTAAACCGTTCTGCATGCAAGCGCATGCGTTCCATTAAGGCCGGGCCTTGCAAACCTTCCACATCACCCGGCCAGTTGTCGACATCGGTGGTTGTCATCAACTGCCCACCCTGTTCCATGCCGGTAATCAGTACCGGTTTCAGGTTTGCACGCGCAGCGTACACAGCGGCTGAATAACCGGCGGGGCCTGACCCGAGAATAATGAGGCGACAGTGCCTTGGCTTATGCATGCGTAACAACTCCAGCGTTTTTTCAGGTTCTAATAGCTTATCTGTTTGACATGGGCGACAAAATCCTCTGCGCCAGCAAACCCTACCAGTCTGTGTCGCCGGAGTTCCTTCCCGTCAAGACCGTAAAACATGATGCTTGGCGGACCCAGTATATTGAGGGACTTGAGTAATGCCCGGTCCTGTTCATCGTTAGCCGTCACATCGGCCTGCAAGAGGATATAACCTGACAGGGCATTTTGTACACGTTCGTCAGAGAAGGTATATTTTTCATACTCCTTGCAACTCACACACCAGTCTGCGTAAAAGTCGAGCATTACCGGTTTACCTTCAGCTACAGCGCTGGCCAGTTCACGGTCCAGATCGGCAACGCTTTTTATCGATTTGAAAGCGAGGTGTTCCGTACGGGCACCTGAATGACTACTGCCAGACCATACGCCACGGAGCGGTTGAACATAGTCCTGACCACCTGCAGCTACGCCCAGTAACAGAAGCACCCCATACACTAACAACGATAACCCCAGGCCTTTCCACAATCGAACCCATCCGGATACACCGTCTTTAACGGGCTCGAGCGCTCCCATGTATATGGCAGAAATAATCAAGAGCAGCGCCCAGAGAATCATGGTAACGGTAGCCGGCAGAATACGTTCCAGCATCCAGATGGCAACTGCCAGCAACATCACGCCAAACACAGCCTTGATGGCATCCATCCAGCCACCTACCCGGGGTAATAACTTGCCCGCAGAAGTACCAATGATAATCAGCGGTATACCCATGCCCATACTCAACGAAAACAGTGCCGCACCACCCAGCCACGGATCGCCGGCCTGGCCGATATAGATCAGGGCACCCGCCAGCGGTGCAGCAACACAGGGACCTACGATTAATGCCGACAAGACACCCATGATGGCAACACCGAACAGTGTTCCGCCCTGTTGACGATTGCTGATTTCAGTTAACCTGCTCTGCAATGAATTGGGCAGTTGTAGCTCGTAAAAACCAAACATGGAAAATGACAGCAGTACGAAAACACCGGCAAAACTCGCCAATATCCACGGATTCTGGAAAACTGCCTGCAGATTCTCGCCAACCATCCCTGCTACTACACCAGCGATAGTGTAGGTCACTGCCATCGCCAGTACATAGACCAGAGATATAGTGAATGCTTTCAGCGTCGTGGTGTTCTCTCCCTGGCCTACAATGATACTGGACAGGATTGGAATCATTGGAAAAACACAGGGCGTAAAGGCCAGCAACAGACCGAAACCCAGGAAACTGAGCACTGTCAGCCAGCTGTTGCCGGAAGCCAGCGACCGGGCAATGCTGTCCTGTTCCGAGAGCAGCCCATGTTCCGGATCAACATCAGCGCTGGTGGTTGTATTGGTTACGACACCAGCCGTCGCCACCGCTTCCGGAAGTGACAATTTAACCTGCCGGGTAATAGGCGGGTAACAAAGCCCGGCTTCAGCACAGCCCTGATAGGTTAATTCCAGCATAACATCCGACGCTGAAGCAGTGCTTCGTACTAACGGTATTCTAGCCTCAACATTGTCATGAAAAACCTGGATACGTCCAAAGAATTGATCATTCTTTGTTATCCCCGGCGGTAGCACGGCATTTCCGAGAGAGACGTTATCAGGGTTGACAAGCTTGAAGCTGAACTTGTCACGGTACATGTAGTAACCGTCTGCAATTTTCCAGTGAGCCAGCAGATTGTTACCATCAACCACCTCTGCAGTCATTGCAAAAGCCTTGTCTGGCTGCAGAAACTCTGTCGGTGTTGAGCTGGCAAAGGCAGAAACTCCACCAAGCAATAATACCAGACCGGTCAACAATGGTTTGATAGTTAATTCAAACAATCGGGTTAAGAAATTCATAAAATTCATACTTCAGTTGTATTTAATAACTAATTGGCTTCAACGATGTCCTGAAGCTCTTTCAGGAAATCTTTATCATCCCAGTCACGCCCTCCGCTGATCCGATGAGTAACATTCCCTTCCCTGTCAAGGATGAAGGTCGTCGGAAGCCCCAGCACACCGTATTGTGAAATGACACTGGACTTCTCATCGAAAAGCACGGGGAACTCCAGGGAAAAGTTCGCCAGAAATGGCGCAACTGTGTCCCAGTCTTCACCAACATTAACCGCTAATATCACGAACCCTTTATCCTTTAATGCCTTGTATGCACGTTGCATTGAAGGCAATTCCTTGCGACACGGAGGGCACCAGGTTGCCCAGAAGTTAACTGCGACAACCTTTCCTCTATAATCCTTCAGACTTCGGACCTGATCGTTTAAATCGACAAGTTCAAAGGTTGGCGCTGGTGATATACGCTCCGCTTTCTGGATAGATTGTCCTGCAGCGACAACAGAAAGGCTGTAACCCAGAAAAAGCAATGCACATGCTGTCTGCCAGATGATATGTGTTGTTTTCCTCATTCCTTATCCTCCGTTAGTGTTCTGTCTTCTGCACATTTGAGTCCACGTATAACAGCCTCGTGTTTAACACCGTTCTCAGACCACTTGACCTTGAGATCCAGCTCGGATCCGAATGGGCGTTCCGCAGCAATCATGCCCTGGAACCAGTCACCAGGCCGGTGCTTTTGTTTTGAAGGAAATTGAGACCACTTGAAAGCCACACGTGCCGATTGTGATACACCCATTTTTTTCCACTCTGCTTGCCACGCCGGCTCCAGACGCAATGCCTTTTCACTACCATCAGCAAGCACCCGCCATTCGGACAGGTCGATACGCACCAGTGCTTCCTTGCTATTGTTGTGAAAGATGGTCTGGAAAACGCACGCCTCTGCATAGCGGTCTGCCGCAGGCCTCTGAAACCCTCTCGCTATGTAGAATGACCGTGTTTGATCCGGTATCCGTTGCACCAGTTGAATTTGAATCCCTCCGGACGTATCCAATATCCAGCGATAACTTCCTGTCTCTGGTTCAGTCAACAGACGCTGTGTGATTCCATCTGAACGACCGTTATCATTGGCGAAACATCCTGTTGCCAATACACTGAAAACTGGAATAAACAGCCTGATAAATATTAAACGCCGGAGAGATTCGGTATTTTTCATTGCCTGATCAATCCATGGGAACGTAGGCATAACCCTTGTTCTGGTAGCCAATTAATGAAATATAGCCATTGCCAACCACGGTGACAGCAGGATTGATGGTTTTGTTGTCCACCTTCAGCAGGCGGGTTGCCACAGCGCATTGCTCCAGCGCCATACCGGATCGTCCACCCAGTTCCTTGATTTTGGCTGCAATCTTGTCAGCGATTTTTACATCTTCAAGTTTGATTCTGCTACGATCATTCGACACGAAGAATGTCGCCGGTCCACGGAATGACAGAACAAATTGAGGCTCCACACCCTGTGCGCGCAAACCTTTGGCTGTTTCATCAACAAGGTTCAGCCTTAAAAGAAGTTTCTTTGGGTTTCCCTGTTTAATATCAAATACTACCTTTGCAGTTTTGAGTCCTGTCAGCGCCGCATGGTCGTCGGGTACCGGTCCAGCCATACCAGGTGTCGATGAAAACATCATCAGGAGGCCTGCAAAGACCATGGAATTAAATGAGATCAATGATTTTAAGGACATTTAAATACTCTCCTTTCTTTTTAAATTCATAATGGGTAGATAAATGCGCATCCTTGCGCTACATTCCTGTCGTTAGCGCGTCAGCCGGTATGAAAAAGGCATACTGAACATAATGCGGAAAGCATTAC
Source organism: uncultured Thiohalobacter sp. (assembly GCA_964625255.1). GTDB lineage: Bacteria > Pseudomonadota > Gammaproteobacteria > DSM-19610 > DSM-19610 > Thiogranum. The sequence continues at coordinate 6,307 of CAZVBD010000047.1, read as the reverse complement.
TTCTAGCACCCGGAACAACATTCAGATCATCATCACGAATATCATACTGAGCCAGAATCTTCAGATTGCCTTTTATAAAATAGGTATACGTGAAGGTATTTACCGTAGAGTCACGCTTGCCGGGGGGGCCTACATTATCGGTACAGTCACAGCTTGAGTAACGATATGCCAACTGGTGTTTTCTCGTAGGCCTCCAGCCCGCCGCTATGTAAAATCCATCAGAATTGACATCCGGTATGCTACCCGGCTGCTTTTCTTCAGTTGACATGTACTCGCCCAGCAACCAGTAATCTCCATTGACGTAATCGCCTATTCCACCGGACACGGCCCATTTTTTCTTGCCTACTGTTTGGCCCCCGGTTTTGCGGTCACCCGTCCAGTAGGCAGTTTTGACGTGGAATGGACCAGTGGCATATCGAACGCTCGCGATAATATCCTTGGAATCATCCGTCTGTTCGACCTGACGCAAGCCCGCGCCGTTATACACACCAAGTTCATAACTCAACACTGAGTTATCCCAGCTGAATTCATTCCACACTGCGGCACCTGTTTCACGTGCAGCGGTTGTTTCACTGTCACCTTGTCTGTTGAAAAACCATACTGATTTTTCAATATCCGTATAGTCGATCCACGACACCAGGGCGCCAGGCGCTATAGCGTGTCCAAAATCCGGTATGAATTGCCCCATCCTGATATTCGCAACATCGGAAAATTTCCAGTTAACCAGGGCATCAAGCATGCGCATTCCACCACTGGTAGGCCCTAATGGAGGACTGTTACCCATTTCATACAGGAAGAAAAAACTGACCGTGTCCGTCAGAGACCCACGGAGGCCGGTTCGTGCACGAGTAAAACTAAAAGTATCCTTGATTTTTACATCTTCGATGTTGGTATAACTGGGCTGAATTACACCAAACATATCAACATGCGGCTTACCCTTCCATTGCCCACTGTGGGCAAAGAAATTTATCCAGCTTTTTTTGGGTTTTTGGTCAAAAAAATCGGCACTGAAGGCAGGAGCTGCGACCAGACCGGATAGTGTAAGGAACCCGACTGCAAGCACCGTTTTATTACATCGTTTCATTGTCCACTCCTCTTACATAAATCATTATTTATTGGGATTACTGCGACGCGGACTTAACAACATGAACACCAAACCCCTGGACTGTGTGTCTATACAGTGCAGGCGCCCCGTCTCCCCCACATCAGCAAGAACGGTGCCAGTAAGATAAACACTGTAGATTTAGTCAGAAAAAGAGGGGTGCTACGGATAACAGGCGGCATAACGGTATTGAGCACACGTCACTACACCAGGCTCACTATCGACTTGATACAGCCATACTGACTTGTTTTGCTACAACCCTGTAGCAAAACAGGTCAGCAATTTCTTGTTCCCTGATGATTTGGTGTAGTGATAATCACAGCATCAATAACCTGTTTGAGGTAACATCACCGCGATGAATACCGCTCACGACGTAAACGAGCTTCATGAATCCCGCCCAAAGGCTCGATCACGCTTGATCAGCTATACGTTGCTGCTATGTTTCCTCTTGCCACTGTCAGTCTCCGGCTCCCGGCAATTGACCCTGAATACCGCATTTGGATTGCCTTTCTCCTCACCTGATCAGACAGGGTTCTTTGACCGGTTGATCAGTGAAGCCTTCCACCGCAATGGTATTGATGTCAGGGTCCAGTCGCTTCCGGGAGAGCGCGCCCTGATTAACGCAAATGAAGGTATCGATGACGGGGACGGGTTGCGTATTCTTGAATTGAATATGAACAGAAAATACCCAAATCTTGTTCGCGTTCCGGAAAAGATCATTGACGTTGATTTCGTCGTTTATACAAACGGGACCGATGTTAAAATCGATGGATGGGAAAGCCTGGTCCCTTATAATGTCGGAATTGTATGGGGCTGGAAGATCCTGGAAAGAAATATTGTCGGTACACAGTCTCTGGTAAAGACCAGAACCCCTCAACTGCTCATGCAGCTTCTTCAAAATAACCGTACGGACCTTATCGCGATTGAGCGCTGGACCGGCCTCTCGATTGCACAAAAACTTCACCTCACAACGTTAAAGCTTATCGAACCCCCGCTGATCAGCAAATCGCTGTACCTCTATCTTCACAAGAAACATAAAGCCCTTATTCCAAAGATCGTGCGCACCTTGCGAGAAATGAAACAGGATGGAACCTATGAGCGAATAAAACAGGAATCCCTGCCTGTCTCCCTCCAACGTCTGCCAGATTAATGCCATGAAACATAAACGTGCCGAGCACAGCATAGCCTACCACCTTATTTTTTACATACTGCTGTTCAGCTCAGTGATTACGCTCCTCTCCACAGCTGTCCAGCTGCATTTTGACTATACACGTGATGTAAAAATAATAGATCAACGCATGCTTCAGATCCGGGACAGCTATTTGAAGAGTATTATTTTAAGCGTATGGACTATGGACAAGTCACAGCTAAAACTCCAGCTGGAGGGCTTATACGGCTTGCCGGATATGCAGTACCTGGAGATAGATGTAGAAGGCAAACCCTTTGTTTCAGTGGGGACCCCCCAGAAGAAAAGCGTTATCGAAATGCAATTTCCCTTGATGTATGCCTATAAAGATCAGGAGATTAATCTTGGCATGCTGCGTGTGGTAGCCAGTCTGGATGGTGTATACCAACGGTTACTTGACAGAATTGTTGTCATCCTGGGATCCCAGGCGGTAAAAACATTTCTCGTAACTGCCTTTATATTTCTGATCTTTCAATACCTGGTCACCCGACATCTCGAGAAAATCGCTGCCTATGTCCAGGAGCTGGGCGTAGGTTCACCGATCAAAACACTGTCGCTGGACAGAAATACAGACAAACAGCATGAACCGGATGAACTTGATTATGTGGTAACAGCTTTTAACAACATGTGTAAAAAACTGCAAACATCGTACAAACAGCTCGCGAAGAGTGAAGAACGCTTCGAATTAGCAATGTGTGGCGCCAATGACGGTGTGTGGGACTGGAATATAGACACGGGTGATGTGTATTACTCTGCACGATGGAAGAACATGCTCGGATACGACGACGATGAAATCATTGATGAGAGTGTAGAGAAACCGAAAGACCTGTACCAGCGATTGCATCCTGATGATCGTGATGATGCGCTTCGCACACTGGAATTCCATCTGCAGGGAGACGCCCCACAGCACGAACACACACACCGCATGCTGCACAAGGATGGTAGCTATCGATGGATCCTGAGCAGGAGTCTTGTTGTGCGTGACAGCGATGGAAACCCGTGTCGTATGGTTGGTACCCATATGGATATAACCGACCAGAAAGCCTCGCAAGATGCGCTATTGAGAGCCGCCACCAAACTGCACGAAGAGCATGGGTTACGCCTTGAAGCAGAACAGCTGGCCAGGGTCGGAGAGCTTTCAGCACATATTGCACACGAGATCCGGAATCCGCTGTACAGCATAATCAACTCGGCAGCCTTACTCGAACAAGACCAGCTCACGCCTGAAGAACGATCTGATGTAATACATATCGTTAATGCTGAATCACAACGCCTCCAACGTATTCTCGACGACTTTATCAGGTTTGCACGTCAAAGCCCTCCCAGTCTGGCAATTGATGATATCGTGGCACTGGTAAAGCAGGTTGTAGACCTGGTTTGTACGGACCCGGGAAGATCAAGCCAGGTCGAGATTAAAATGGAATTTCATGCTGACACGTGTTACGCCCATTACGACCCTGACCAGATTCGCCAGGTATTATGGAACCTGCTGTTAAATGCACTACAAGCAATGCCTGAAGGCGGAGTTCTTTCGGTAAACACAATACAAAGTGGTGACAAGGTCTGCATAACCATAACTGATACCGGTAATGGCATACCTGAAAAAATACTGCCAAAAGTTATGGAGCCGTTCGTTACCGGGCGCCGAAATGGCAGCGGGCTTGGTTTGTCTATTGTGGAACGCATACTGATACAACATCACAGCAAACTCTTGATTGACAGCCGGAGGAATTCAGGTACTGAAGTCAGATTTTGCCTGGAAGTGATTCAGTATGCGCCAGGTTAAAATCGTTAATCTCGTTATTACTTACCGATAGTACCGTCTATATAAGGTTTATAGGCATCGATATAGAATGCCGCATCGTGTGCATTATCCTGAACTGATTGACGTGACCGCATTGCCGACAGCCAACGATTCAGGTTTTTATGCTCTGTCGGCAACTCAAAATCCCGATACTGCGCTAACACGGGTGCATGTTCAAAGAATGGATAAAAAGTGATATCAACAAGACTGAGTTCTTTCCCAAGCCAATAGGGACCGGGGGCAGTTTCTGCCAATCCATCTTCAATGAACTGCAGGCTATCACGTATCGCTGCTCTGATTTCATCGTGTTTGCTCTCATCGAGTTCAAATACCAGCCCACAGAAACTGGGTTGGAAGACGGTATTACAGTACTCAATCCAGATGCGTGCGTGGGCTCGTGCTATCGGGTCCTGTGGAAGCAGGGGTCGATCAGGGTAGGCGTCTTCCAGAAATTCATTCATGATCAGACTCTCCCAGATAACGTCATCACCCTGCCGGAGAAGTGGCGCTCTACCGGTAGGTGACAACTCGTAATACCAGTCGGGAATATCATCAAGACTGACAGGAATCAATTCGTGATCAATGGCCTTCTCGTGCAAGCATAGTCGCACCCGGTAGGCAAACGGACAAACATCGGAACTGTAGAATTGCAATTTTTTCATAAGAATCTCACTTTCCCCTGTCAGACCAGGCGTCTTCCCGGGACTACGCACGTTAAGTGCATGCGTCTACGGATTACTGATCATTCATCACTATGCAAATTTGGCTCCAAACTGAAAATTGAACCAGATAACAGACAGATGGCTGCCCCGGTTGTCTTAAACCCCTTTTGTTTGCTGACCAGTTTTGTTACAGGTGTATTAAAAAAAGGACAGTCCAATCCGAAGTGTGCTCAAACTTCTTCCATCAGCCCAAGATTACGCTCCTGGATCACCCGGATACGATCACGCAGCTTCGCGGCCTCCTCAAATTCCAGATCCCGGGCATGCTGGTGCATCTGCTTTTCCAGTTTTTTCACTTCTTTTGCCAGCTTGTCGGGCGACAGGCTGGCGTACTCGGCAACTTCTTCCGCAATCTCGGCGAACTTCTTCACACCGCCTGCCCCGGAGGCATAGGCCCCTTCCATAATATCGGCAACCGCCTTTTTGATGGTCGTCGGGGTGATGTCGTGCTTCTCGTTATAGACCATCTGCTTTGCCCGCCGGCGCTCGGTTTCACCGATGGCGCGTTCCATGGAACCGGTCATTTTGTCGGCGTACAGGATGGCCTTGCCACGAACGTTACGTGCCGCACGACCAATGGTCTGAATCAGCGAACGGTCAGAACGCAGGAAACCTTCCTTGTCCGCATCCAGAATCGCCACCAGCGACACTTCAGGCATGTCCAGTCCCTCGCGTAGCAGGTTGATACCCACCAGCACATCAAACTTGCCGAGACGCAGGTCACGGATAATTTCCACACGCTCTACAGTTTCAATATCAGAATGCAGGTAACGGATACGGACATCGTGCTCACCCAGGTACTCTGTCAGGTCTTCCGCCATACGTTTGGTCAACGTGGTAATCAGTACGCGCTCGTTCACCGCAGCCCGCTTGTGGATCTCTGACAGCACATCATCAACTTGTGTGCCAGCGGGCCGCACTTCAAGTTCCGGGTCCAGCAGACCAGTGGGGCGCACCACCTGTTCCACGACCTGCCCTGCGTGCTCCCCCTCGTATTTCCCGGGTGTGGCAGAGACAAAGATCGACTGGGGAATCAGACGTTCGTACTCATCAAAACGCAAAGGCCGGTTATCCAGAGCTGACGGCAAACGAAAACCATAAGCCACCAGCGTCTCCTTACGCGAGCGATCACCCTTGTACATGCCGCCCAGTTGCGGAATGGTGACATGCGACTCATCCACCACCACCAGTGCGTCGTCCGGCAGATACTCCAGCAGGGTCGGTGGCGGCTCACCGGTCTTTCGTCCGGACAGGTAGCGAGAGTAATTCTCGATCCCCGAGCAATAACCCAGCTCGATCATCATTTCGATATCGAAGCGGACGCGTTGTTCCAGGCGCTGCACTTCAACCAGCTTGTCGTCATTGCGCAACTGTTCCAGACGTCCGGCCAGTTCTTCCTTGATCTCATCGATACAATCCAGCAACGTTTGACGTGGAGTAACGTAGTGACTCTTGGGATAAATGGTCAGGCGTGGCACACGACGCAATACCTC
>CAZVBD010000046.1:0-16800 GCA_964625255.1 uncultured Thiohalobacter sp. | reverse complement strand
ATGTAATCCTTCACGCGCTTCACGGCTGTTTCAAACCCCTCTTGCGTGAAGCCCGACACGAAGTCACCCTCGGACACCTCACGCGCATGCTCCAGAGTACCGGGGACCTGTACCGCCTGGCACAGGTCGTCCATCAGGGCATCGAGCCGCTGTTGCCCATACGCCCAGGCATCATCACGTTCAGCATCGACATGCACCACCATCACCAGCTTGCCGGCCAGGTTGTCGAATACTGCAACCTCATCGGAGACCATGAGCAGAATGTCAGGGGTTTGCAGCGTATCTTCGCCCCCCAGGGGACCCTCTCTCCCGCCTGCGGCAGAATTCACCTTCTTAAGCCCATCTTTCAGACGCGGCTCAATATAACGGACAGTGTCGTAGCCGAAATAACCCACCAGGCCACCACCAAAACGCGGCAAGCCTTCCAGGTCCGGGGCACGAAAACGTTGCTGGAAGTCTTCAATCCATTGCAGCGGATCGTCACAATCCATTTCCTCAACCAGCTCGCCATCGGTACGCAACTCGATGCGCTGCCCGTATACGCGCAATACCGTGCGGCACGGCAGGCCGATAATGGAGTAACGCCCCCATTTCTCCCCACCCTGCACGGACTCGAACAGATAGGAGTAAGGCCCGCTGGCGAGCTTCAGATAGGTACTTAAAGGGGTATCGAGATCGGCCAGGACTTCGCGCGTTACCGGGATACGGTTGTATCCCTCATTGGCCAGTTGTTCGAATTGTTCAGGATTCATGGTCCTCACCGTTGAGACAGATTTGATACACGAGTGCGATTACTGACGTTGCTTCAACGCCACCATCGTTCCTCCCGCTCGTGCCTTGTTGTCTCTACGGTGATCATCACGCTGCCTGTTCGAGTTCGCCTTTCAAGTGAGCGAGGGTTTCAATCACCACATCGGGTTCCGCCAGGCGGATATCCTCACCGTGGTTGTAGCCATACGGCAGGCAGGCTATCTGGAAGCCTGCCGCACGCGCGGCCTTTACATCGCTGATCGAGTCGCCAATCATCAACGACCGTTCAGGGCTTACCTTAAAGAATTCTGCCGCATGCAGCAACGGGGCAGGGTGCGGTTTCTTGTGTTCCAGCGTGTCGCCGCTGACGACAATGCCGAAATAATCGTAAATACCCAGGTCTTTCAGTAACGGGAGAGTAAACTGCGCCGCCTTGTTGGTGACGCAACCCAGTCGATAGCCCGCCGACCTGAGGAAATCCAGGCCTTCCTTCACGCCAGGATACAGCAGGGAACGCTTCGAGGTATTGTCTGCGTACAGGTCGAGAAAGATCGGGTAGGCCTTTTCAAACTCGGCTTCATCCGGCTCGCCATCCAGTTGTCCGATCAGGGCCCGGCGCACCAGGCGTTCCACACCGTTACCCACCCAATTGCGTACGCGGGTTTCACCCCAGGGTTCACGATCCAGCTGTTTCATCATTTCATCGACGCACCAGGCCAGGTCCGGCACGCTGTCGACCAGCGTGCCGTCCACGTCGATGAGGATCATCTCGGGCTTGCGGATAGCCAATTCAGCCAACCTTGGCCAGCTCGTCACGCATGGCCTTTAGAACTGTATCGTAAACATTCGCATCGCTGTCGCTGGCGGCACTGAAGATCGCAGAGCCTGCCACAAAGGTATCCGCACCGGCTTCGGCAATTTCACGAATATTGTTGACCTTTACGCCACCATCGATCTCCAGGCGGATATCCCGACCGGAAGCATCAATAATCTTGCGTGCTTCGCGCAGCTTGTCGAGTGTGGCGGGGATAAAGCTCTGGCCACCGAAACCCGGGTTGACCGACATCAGCAGTACCATATCAACCTTGTCCATCACATACGTCAGATAGTCCAGCGGTGTGGCTGGATTGAACACCAGTCCGGATTTGCAGCCTTCATTCTGAATCAGCTGCAGCGTGCGATCGATATGCTCACTGGCTTCCGGGTGGAAGGTAATGTAGCTGGCGCCGGCTTTGGCAAAATCAGGGATAATACGATCCACCGGCTTGACCATCAGGTGTACATCGATCTCAGCCGTGACACCGTGCTTGCGCAAGGCCTCACAGACCAACGGACCGATAGTCAGGTTCGGAACATAATGGTTGTCCATTACGTCGAAGTGAACAATGTCGGCTCCGGACGTGAGGACGTTGTCCACTTCCTCACCCAGGCGGGCGAAGTCGGCGGACAAAATAGAGGGTGCAATCTTGTAATCTGGCATAATCCGGGCCTCGTAAAATGTTTTGGTACGCTGGGAAATCAAGACCGCGCACTTTACCGGAACCGTCGCACGATTTCAGCCCGGGCGGACAACCCGGGAAACAAACCCTGTATCTGGAGGGGATACTGCCGTGAATCGCATGTATAAGTTACTGGCCTTACTGGTCTTTTTCTGGGCAGCCATAACACCGGTATTCGCTGCATCAGATCAGGCAAAAGAAAAACGCTGGGCCGAACAGATCAGCGACGGTCTGATGGAGGGCGAGGCCTGCAAGCTGGACGCAGGTGGTACGCCCTTTATGGGTATCTACACGGAGGCCAGCGATGGTTTCACCGGCCGCGCGGTGATTATTGCCCATGGTATGGGCGTACATCCGGACTGGGCCGAGGTTATTTATCCACTGCGTGCCGGCCTCGCCGAGCACGGCTGGGCAACGCTATCGATTCAGATGCCGATACTACCGAACGACGCTACGCTCAAGGACTATGTCCCGTTGTTTGACGAAGTGACGCCTCGCATTGATGCCGCAATCGACATGTTGCGCAAACGCGGCAACAAAACTATCGTGCTGATCGGCCACAGCCTCGGTGCCACCATGTCAGCCTGGTACATTGCCAACAAGAAAAAGCCACCGGTTCAGGGCCTGGTGCTGGTGAGTATCGGCAGTTCCGCCATTGATGAAAAAACCAACAGCCTGCTGTCGCTGCAAAAAATCAGGCTACCGATACTGGACATCTATGGCAGTCGTGACCTGGACAGTGTGCTGGCGACACCCGATGCACGCCGAAAAGCCACACGCCAGGCCCGTAACCGGTATTACCGTCAGATACAGGTCGAAGGCGCCGATCACTTTTTCACCGGCATGCAGGACACCCTGGTGCGGCGTGTCTATGGCTGGCTGAAAACCAATTTTGTTAAAAAACGGTGAGTCACTGATATGACCCTGAACAGCATTGCCATGAGTCTTCATATTCTGTCCGCCGTCCTGTGGGTCGGCGGGATGTTTTTCGCACACCAGGTGTTGCGCCCGGTCGCCGTGCAGCAATTTGAGCCACCACAGCGTCTGAAACTCTGGGTGCAGGTGTTCAACCGCTTCTTCCCCTGGGTCTGGCTGTGCATCATTCTGCTGCCAGCCAGCGGCTACCTGTTGGTCTTCAGGCTGTTTGGAGGCATGAATACGGTCGGCCTGTATATCCACCTCATGCAAGGACTGGGGTGGCTGATGATCCTGCTCTATGTACACCTTTATTTCGCGCCCTTTCGACGTCTGAAAGAGGCCGTCATCACCGAGCAATGGCCGGAAGCCGGAAAACAGCTGAACCAGATCCGTCAGATCGTGGGTATCAATTTGTTGCTGGGCATTCTGGTCATTGTTATCGCTGCCGGTGGGCGGTTAGGCTAAAAGAGCCTTGGCTATCCCGGGATTTCCGTCAAGGCAACGCGCAATCAGTTGCTGCGCGCCTTTTTTACCGTATCGTAGGCTCGACGGATTTCCTGGCTCTTTTCTGTCGCCAGTTTGATCATTTCCTCCGGCAGGCCTTTTGAAACCAGCTTGTCGGGATGATGCTGATTCATCAGTCGGCGATAGGCTTTTTTAACGTCCGCATCACTGGCCGTTTCCGCAACCCCCAGAACCTCATAGGCCTCGCGCAACACATCACGTGGCGAAACATTCCCGGCACCACCGTCGGCAAAGTGCTGTGCATTTCGCACCATGGCCTCGATGTGCTGAAACGCCTGCTGCGAAAAGCCCAGCGCTACGCGCACCTGTTCCAGCATCTGGCGCTCGCCCGCGTGCAGTTCACCATCGGCCAGTGCGGCATGCATCAGGATTTCGACAAACATCTGCATCAGGTTACGGCGACGCTGGCATTCCTGTCGGAACTGCTGAAGCACTTCATCAAGCGGAAAATCCGACTGCTTGCCCTGATTGAACAGGTCAATGGCGATCTTGCGACGCGCCTCGTCGAGATTGAATTGCTGCATGATCTGGCGCGCCAGATCGATCTCACTTTGTGAAACCTTGCCGTCTGCCTTGGCGAGGTGCCCCATCACGGAGAATACCGTGGTGAAAAACACCGTCTGCACACGTTCTTGTGCACCCGGTGCAAAGTCGTTACCGAGTCGACCCATACCCCTGTCGAAGTTATGCCCGAATGACGCGCCAATCAGTGCGCCCAACGGACCGCCCAGCATAAAACCGAAGGCGCCTCCCAGCAGCTTGCCCCACCAACTCATCCCTCTGCCTCCGAATAAATGCCCCAACCCGTGTCAGGGCCTTTCAACGACGGAAATTCGACACCTTTTGCCAACTGCCTGACATCCATCATCATAATTCTCATTTTCATAATCTGTCCTCAAAGAGCGTCAATTTTATCTCGTTGCAAACCCGTTTTTATGGGCCTATAAATAGATTCAGAAGGTAACTGACTCAGTAAGCATCAACACCGTACGTGACATCCGAATAACAAACCACACAGGGTATCAAGTATCAGCAGTTTGACCGAGGAGGTAAACCGTCATGTCATTTCAAGTTTCACCGAAAATCGGCGATTGGTACAAGTCTACCGTAGGCGATGCGTTTGAGATTGTCGCCAGCGATGATGATGATGAAACACTAGAACTCCAATACTTCGACGGCACCATTGAGGAGCTTGATCGCGAAACCTGGGAAACGCTGCACCCACAACCGGTAGAACCGCCTGAAGACTGGAGCGGTTCCATGGATATTTCACCGGAAGACACTGAACAGGCTGATATCTGGGCAGAAACAGAAGACTGGATGAGACAGGTCGAACGCATGGATCAGCGCCTGATCTGACGACCTGAAACGGCAACCATGCTGACTGACAAGCCCTCTAAGCAGCTGGATTTCCGAATGAAAAAATCCGGTTTAATGTTTATACCCCGGCGCCGATAGCATTGATGAAGGCTGAATCATCAGCCGACATCATTGAGAGAGGTGAGCCATGGTATACATCATGGATATGGCAAACGGAACGGAACACCCGGTAGAAGAACCGTCTTACCAGGTAGTGCGCGAAACCAGACTCGCCCCCCGTGACATGGATCTGCAGGCAGGATGCCTGCAACCCCGACTTGCGATGGTCGAAATACAGGCACAAACCAAAGCCCGGACACTTCCCGCTGCATCGGTTGATGCACTGCTTAAAACGTTCGAAGACTGACAGGAACAAGTTCACGCAAAGCCGGCAGCCGCACACACGGCTGCCGGCTTTTTCGTGGGCGTTACATCAATCGTCGCGTGCAACCCGAAAGCCGAGATTATCCAGACGGCTCTGCGCATCGATTCGATCGCGGCTGGCGCTACGAAGCTGGACAGATGGACTGCTGTATGCTCCGCCACGCATAACACGTTCAGTACATCCACCGGTATCAACAGCATGACCATCCTGCGGGGCACGGCTGTAGTTTGGCGTATAACAATCCTCTACCCATTCGCGTACATTACCGGCCATGTCATACGCACCCCAGGGGCTTGCGGAAAAAACGCCGGTGCGAGAAGTCTGTTTTCCACCGTCAGCGTTACCGCAATCAAAACAATTAGCCTGGTTTTTGCTCACATCCTCACCCCACCAGAAGCGCGTCATTGTTCCGGAGCGAGCCACAAACTCCCATTCCGCCTCGGTGGGCAGACGATAACGCACACCTGTCTGGGCGGACAACCACTGTACATAAGCCTGTGCATCCTCCCAGCTGACATTAATGACCGGTCTCTGCGCACGCCCCCAACCCTTGTCATCGGGCAGGCGCCGACCTGTTGCACGGGCGAAGGCGTCATACTCATCAAAAGTGGTTTCATGGGTTGCAATAGCGAAAGCCCCGAGCCGAACATCATGTTGCGGGCGCTCATCAAACTGTGGTGAAACATCGCTGCTGCCCATTAAAAAATGATCCGCACGGAAACGCACCATGGCCGGACCGGAACCCCCGTCACTGAGACGATCCCGGAAACGTCCTGCCGGTTGTTCAATCACAGGCTTTTCCATTATTTCCGGGGTTGTTTCCGCATCAGCCACCGTCTCACTGGCCTCGATCTTGTTAGTCGCCGCTACCGTACTCCGGGGTACATCCGGCATACCCCGGGTTAACGGGAAAGTATCGGGTACATTTGTTGACAACGGAGGCACATCGGGAACAGGTTCCGCTTCCAGCTCTGGTTCCGGTTCCGGCGTCGCTATAATAGGCTCATCCTGTACGCGCATTTCAATCGTCGGAGTAACCGGCGGTTTCTTCTCCACGGGTTTCTCAATGGCAGGTGCAGTCTCCTCGGGTACCACCACAACCGTTTCAGCCTGTTTCACTGTCTCCTGAGTCGCCGTGCTGTCCGCAACAGGGGCGGCAACAGCAGTCTCCTTTTTGTCAGTAGCCTCAGCCGGCACGTTATCGGTCTCCCGATCAACGGCTCCTGCCGATGTGACATGCTGAACTCCGGTCGCTGGCAGCGAACTGCCAGACTGACTCAATTCGGCTTGCCACCAGAATAAACCTGCGCCTGCAATGGCTCCCACAATCAATCCGGCCAGCAGACCCTTGACCAGGCCTGATGTTGACGTTTGTACAGAAACCGGGGGCGGTGGGGCGGGTGTCTCTTCATCCAGCAACACGGCGGATACGGGCGCATTGTCCTCCTCGGCTTCAGGCATATCCTGCAACATGGGATTGGCTGCATGAGGGTCATTGTCGTCCAGCGAAGGAATAACTCCCTCCACCATCACCGGTGCAGCCGCTTCGGAAGCACGACTCAACTGCACTTTCAGCTGTTCAACCTCCTGGTGCAGACTCTCCAGCTGTGTTTCTGTTTCCTGGTGCAGACGCTCAAGCCGCTCTTCCGCCTGAGTACGCAGGCGCACGGCTATCTCGACATTCTGCTTGGCCTGCTGCATTGCCTCGCTTTCTGCGGCATCAGCCTCTTCTTCCGGTGACATACCCTCCAGACCACGATGCACCTCGGCCTCGGCTCGCAACTGATCAAGCTCACGTTTCATCGCTTCCGCCGATGAAACCAGTTCGTCGCGCTCTGTCTGAACAGCCTCCAGTCGCGCCTGCACCGCATCCAGGCTGCCAACGGCATCTTCACGGTTTTCCAGTGCCTGACTGGTCTGCTGATACGCTTCGCGCAGTTCTTCCAGCTCTTGATGGATAATGGTGATGGTTTCCTGGTGGCTGTTGCGATCCCTTTCCGAGGCTTCCAGTGCCTCACGCAACCCCTGCTGAATACCCGACTCGGTATTCAGACGAATTTCCATCTCATCATTGGCCAGGCGATTGGCGTCAAGCAGCTGTTGCTCCGCCTCTCTGGCGCTCTGTTGTGCCAGCTTCAGTTGTTGTTCGAACTGCTCGTTACGCGCCTGGGCATCTTCGAACTGGGCGCTACGTTCGCCCAGCCTGACCTCCAGGTCATCGCGTAACCGGGCACTTTCATTCAGCTGCGCCTGCAGTGCCTCCAGCTCGTCAGCCAACCCTTTTGCCGAACCGTCAGCTACCGACTGCATTTCCTTGTGCAGCCGGTGTACCTCGGCTTCGTGGTCGTGACGGTCACGATCGCGCGCTTCCTCCATTTTGCGCAAACGGTCAAGCAGGCGCTGCTGTTCACGCTTGAGGTTTTCTACATCAGTCTGTGCCCGCGCCATGGCTTTGTGTGCGCTACCGAGACTGGATTCGAACTCACGTTCACGTAATGCCAGTTGTTGTTGCGCCTCTTCCCGGTACTTTTCAGCCTCCGCCAGAGCTTGCTCGCGCGCCTGGAGCTGTTCGGCCAGTTGATCCTGTTCGGCAAGCGACTTCCTGAGATCTGTGATTTCTGCCGAAAGCGCATCATGCTCCTGCTGTAACTCGGCCTGAATGCGCTGTTCCGTCTCGTCAGCCCGCTGTTGAGCTGCTTCGAGCGACTCGTTCAGCGAATGCTCAGTTGCCTGCGACCGTGTCAGTTGCTCCTCAGCATCCGCCAGTTTTCCGACGAGCAACGCGTATTCACCGGATTGTGCCACCAGTTTCTGCTCATACTCACCAATACTGTCCTGTTGCACCCGCAGCTGTTGTTCGAGGACGGCTTTTTCAGCCTGAAAGTCTTCCTGTAGCTGTTCGTTCTGCTCGTTGGCCTGCTGTTCCAGCGCACTTTGTCGCGCAATCAGTTCTGCCTCACGATCAGCGGCATCGCTGACCGCCTTTTGCACGCTGGCCAGTGTGGCTTCACTCTCGCTACGCCTGGCAGCCTCAGTTTCCAACTCATGGTTCAGCGACTCTATTTGCGTCTGTAACGCGTGAACCTGTTCACTGACTTCACCTTGTTGACTGTCCAGCCTGGCCTGCAACGCGTCCCGTTCACTGTGTGCCTTTTCCAGATCCCGACTGATTGCATCGCGCTCGCCCGCCACAGCACTGGTGCGCTGCCCCAGCTGCTGATAATCCTCACGTACACGCTCAAGTTCCGACACCAGCTGCGCACGCTGCTTCTCGAGCTGATCACCGGTTTCAGCAAAAGATTCTCGCGCTTGCTGTGCGTCTTCCAGCTGCTGAATCAGATCACCGTGTCTCGCTTCAGAATCGCGCACGCTGTTTCCCAGCGACTCGATACGCTGATGCAGTGTCCGGACTTCGGTATGCAATGTATTACGCGCCGCTTCACTGACCTTTAGCTGCTCGTTCAGGCGATCCGCTTCATCATTATTCTGCCGCTGTGCCGGCATTTCTTTTTTGTGTGTATCCCTGTCATTCTCGAAAGGAATAATCTCCGCATCCTGGTTTGGAACCTTCTTCTCCGGCTGTTCGGGAATGCCTTCCATGGCTCCGCCCGGGACATCCATCAGACCGTTTTTCAGCGTATACACATCAAGCCCGCGCTGACTCAGGATGAAAGCACCCGAGGCACTGCGACGACCGGTATCACAACAAACAATGTACTGTTTATCTGTATCCAGGGCATCTGCCTGCTCCCTTAATGCCGAGAGTGGAAAATTCCGGCTATCCCTGATGTGCTGGTTATTGAATTCACCCGGCAAACGCACGTCCAGCCACTCGGCACCCTTGTCGGCAAACGCCTTTGCCTGCGGGTAGTCGAGTTCATGCACCAGCGGTGCGCGCAGCAATTCGTTGAAATCATCTTTGGAAAGACGCATGAGTGAACCATCGGTAAGCATGGTCACTGTGGCATTTCGGCGAGTACTGGACACCAGGGCTTCCTCACCAAAACAGGCTCCTTCGCCCAGTTCTGCCAGTAAAACTTCCTTGCTGCGTGTTGAAGCCTTGCGGCTGACGGCAATACGACCGGATTTTACAATGTAGAAGTAGTCACCCTCCTCATCCTGCCTGACGACGACATCACCCGCCCGAACATTGACGGGTTCAAGACGCATCAACAGCTGATGAATATTTGACGGCGGGAGCTGGAGAAATGCCTGTGACTGCAACATACGCGTCATCCAGTCACCGTCTTCTTCGGCACCAATTTCGACAACGTCATATCCGGACGATTCGTCCCAGGTCAGCAGTACATCAAGCAGACTCGAATCAACGCGCGCGACCGTGACGCTACCTGATGCGCGGGCCGAGAGCTGGCGAGGCTGTTTGTGTGCAAGGGGATGGTGCGCGGCTTCAGAACCGCCAATGACAGAACCGACAACATTACGCCCCTCATCGACCAGTTCGACTTTACCTTCCATCACATAGACAGACTGATAGTCCCGGTCACCTGCCTTGAACACATACTGCCCGGAACGAATGGTTTCGATGACTGCTTTTCGGGAAATTTCGTCGAGATGTACCGCAGACAATGCATTGAGAGGAACCAGATCCTTTAACACCTTCTTGTCCAAGAGTTTTTTTGCCGCCCCCATGGTCTGCCTGTCATCCTGTCGATAGAGTTAACCGGTGCTGAATAAGTGCTTTCGCACAACACCGCGCATAGCGCGCTACGTACCCTCTGCTATCGGCACAAAACACCGAAAACTTAGCGGGCCGGGACCGGGGAAAACCGTGAAATTGTTCACAAATTCAGATGCATTGCGTCACTTGCGGAGACTGGTACCATAGCCTGCGTCATGTCCAGATCCCTCTTCTCCACACCTGAAGCCGCCGAACAGGCCTTCTACGAAGCATTTGCCAACGCTGACCTCGCTGCAATGATGGCGGTCTGGGCGGAACGTGATTTTGTTGAATGCATTCATCCCATGGGCGACCGGGTTCGTGGTTATGACGCCGTAGAGGAAAACTGGCGTGAAATATTCGAAGGCGGACTGCGCGTACGTTTCAAGCTGTCCAATGTTCACCGCACACGGGATGTACAGATTGCCGTGCATGTGCTCTACGAATATCTCAGCGCGGCCGGCGATAGTGACAGCTGGTCCCCTGTCATCACGACCAATGTGTTTCAACTGATCGATAACAGCTGGCGTATGACACACCATCATGCATCACCCTGCCCGGATGAGAACGCCCCCGATGAATCTTCCGGTGGAGCTGCAGAGACCCGGCAGCTTCACTAACACCAACACCGGAAAACCCTGCTATTTTCCTTGCATCATGAATGCCATCTTCATTTGAGTCTGGAATAACAGGCATCAAATCATAAAAGGGGTTTCACTTTTTTTTCTTTGTGCTATGGTTGCGCCGTTAGTTCTCTGCCAACATTTTTATAGGAGCACATTGAATGGCCGTAAAGAAAAAAGCTGCCAAAAAAACCGCCAAAAAAAAGGTTGTTGCCAAGGCGGTAAAGAAACCTACGACGAAAGCTGAAACGTTCACTTACATTGCAGATAAAACCGGCCTGACCAAGAAAGACGTTGGCGCCGTTTTCGAAACTCTCAACGCGCTGATCAAACGTGACATCAGACGCACTGGTCCTGGCGTCTACACCGTACCTGGCCTCATGAAGATCAAGGTTGTCCGTAAACCTGCCACCAAAGCTCGCAAGGGTGTAAACCCGTTCACCGGGGAAGCCATGACATTCAAGGCCAAGCCTGCCCGCAATGTGGTCAAGGTGCTTCCGCTGAAGGGCCTGAAAGATATGGTATAATCAGGCACTTACCTGAAATTTTACCGGGATATATCTCCGTATCCGACACAAGGTCGGGTACGGAGAACGGAAAGAACTCTGAAAAAGCAGCCGGATGGCTGCTTTTTTATTGCGCGTTCTGCACGCGGTGACGCGCCTGAATAAACTCCCTGTGTGGCACATAGATCAGGCCTGCAATCTTGCGCAACAGGGCTTCCTCGTAACGATCAATTCGCCCGTCGGCAAAGGCAACCTGCCACAACATCTCCACCACGCGCACCTTCTCTTCGGGTGAAAATTGTTGGTTGATCAACCGGGTGAACTGGTGGAGCGACACTGAATCTTCAGATTCACGTTGCGCGAGACGGGACAGTTCGCGGGTTTCTTCCTTGCTCAACGCAAAGGTATCGCGCAATATCCGCTCCAGCACATTACGTTCTTCTTCCTGCTCCTCGAAATCAGCACGCTGCATCTCGAACAATAATGCGGCCGTTGCCAGGCGCAGACTGTGTTCACCGTGCGTGCCCGTCGGGTCAGTATCGATGCGAGAGTGAAAAAAATCCTGAATAGCGCGTAACATAATGTGTAGTCTAACGGTTACGCCGCCTCAAACCAATCATGGCCATAACAGCCAACCAGGGCAACAGAGGATCAATATCCTTCACGTCCACCAGCACACACCCTCCACCACCGCCACCGCCGCCGCCGCTGTCAGCGATAACATTACACCCTGGACCACCGGCTACCGATGCGGGATTCGCAGCGCCTGCCAACGCCGCATTCGCGTCCAGCATGCCCATACCGCAAAGATTCCCGGTACAACTGCTATCTACAAAATCACGTGCTGTTGTGCATAGAATATCCTTGACCGTAGCGGGTGCGAGCGTTCCGTTAACCGCCAGCATCAGTGCAGCGACAGATGAAACCTGGGCCGCCGTAAAACTGGTGCCGGTAATAAAGGCGAGCACATCAGTACCCGCCGTTGTAGTGCCGTCGTTCCATAACGTCAACACATTATCTTCAAAAACCGGCCCGTCACCACCCGGTCCGACAAGGTCCACTCCCTCACCACGGTTGGTGTAGGAAGCGATACTGCCATCACGTGCTACCGCGCCAACCGTCACGACATTGGCACAATTGGCAGGACTGAAATTAACAACGTCTTTCCCTTCATTGCCGGCGGCCACAACCACCACCGCACCAGCTGCCACGGCATCATCAATTGCCGTCTGCTCCTGCACGGTGCAGGCACCTTCGCCCGACAAACTCAAATTAATTACATTGGCCGGATTGGGATTGTCCGGCACACCCGACACAGACAAACCGGCCGACCAGCGAATTGCTTCAACGATATCTGACACAAACCCGCCGCACTTGCCCAATACTCTCACAGGCAGAATTCTGGCGGAAAAATCTATCCCTGCGATATTACTGTTATTATTAGACGTTGCGACCATCACACCCATGACGGACAACCCGTGCCATGAACTTGGCTCATCAGTAGATGGGTCACCCACACCACACTCATTGGCCAAAACAGCGTCGCCTGGATCGGCCGGGTCAGCATCCCGACCATTTCCGTCATTGGCCATCGTAATATCGCTAATAAAATCATAACCGGGCAGGATACGACTCGTATTCAGATCAACATGCTGCAAAAGGCCGGTATCCACGACCGCTATCACAATACTGGACGAACCGGTGCTCTGATCCCAGGCCCCGGGCGCACGAATCCCCGCTGTGTCCTGAGATAAATACCACTGCCGAATATATTCGGTATCGTTCGGTACCAGTGCCGGGTGAAGGCGCCTGTCCACCTGCACGGTGGCTACGGTCGGGTCCTGTTCCAGTTGCGCCATCAGGGTTTCTTTCTCTTCCTGACTGACGTCCTCCGGCAGACGTATGACAAGACTGCCATCTGTCATGGAACGCACATAGGTCAGCAAACGTCCGTCTGGCAACCGCAACGGCCCCGGCGTCACCTTGCCTGAACCCGCTGAGGCGGCACTTCTGAGCACACGGTTATCCTGCAACTTGATAATCAGCTGCCCGCCTGAAATCTGCGCTACGTGACTTTGTGCCTGTACATTAACGCCGGCTAGACAGAAGGTGCCTGCCAGACACGACAGAAGTAAATTTCTGAACATGGATTGTGACTGCCCGACTGTAATTTTACTGTGCACGAACCAGGAACTTCTGTCCCTGTAATGACAAGACAATGCCATCAGGTGTTATGGCGTCCAATAGTGGTCCTTCCTGTAATTGTTCACCTTCACGGTACTTCTGCAGGTTAACCAGAACAAAACGGTCCTCGGGCAAGTCGCTGTAGACTAGCACATCAAGTCGCAGCCCCCCACTCAGTCTTCTGAAGATAAATTCCGGCACCTGCGGCCAAACAGGCAGATTTTCCGTCTGTTGAGGCGCTACCGGCGCTGGTGTAACAGGGGACACCACGGCGGGTGTGCGGTGCATGACTGTTTCGGCCGGCATCACCACCGCAGAGGGAGGGCTGACTGGCGTCGGACGTGTTGCGGGCGCTGCGGGCGCAACAACCGTCTCTCGCCGTTCCGACAACATACCCGCTTCATCTGTTACTTCGGGTACGGCGGCAACATTATCGATGCCGGGCAATGTTGCCGGTGGAGCCACGGCCACCGGCTCCGTCTCTTCTGTCGGACCACCCGGCCAGAACAGCGCAAGCAGCAGGCCGGCATTCACCAGCAACACCAGTACAACCAGCATAACCCAGCGCGACGACACCCTGGCAGAAGCGGGTTCATGCTCGCTGTCAATACGCGGCACCTGCCCGATTTCGCGCTCATGTTCCGCCTTTTTCAATGCTTCGAGTATGTATGACATAGGAATCTACCGCACCATGCCCGTGCCAAGACGGGGAACCGTCGGCTGCCGGGAAAGATTATTCAGGTGGATAAACGTTCTGGCTCCGGCAACACCGTCGGCATCCAGCTCACGACTACGCTGGAAGTCCTGCACCAGTGTTTTCAGGCCTTCATCAAAAAACAGGGGGTCAGGTGCAATGGAAGTCAATCCGGTCGCCTGCTTAAGCTTTTCACGCAGCCATTGAACATCTGTGTTGCGGTCTCCCGGCCGCAGCACGGCACTGCCTCCCGGCGGTGTTTTCCACAGCAACCGGTACTCACCGAACCAGTGTCGTTCCATGGTTTCTACCGGCACATCGACTGGCCGGCCGGCGATCTGCAAAAGCGCATGATTCCCGCGAATTTCCTGCAGCAGGACCGGTACTCTGCGACCACCCGGTCCAACCAGCAAAAGGATGGCAGGCCGGTCGTAGTACTGCAATACCGCGCGGCTGCCACCACCCTGCAAACAATGAAGACCTGCCGCTGGCGCAGCGGCACAGGCCTGGGCATCGGTGACAACATCAGACTGCACGCCCCACAACCCAAACAGGCCTGACCAGGCATTTGCCGCCGCATTGGGTCCGGCTGCGGCCAGTTGTTGTTCGAAACCCTTACTTTCGACGTCAGGTAACCGGGCCGTGTCGACTGCCATGACTCCCGCCGCGCTCTTTGTCACTCCAGGCACAGACAGGCTGGCCTCTGGCTGCCCGGGAGAACGATTCACTTCCCCACCGGCCGCTCTGGAAATATCTGGCGTTGTAACTTCCGGCAACTGAACAGGCTCACTGCTCCCGGTGCCTTTTCCCGTCACTGTTGCTCCGACACTCGCTGTTGCTTCCTCAGTCCCGCCCCGTGTATTGCCGGCCCGTGCCGTATCCGAGGGTGGCGAAGGCCAGTAACCTATAATAAATGCCACCACAAAAACAGCAGCTACCAACGCCGTCAGCCAGATCCAGCCCTTTCCGGGCGGCGCATCCAGCCCTTCTTCCGGCAACACTTCGCGCGCGGCACGAATAACAATCGCAACATCGACCTTGCGTTCACCTTCCACGTAGGCACCCAGCATGGCGCGGTCGCACATCACGTTAATCAGGCGCGGTACACCACCGGAGAGCTTTTGCACCATATCGATAGCCGCATCATTGAATATGGTTTCACTGGCACCACACACCTGCAGACGGTGACGGATATAGGCGGCAGTTTCGCCGCGCTGAATGGGCTCCAGATGATAACGTGCGGTAATGCGCTGCGATAACTGGCGCAATTCTTCACGCGCCAGCAAACTGCGCAGTTCCGGCTGTCCGATGAGTACAATCTGAAGCAGTTTTTCACGGGTGGTTTCAAGATTGGTGAGCAGACGTACCTGCTCCAGCGCATCAGCGTCAAGATTTTGCGCCTCATCAATAATGAGTACTGTACGGCGGCCCTGCGCATGGGTTTCGAGCAGGTGGGCGTTCAGCACGTCAGTCAACAGCTTGATGCTGTCGGTATCACGCGCATAGTCGATACCCAGTTCATCGCACAGGCTGGCCAGCAACTCTATCGCACTGACACGTGGATTGAGGATCAACGCCACATCGACATGATCCGGCACCTGCTCCAGCAGGCAACGACAGATAGTGGTCTTGCCCGTGCCTACCTCGCCCGTCAGCTGTACAAAGCCGCCACCTTCGCCGATGCCGTATAACAGGTGCGCCAGCGCTTCGCGATGCTGCTGGCTCATATAGAGAAAGCGCGGATCGGGCGCGATGGAAAACGGACGTTCTGTGAGGCCGAAATGTTGTTCGTACATAAGACTTATTTTGCCGCCGGGAAGGCAATTGCGCGATTATGCCCTTTCTGCACGTCGCCGTCCTCTCATTGCGCCGGGTCACCGCTTGACCCGAACTCGCCAATTACACGACAGTCAGGCGTCGGGATTCTTGACGATTCGATCAACTTTACTCCGCTATCAGAAAATTACTGTCAAATCAGTCTATTGGCACAAACCCACAGCCGATAGACAGACGTAATACTGTTGGGTTTCTTTACACCCGTCCCGCATGTTACCGGTAAGGAATAAAGTAATAGTTTACGGCATCTTTATAATTCAAGGTATTACAGCAAGTGGCACACCGCTTGCTCAATATTCATAATAAACAACAATAACGGTGAAACATGAACGCAAAGGTTGAAAAGAAAATCAATGGCGTTACCGTCAGTGCCAACCCGGTATTCAAGGGTGGTTACCTGCCAGCATACTGGTCATGCAGCATCGATGAACGGATTATTTCCAAGACTTTCAGTACTGCGACGGAAGTTTTTCAGTTCGCACAGAGCACGCACCACCACTGACGGAAGCCCGATCAGGCCCGGCACTCAGTCTGACGGTGCGGCGCGAAGCACAATATCGCGCAATTCATTCAGCCGACCATGAAAAAAATGCCCGGCACCTTCCACGCAAACCGCTTCCGGCACCAACGCCTGTCGGCCCAGCCACGACTCAACCTCTGACCAGGGCACGATATCGTCCGCATCACCGTAGATCAGCAACCAGTTGATATCTGAAAGCGAGACGGGCTGATCGGGAAAATAGTTAACTGCCGGCGCAACGGTCACCAGCCAGTTCGGCCGCAGTGACTGCGCGGCATCCAGCGCGATGAAACCACCAAAGGAAAATCCTGCCAGCCACAGTG
>CAZVBD010000045.1:11743-17129 GCA_964625255.1 uncultured Thiohalobacter sp. | reverse complement strand
TGAAAATAAACCTGAAGAACACGATGGCAACATTACTGATAACCGGGGTGTCATTTTTTGTCGGAGAAAATCCTGCGTTGGCAAGTTCAACGCAAGTGACATTTCAGGTACCGGTTCGAGTACAGGGTGTTAATGCCTCCCAACTCACGACAGAGGTTTACTGTGCAATTGGTCAACCGGGGAATTTCGTGGCCAGGGCGCGGGCGATGCCCACTGAAAGATTTTCTGGTGTCAGTAATTGGGATGGAACAGTCACCGTGGTAGTGCGTGCTGAAAGGGGCGTAACTTTTCGCAAGGGTGACTTATGGTATTGCGAATTCAATAATATTAGCGGGCGATCGCGATCGCTGGCACCAACATCTGTTCTGAGAGTTGAAGGGCGCTTGTAGCTAATACTACTATGAGAGTGCAGGAACACGATGAAGCGATGCAGAAAGCCATGCCAGTGAACATTCCGCAAAAGGCATTTTTAATCCGTCTGGTGGTTGTCGTTATAGCCTCGCTTGCCGGGCTGCTGCTGATGTTTATTGCCGACAGCCGTATATCGGACATGGAAACAACAGCGGATATGAACACGTTTTCCTGGTTGAATACGAGCAGCGGATTGATGTTTCTGGCCGCATCGATTATGTCAATTGTCACACTCCGCTATGGACGCAACCATGAAGCCGCTATTCGAGAGCACGCCACGGTTTCTATCTTGCTGACGGCTTACCGCATTCTGTTCTGGCTGGCATGTATTACCACTCTGCTGGCCGTTGCATTCCTCATATGGCTGGGCCTGCATATAGGTCCGGTACGATGAAACAACAGCGTCCTGGAAAGACAGTGCCGTTCATGCTTTTGCTGGCCGGCCTGCTGTTGGCGATGTCTGGGATGCCAACTGCGCAGGCCGAACCACCTGTACGCCTGTCCCCTGGAGATCTGCTCAAGGGATTGATCAGTGGTGTGGGGAGTACGTTGAGCGAACCAGCCCCCCTCAAGGTGCAGCGTGTCTGCTCGCGGGAAATAGAAGCCTGCTGGGAGTCTCGCGGCTTGAACAAGACTAATGCCGAAGAGGTGCAGGATACCTGCTGGAAGGTAGTAAAACGTTGCCCGAAAGTCTGCAGGGAAGAATATTTCAGTCGTCGCAAGGCGGGCATAAGCGCCAGCGTGGCCGACCCGTTGTTTCGAGGTAGAAGAGGCGAAGAATCTTCCTGCGTACCCGGCATGGATAAATTGATGCATTCAGGGGGCGAGGTCAAAGTTAACGACAGTACGGTAAAGGTTTCCGTAACCGTCGGAGGGCAGGTCGCTGCGGCAGATATTACAGCCGTTCCCGTAGATGAGCAGGGGCGTGAGAAGAAGAGGACAATCAGCAGCCCGGTCTATTCGAAACGTAGTCCCGACAGCGATCAAGCTGCCCCGATATTGCTGTATTTGCCCGCAGGGCGGTACCGGCTGCAGGTCGTGTCGCCGGATCGGTTCTACCACCCGAACCAGAGATTTCTTCCCTATCAGGCCTTCCCCAAACAGGTAGAGCTGGTCAACGTCAAGACAGGAGAAACACTGGATAAGGTCTATACCTTTGGAATGGGACGGCTGGTTGTTGAAGCCCATGACGAGGCTAAGCAGCCTTTGGCAGTAACGGTTGAGATTGCTCGCCAGGACAAACCGGGTTACAGACAATACATCCCGCTCGATACACGACTGCTTGTCGGGAAATACAGACTTGTCATCACGGAGAAAGAATCCCGCCATAAAAAGTCATTCGATATCGAAATAAAAGATGGGGTATTGACGACCAGAACGATTACATTCAACAGCGGAACGATGTAAAAGCAGGCGTAATAACAGGTGTGCGATCAGAATAAGGAAGCGATGATGAAAGTGGCTTATACAAAACGATCAATGGTGTTGTTTACCCTGGTATCAATGCTGTTCTCTGTTATACCCGTGGCACTGGCGGGGAATGCGGAACAGGGTGCCGACACTCTGTTTATCCTTGATGCTTCCGGCAGTATGTGGGGCCAGATTAATGGAATACCTAAAATCACCATTGCCAAAGATGTCATGGGCAAGCTGGTGCCCGAGTTGCCGGACAACTCGCGCATAGGCCTGATTGCTTATGGCCATCGGCGTAAAGGTGACTGTGATGATGTGGAAACGCTGGTGAAGCCGGGGGCGAATAATAAACCGACGGTACTGAAAGCGGTTGCCGGACTGAATGCCAAAGGCAAGACACCACTGACGCGCTCCGTGAACCAGGCTTTCGATATGTTGCGTCTGGAGAAGCACACTTCCACCGTGGTATTGATCAGCGACGGCATCGAAAGCTGCGGCGGTGATCCCTGTGCAGCGGTCAAGGCAGCAAAGCATTCGGGTGTTAACTTTATTCTGCACACCGTCGGTTTTGGCCTGAGTGAAAAAGAGAGTGCACAGTTACGGTGTATGGCAAAAGCCGGTGGCGGTGAGTATTTTCAGGCGAATAATGCCGAGGAACTGCTGAAATCTGCCCGCAAGGCTGTGCAGCCGGCGGGCATGCTCAAACTGACGGTCAAGGTGAATGGAACGGCAACCGATCTGGGCTATCGCATTGAAGATGCAAAAACCGGAAAAATCATCTTCGAGCCTGTCCTGGGTACCTCTTCCGGAACAGCGATTCGGCTGGCCGGCGGCCGCTACAAAGTATTTGTTTCACCGGCCGGGGTGAGTGGTGCCAGGGAGAAGTCACTGGATATAACCATCAAGTCCGGTGAGGTGGTTGAAAAGACGCTGAACTTTGACAAGGGGCGACTGAAACTGACCGTTACCGTCAATGGCAAGCCTGCGCATGCGGGCATTCATGTTGAAGACCCGGTGACGCACAAATGGATTTACCAGGCTTCCGTATTCGGGGTTGATACCCCGGTGAACATCGATCTTCCCGTGGGGAAAGTCGATGTAGTGGTACAGGCGGGTGGTCGGGATGTTCCGGAACAACGTGTCGAAGGGATTGATATTGTGGCCGGGAAAACGACAGAGCAGATTATTCCCGTTGAGGTGAACGCTGCTGCACCGATCTCCACAGATGCCAAAGGCATGGAACAAAATACCGACCGTCCCGGTGGCGGAGATTTCCGTCATTTATCTCCCGCTGTCGATGACCCCTCCCTGTGCCAGAAAGCCTGCCAGGATGATGCGCAGTGCCAGGCATGGACTTATGTCAAGCCGAATACGGTGCAGGGGCCACAACCGAATTGCTGGTTGAAACAGACAGCACCACCGGCCGTCAGTAACAACTGTTGTGTTTCCGGTTTGAAACGCAAAACGAATGACTGAATTATCCGGACGGGAGGTCAAGGCCGATGGGACGCAGTAAAATACAAAATAATATCGGCATCCTGCTGGCCGGTCTGTTTTGCCTGGCATGGACCGGTTATGTCGCAGCTGCCGATAAAAAGAAAACCTCTTCGGTTGCACCGGCTGTGAGCCGGAAAATCGTAAAAATACCTCCCTCAAGCCTGGTGTCACCGGGCACCGGGGTATCCGCAGCAATACCGGTAACGCCGGCATTACCCGGTGGTATGCCTCCACGCCAGACATTACCCGGGGCGCCGCCTGTTCTGAACCCTCGCGGACAGGGTGCCGCGAAACCGCCACGGTTAAAGGTGCCATCAGTCGTCGGTGGAAGTCACAGTGCTACTGGCAGGAATAAGCCAGGCGGCGGGTTCAGAAACACGCCGCCCGGGTATGGGCGCACGACGCGGCCGGTGCAGCCAAAACGTCCGGGTACGGGGGCGTCATCGTCAGGCCGGGGTTTTGTACTGTCACCACTGACACGTCCGGAAACCGGGATAGCGGGTCAGAGTAGAGGGACAGGAAATCGCGCAGGCCGTCAATCACCCACTACACCGGCGCAACGTACTGGCGGTACCCGTTCCCTGTTGCCGGGTCGTACGCAGGATGCTACTGCAACCGGGCCAGTACAGTCTGGTCATCGTGGTGCCGGCAGCGGTGGTTTTGTCGGACCGGTTACCGAAACACGTGCACCTAACGCAGACGGGAGCACGACAAGCTATTCCCGTGATGGCTCAAGCAGGACATTCAGGTCATATACTAACAACGGTATGGTGACGGATTTTAACGATGATGGTTCGGTTACCCTGAACTCCCCGGATGGGGAGAGTACAACGCTTGGAAATAACGGCTCTATAACGACAACGCATGTTGATGGTTCAAGCGATACACTGAATCAGGATGGGTCGCGAACACGTACATCAATCAACGGTGCCACAGAGACTTATAATACAGACGGTTCCATAACACGCACCCGGCCCGATGGCTCATCCGAAGTGGAATATCCCGGTGGTGCACGAACCGTGACCCGGCCTGACGGGGTTGTCGAGACGTATGCCGACGATGGTTCCATGTCCGGTATCACTTCTGTGACAAATGAAGACGGCTCCGGCAGTGTAAATTTCCCGGATGGTTCGCGAGCTGAATACGATAGTGAAAAAAATACCACCTATTACAACGTGGACGGTACAACAACACGAACCACAACCTACGCCGATGGTACCGAGGAGATCGAATACTCTGACGGTTCTATCAAGGAAACCACACCTGATGGAACGCGGATCACCCGTTATCCTGACGGAACCATCATTGAAGAAACCGAAGGAGGAACTGTTATTCGTGGTGCCGATGGTTCGTTAACGGTTGAAAATTCACCGGAGGATTCGGCCAACAGGAATATAAAATCTTCGGTGCGTTACAACGCTGATGGTTCAGTCACCGAGACCTATGATGATGGTACGGGAACCTATGTTTCCAACAGAAATGCTGATACAGACCGTTCCGGGACCGGCCCATCAACCGGCAAGGACACGAAGCGTGATAAAAGTGATAGCCGCACGGATGATGACAATGACAACTCCAATACGGATGATGATACTTCCAACGACAGCAACGATGATGATACTGAAGATAGCGACGGCGGTGACGGCGATACTGAAGATACCGACAGCGGTGATGATGATGCTGAAGATACCGACAGTGGTGATGACGACAACGCCAGTGACGAAGCCCGCAGTGGTTTTGAAGGCGGACGAAGCAGCGATGGCGGCCCCAGTGCGACCTCTACCGTTGATGACCGTGTCGCACGCATGAAAGGCGAGAAGCGTGATCCGGAATCACCCGGGGACAGCGAGCCAGGTAATGGTGGTTCAGCCCCGGGCAGCGTCAGTCAACCCGGCCCGGATGGAGGACGCCGTGGTTCGCCACTGGCGCGGCCATCTGCTGAAGGGCACAAGTCGCTGATCAATGGTGTCGTGGTTCCGACAGTCAAAACCCGCTCATCAGTTGGTGGGGGTGACTGTTTCAGGCCTGAGGGCTGTGATGATGTGCCGACGGGGGGCTTTCAGCC
>CAZVBD010000045.1:0-11643 GCA_964625255.1 uncultured Thiohalobacter sp. | reverse complement strand
TAGAGAAGAATAAGGAGGAATCATGGGAACAGTTTGTCGCAGTGCACTGAAGTACGTCGTATGGTGCACCCTGTGTGTAGCCTGGCTGCCGGCCAGTGCAGAATGGCAGCCTGTGCTGGCTGCTGCAGAACATAAAAGCTATCGGGGAGCGGATGAAGTATTTCGTATCCGGATACCGTCCGATGTGCCGGTAAAGGAATTACAGAGACTGGCGCTGGAGCTGGATAACATTGATGTTACCGCCATGATTCAACGCGAGGCGGAGTATGCGGTGTACCAGCCGGTACAACCATTGTCCCCCGGCTTTCACGAATTACGCATTGTTGAATATGCCGATGATGGCAGTATCGTTGAACGGGGTTTCTGGCGCTTTGAAGTGCGTCAGTCGCGCCTGTTCCGCGAGTATGCGGCTGCGGCTGACACCCAGGTGACCGGCAGTTATCGCGCTGCTGACGATAACTTGCCCAGACCCCGGCCGGATCGTTTACAGGGGCAGGGCAGCAGTCGTGTCGGTTACCGTGCCGCCAGCGGAGACTGGTACACCCAGGGTGAGTTCGATCTGCTCTACAACAGCCTCAACGATGATATACCCGGCCAGCGACAGATCGACAACGGCGAGTTCCTGTTCAGTGCCGGCAACCGTTATGCCGATGCGCGCGTGGGGCACCAGACAGTGGGAACCTCCAGCCTGGTGATGAATAATTTCCGTCGCCGTGGTGTTTCGCTGGAAGGGCGCATCCCGCTGATCAATTCACGTATATCAGGGTTCTCCTTATCCAGTGAGGATATTGTCGGGTTCCGCCGTGGACTGGGCATCAGTGATTCACACCGTCGTGTCGATGGTGTGACTTTCGACAGCAGTCCTTTGAAAGACAGGCCGCAGGCACTCTACCTGAGCGGCACCTGGCTCAGCGGTCAGGGGCGTGATGCCGCCGGCCTGGTTGCCTCTATTGATGATCGGGAAGCGGGTCGGGCCGATGGATCAGCCTGGTCGCTGAGTGCGGACAGCCAGTTGCTCGATAACCGGTTGCGACTGCGTGCCGAATATGCGGCTACTGATTACGATTTCAATACCTCGGATAACCTGGGTTCGGAAGGTGATACCGCCTACAGTCTGCTGGCTACCTTCTCGGACAGCACGGCGGCTGGCCTGAACTGGAACGCCGGTGTGGAGAGTCGCAAGATCGGCACCTTCTTCAAGAGTCTGGGTAACCTGGCCTTGCCCAGCGACCGCCGCCTGTTACGTGCTTTTGGTGGTGCGCAGTGGTCCACGCTAGGCATTCAGGCAACTGTCGAACAACAGAAGGACAATGTTGAAGACATCGACACACTGCCCCGTATGGAGACCGACCTTGGCAGCGTCAGCCTGAACTGGTCGCCGGCGCTGGCAAGTGCTGACGGCTGGCTGGGTGCGCCCAGTCTGGGTGCCGCATTTAACCGTCAACAACAGGATCAGACATCGACACCCAGCGGTTTCTTGCAGCCGCAGACGGATAATGACCTGGACAGCTGGCAGGCTTACGCCATGTTCAGTTATCCGACCGGTAGCTGGGGGTTGACGCTGGTGAACAGTCAATACCGCGATCATTCAGGTATACAGAACGATACTGATACTACCGGCGTTTATCTGGACGGAAGCTGGAACTATCGGCAGCGTTTAAGTCTCATGCCATCCATTCGCTATGATCGTACCGAAGACAAGGTAATTGACCAGAACTCAACGGCAATCACCTATGCATTACTAACGTCCTTCGTATTATTGCCCAATAAACTGGATGGCTCACTCGATGTCAGTTTGAACCGTAATCAGACGACGAACGACTCAATCAATAATGACATGTTTTCTGTCAGTATGGCGTTCAACTGGCGTTTGTTGCAGGCGCGCCGAAACCATCCCGGTTTTGATCTGGGCCTGAGCGGGATCTACAACGATGTTGACGATGATGTGGTAAGGATCAGAAGTATTGACCTGTATCAGGCGTTTCTGACGCTGACAGCAACCTTGCCCGCCCGCGCCGGGCAGGCACAGTGAAGGGGGACAGTGGCATGAGACAGACTAATATCCCGAACATTCGGGGCTTCATTCTTATCCTTATCTGCCTGCTGGCCCCCGTGGCGCAGGCGCAGATCGGTTCTGTAAGTGGCAATAACTTGCCCTCGCAGGTAGCGATTACGTCAACCGGTCACAGCCAGGTCACCTGGTCGGTGATTGAAAATGTCGGCAACCCGGGGCTGACCAGCGTCAGTTCAGGCAGCGGTGTTTTCCTGGCACCCGACAACAGCCTGCTCGGTACGGTAGCCAAATCGCTCCAGTCAAGCCGAAACGTACCGGTGTCCGGTCCCACGACCTTTGTTTTTAGTGAATCACTGACGGTTCCACAAAGTGTTATCCGTCAGGCGCAGAAAAAAGGCTTCAGCCGTTTTGTCTATACGCGGCAGTTCACGGATTTCCCGGACAATTCAACACAGGCGGGAGTCGTTACCTTTAGCATCACCGGTGGTGGTGCGGGGGGGCAACTGTTGATCCGCCGTGTGGAGATGGAGTACGACGATGGTCGTATTACCGCTGTAGTGGCGCCCCAAAGTGAGCTGCGTGCGCGTGCCGTGGTCAGCTACAACGGTACCGGCCTGCTGGAATACACCTGGGAGGTGGCCAGTCCGCCCAGTACACGGGGTCAGCCGATCTTTGTACCGCTGGTGAGTCGTAAGCAATACCTGCTGGCAGGTGACAAGGTGGTGTTACAAACCCCGCGGCTGCCGACCGGGCGCAACGGTGATTATCTGGTGCGCTTGCGTATCGCCAAACCGTTCCCGGACTTTGCACTACCGGGATTACGTTATGCTGTGAATGACAGCGGACAGGCACGATCCGGGGCACATGTCCTTCCGTTACAGGTCGCTCGTCCCGCACCCGGTGCTGTGCTTGCGGTGGAAACGGAGTTTGCCTGGCAACCGGTGAACGGGGCTTCCGCCTACCAGCTGGAGTTATACACCCGACCGGTACGTGATACGGATTTACCCGGTACCACCCGCCAACAACCGCTCACCGGTGTACTGGTGCCGGCCGAGAAAACCCGTCTGACAGTAGGGAGCCTGTCACGCGCTCATCTGTTGCCCGGCAGTGCCTATTACTGGCGCGTTGTAGCCCTGTCTGATAAAGGGCGGGTGATTGCACGCAGCGATTTTCGACGCATTCAGTTTCCATGAGTGATAACGACAGCGAGATACTGGCAGCGATAGCGGGTGGTGATGAGAAAGCCATGCGAGTGTTTTTCGACCGTTATGCCAATACTGTCTACCGCTATGTCATGACCCGCTGTTGTGATACCACGGTGGCTGGCGATATTATGAATGTGGTGATGCTGGATGTCTGGCGTCAGGCGGATCGCTTTCAGGGGCGCTCTAAAGTGACAACCTGGCTGATCGGGATTGCCCGCCACAAGCTGCTCGATCATTATCGCAGGGAAAAGCGTCACGGCCACGATGAACTGGACGAAGCCACCGTCGATCCGCTTCCTGTCAGCGAGCAGGTGGTTGCTGCGGCACAGCATGCGGATTGGGTGAAACACTGTATCGGGCATCTTGGCGGCTTGCAGCGCGATATCGTTCACCTGGTGTTTTATGAAGATATGGCGTATCCCGAAATTGCCGAAATTGTCGAATGCCCTGTGGGTACCGTGAAATCACGCATGTTCCATGCCCGTGAAGCCTTGCGCCGTTGCCTGGAACGACTGGCCGGGGAGGATGCCGCACATGCCTTTACCTGAATCAGAACGCTATAATCTGCCCTGGCTCGTGAACGACAGTCTTGACGACGAGGAACGGGATGCCCTACAGGCGACTGTCGAGGCATCGCCCGAGTTGCAGCGTGAACGGGATTTTCTTGCTGCACTGCGCAGCAGTGTCAAGCAACAACAACCGGAAGCCCCGCTTGAGCTGGGCTGGCGCCGATTACAGCGTGATATCCATCGCGAGCGCAAACCAAAGGGGGTTTCTGCAAGCTGGCGTGCAGCAGCCGTTGCGGCATCCTTGTTGTTACTGGTGCAAAGCCTGGTGGTATGGTTACCTCGTGAAGGCACGGATCAATATCGTCCGCTTTCATCCGGCACACAGGTCTCCACCTTGCAGGTGCGCTTTGTGGACAGTGCCTCCGAGGCAAATATCCGTCAGTTACTGCGTGAACAACACCTGCGTATCGTTGATGGCCCCAGTGCCGCCGGTTTGTACCGGCTGGTGAGTGAAGGCGACCGGGCCGATGCACTTGCGGCACTGAAACAACGGACTGATCTGGTGGAGTATGTTCAGGTCGAGTAATCGAGCCGGGTTAGTGATGGTGCTGCTTTTGCTGGTTGATCCGGCAAGCGCGGCACCGCCGCTTAATACCTCTGTACCACTGAAAGTTCAATCGTTGCCACGCGACACTGTTCCACTACCCGTATCTGTAAAACGACCGGTATTGACCGGTGTTACCCCGGCGCGTAGCCCGGATCTGGATAAGCCACCAGCCTCCCCACCAGCGCAAGCCGCACCTTCTTCCAGTCTGCCCCCGACAGATCCCGACGGGCAAGCGGGTAATGAGAGTCCCGTTGTGACTCCCGCCAGGGTGGGATCGGGCAGTCTGCTTGGCGCCGCCTTACCACCGCTTCCAAAAACCCTGCAACTGGTCATGCCGGACCAGGATACACGGCAATACGCACCACACGAACTGGTTGCAGTCACCGCATCCATGGATGATGCGAAACGTCTTGCGCAAGTCATGGGTGCCTACCAGGCGCGTGTCATCCGGCGCCATAAACTGGCTTCACTGGGTATGGTGTTGAGTGCATTCCGACTGCCGGATCAGGTATCGGTCGCGGATGTACTGGTTACCATTCGCCGCGAGTACTCTGACCTGTGGATTGATCTTAATCATTACTTCCGCCCGGCGGCAGCAGTCGGTGGACAGCGCACAGCACTGTACCGTGCCATTGATCGCCAGCCTGAAGTGCGTTGTGGCCAAGGGTTGCGTATCGGGCTACTGGACGGTCCGGTTAACCTGGATCATCCGGCACTCAGCGGGCAGTCGATACTACAAAAGGTATTATTTGCCCGTGGGCGTCCGGCAGCATCAACGCAGCACGCGACGGCGGTGGCATCATTACTGGCAGGCAATCCGGCAGTAGCGGGACTTGGTGGTGTCGTCAGCGAGGCAACACTCTATATCGGCGTAGTGATGCAGCAGGGCGAGGATGATGAGGTGTATAGCACCGCGGAAGACCTGTTG
Source organism: uncultured Thiohalobacter sp. (assembly GCA_964625255.1). GTDB lineage: Bacteria > Pseudomonadota > Gammaproteobacteria > DSM-19610 > DSM-19610 > Thiogranum. The sequence continues at coordinate 6,380 of CAZVBD010000045.1, read as the reverse complement.
TCCGGTCTGGGCTGGTTGCTCGACCAGTCGGTGCAGGTAATCAGCCTGAGCCTGGGCGGACCACGCAATGCATTACTTGAAGTCGCACTGCAACGTACCTTGGCGCTGGGTGTCGGTGTGGTCGCTGCCGCCGGTAATGGCGGAACAGAAGCCTCACCAACTTATCCCGCTGCACAGACTGGCGTAGTGGCGGTAACATCGGTGGATAGTGACGGCATTATTGCCCGGGATGCCAGCCGTGGCGACTATATTGATCTGGCAGCACCGGGTGTTGATGTGTGGGTGGCATCCGGTAAAACAGGCGGTCGATATGAGTCGGGCACATCGATGGCAGTCCCCCTGGTTGCTGCTGCCCTTGCGCAGCTTGGCGGTGAACCCTCTCTGGCCACCCGGTTATTCCGGCAGGCACGTGACCTGGGGCAACCCGGGAAAGATGCCGTTTATGGCTGGGGGCTGCTACATTTTCCGGTATGCACGGGAACATTCCCCAAAAGTGATTGACGGCGCCAGGTCGATACGTTGTAGTATTTATTCCTCACAGATGAGCCGTGGCGGATAAAACATGTGCCTTGCACTTCCCATGCAGATTGTTGAAATTGTTGACACAATGGCCTGCTGTCACAGCCAGGGTATTGAACGGCAAGTCAGCCTGTTCATGTTAAAGGATGAATCATTACAGGTCGGTGACTATGTCATGGTGCACGTGGGCTACGCCATACAGAAAGTCAGTCAGCAAGAGGCTGCCCTGGCCTGGGAAATGTTTGACCAGATGTCAGCCCTGGCAACAGATTCGGGTTCGCACGATTCGCATGATTCGCACGATAAAGACCATGCATGAACTGTCTGTCTGCCAGAGTATGTTACGCCAGGTGAGCGAGATTGCCCGGCAACACAATGCCCGGCATATCCGCCAGGTTCAGGTCAGGATAGGTGTACTGTCAGGCGTGGAACCTGATTTACTCAAACAGGTGTTTCCCATTGCCAGCACAGGCACCATTGCCGAGGGAGCGCAACTGTCGATTGAGATATTGCCCGTCTGTGTGCGATGTCAAAGCTGCGGGGTGGAATCAGTGGTCGAGGCAAACACGTTGATCTGTTCATCCTGTGGCGACTGGCATACGCAGCTTGTCAGCGGCAATGAACTGTTACTGGACAGCATAGAGATTGAACCCGGACGAGGGCATACCTGTGTGTGATACCTGCGGCTGTAATCTAACCCATGGCAATGCACACTTGTTGAAACCCGGTGGCAAGCTGTCAAAAACTGATGACGGCAAACAGTCCATCAGCGTCCTGAAAAGCTTGCTGAGTGAAAACGATCATCAGGCCAGGCATAACCGTGCGCACTTCGACAAGCACCAGGTACTGGCCATCAACCTGATGTCTTCGCCAGGGTCGGGGAAAACCGCCTTGCTGGAAGCCACCATTGATGCCCTGAAAGACCGTTACACTATCGCCGTGCTGGAAGGTGACCTGGAAACTGAAAACGATGCCATACGGATCCGTGCCAAAGGCGTTACTGCTATTCAAATCACCACCGGCACCGCCTGCCATCTGGATGCACACATGGTGCACGACGCCCTGCACAGTCTGGAACTGGCACCGCTGGATATCCTGTTTATCGAAAATGTCGGTAACCTGGTCTGTCCGGCAAGTTTTGATCTTGGCCAGCATCGTAATGTAACCCTGCTCTCCGTAACTGAAGGCGATGACAAACCGGCAAAGTACCCTGTCATGTTTCGTGCTTCGGACCTTATGCTGTTGAGCAAGACAGACCTGCTGGCCATACTGGATGATTTCGATCCCGAACAGGCCCGGCAGCACCTGCGTAACCTGGCTAACGGGGCGCCGGTTATCGAACTGTCGGCGAAGACCGGGGCAGGTTTGCAGGACTGGCTTGACTGGTTGCAGCAGGAACTGACGGTGAGTCGGTCATAGTAGACCGTCGATAAATAAATATGCCACTCCCTGCAAAACAATGGCTCCAGGCGATTCACCAACTGAAGCTGCCGGAGAAATTCCGCATTATGAATGTTTGTGGCGGGCACGAACGCGCCATCAGCATGGCGGGTATTCGAAGCCTGTTGCCGGACAACATTGAACTTATTCCAGGTCCCGGTTGCCCGGTTTGTGTTTGTCCCGAGGAAGATATCTACCAGGCCATGCAGCTGGCTTTGCGGGAGGAACTGGTCCTGCTGGCATTTGGCGACATGTTGCGCGTCCCGGTCAACGTGGGCAAAAATGAACCTCGCACACTGGAACAGGCCCGTAGCCAGGGCGCGGATATTCGTGCCATCGCCTCACCTCTTGAGGCAGTCAGCATGGCAAAAGCGAACCCGGACAGGGCCGTGGTGTTTTTTGCTGCCGGTTTTGAAACCACCATGGCGCCGGTAGCTGCCATGGTGGAAGAGGGCTTGCCCGATAACCTGTTTCTGCTGCTGTCCGGACGGCTGACCTGGCCGGCAGTCGCCATGTTGCTTGAAGCGGATGCGCCAACCGATGGCGACGGTTTCGATGCCCTGATCGCCCCCGGTCATGTGGCCGCCACCATGGGGGCGGAACAATGGCGATTCGTGGTCGATGAATACCGGATACCAACAGCGGTCGCAGGCTTTGAGGCACAAAGTCTGCTGGCGGCTTTTTATTCGGTGCTGCGCCAAAAGCAGGAAAACCGGCTGTTTCTGGACAACTGTTACCCGCGGGTGGTCAGACCTGCGGGTAACCCGACTGCGCAGGCTTGTTTGCACAAGACACTGGATATTGTTGACAGCCAATGGCGGGGCATCGGTCGTATCGCGGCATCGGGTTATGCGCTCAAGGCGACGTTTGCGGCGCATGATGCGCGAAAGCAGTTTGCCGATTATCAGGATGCCTCACGCCGCCGTCAGGGAGAAATGCCTGCCGGTTGCGACTGCGCACGGGTGGTGCTCGGCAAATGCTATCCCGATCAATGCCGTCTCTACGGCAAGGCCTGCACCCCACGCCGGCCAGTCGGCCCCTGTATGGTTTCCGATGAAGGTGCCTGCCGGATCTGGTGGGCCAGCGGCATACGCGAGGCAGCCGTTGCCACACATTGATGCCATACAAACACCGTCCGCCTGCCGCTTGCGGTTTGGTGGACAGGTGCAGGGGGTGGGGTTTCGCCCCTTTGTTTATCGAACAGCCATAGAAACCGGTATCCAGGGCTGGGTCCGGAACTGTCGGGGAGAGGTGCTTGTTCACGCCGAAGGTGATGTGCAGGCCATCGAACAATTTACCCACCGGTTGCTGCAACAGGCGCCGGTGATTGCCCGGCCGGTTTTGCTCAGCCAGTCGCAGACCGCCGGTGAAGAGGTCGAGGGTTTTATGATCCGCCCCAGCGACACGACCACCGTGGCGAATATTCACACGCCGGTCGATTACTTCACCTGCCCCGACTGCCTCGAAGAATTGAATGATCCACAGAATCGACGCTACCGTTATCCCTTCATCAACTGCACCCAGTGTGGCCCACGTTATACGTTGATACACACCCTGCCCTATGACCGGGCGAATACCAGCATGGCTGGTTTTGTGCTTTGTCCCGCCTGCAAAGAGGAATACAGCACACCTGAAAACCGCCGTTTTCATGCCCAGCCCTTAGCCTGTCCCGAGTGCGGGCCGCAGCTGTATTATGTAGAAAACGGACAGACAACACAGGGCAATGAAGCCGCACTGGAAAAAACACTGAGTGTATTAAGACGTGGCGGGATTGTTGCGGTCAAGGGCGTCGGGGGCTACCACCTTATGTGTAATGCCCGCAGTGACCGGGCCGTTCAGGCACTGCGTCAACGCAAGCAACGGCCGGACAAGCCTCTAGCCGTGATGTTTCCTGTACAGGGCGATGATGAGCTGGGTGCCATTCGAGAACATGTACACATGAATGAAAGCGCCGCCGCCCTGTTACGTTCTCCGCAACGGCCGATCGTTTTGTTAAAGAAAACCTCATCAGGTAAAAGGCAGAGTGAGGACCTATCAGAGCATATTGCTCCGGGTGTCAATGAACTTGGTGTATTCCTGCCCTACAGCCCTGTGCATTATCTTTTGCTACAGGAATTCGACGCACCACTGATTGCCACCTCGGCTAACCTCAGTGGTGAGCCGGTAATAACAGATAACCGGGAAGTGGAACAGCGCCTGGCGCAAGTGGCCGATGCCTTTTTGCATCATGATCGTCCGATCGTGCATCCAGCCGATGACAGTGTTTACCGGATTATTCATCACCGGGCACGACCTTTGCGACCGGGGCGCGGCATGACGCCACTTGAACTGACCTTGCCCATGTCTGTTCCCACTCCCATGCTGGCTGTCGGTGGACAGATGAAAAATACCGTGGCACTGGCATGGGACAATCGTCTGGTGGTTTCACCACATATCGGTGATCTGGATTCACCGAAAAGTCTTGAGCAGTTCGCACAGACGATTGACCAACTGCAACATCTTTATGAAGTCGAGGCCGGTATCATCATCTGTGACGCCCATCCCGACTACCGTTCACATCGCCAGGCAAGACAGATGGCTGCACAGGGTGGTCAACAATTGATACCGGTTTTTCATCATCATGCCCATGCGGCCACATTGTCGCTGGAATATAACCAGCCGGAACACGTTACGGAACAGTTCTGGCTGGTCTTTACCTGGGACGGTTCCGGTTACGGTGAGGATGGCACGCTTTGGGGTGGGGAAGCATTGCTGGGCTGTCCGGGAAACTGGCAGCGGGTAGCCAGCTTCAAACCTTTTTACCTGCCAGGAGGCGACAAGGCTGCCCGGCAAGCCTGGCGCAGTGCTGCGGCATTATGCTGGCAGAGTGGTATGAACGACTTTGCTGTTCAGGGACATGAATTGCTGAAACAAGCCTGGGATAAACGCCTCAACTGCCCGATGACAACTGCAGTCGGCCGATTGTTCGATGCCGCTACTGCCATGACCGGGTTGCTGGAGCAATACAGTTTTGAAGGGCAGGGACCCATGTGGCTGGAGGCACAGGTGACGGAATGCGCACAGGGAAATGCACTGCCACTTGAGTACAATGAGGCGGGTATACTGGAAGCGGACTGGACAGATTTGTTACCCATGCTGAAAGATACCAGACTCAGCGTCGCACAACGTGCTGCGCAATTTCATAGCATCATAGCAGCTACACTGGTCGAACAGGCATGTCGGTTGCGCGAACAGCATGGTGAGTTTGACGTGGGACTGACCGGTGGGGTCTTCCAGAATAAATGCCTGACCGAACATGTGATTCAGCTGTTGCAACAACAAGGCTTTAATGTCCAGCTCAATACATTGATTCCCTGCAATGATGCCGGTTTGTGTGTGGGGCAAATTATGGAGGCTGAAGCACGTCTGAACAACCGATGATAGAAAACACACACATCTCCCTTGCCCATGGAAACGGTGGTCGCTTTATGCGCGAACTTGTGCGGGAAATCTTTGCTCGCCACCTGGATAATCCGCTGCTCGATATTAACTGCGATGCAGCTTGTTTACCTGAGCTCAAAGGTGAGTTGATGATGACCACCGATGGCTTCACCGTACAGCCACTGGTATTTCCCGGCGGCGACATTGGCTCGCTGGCCGTGCATGGTACAGTCAATGACCTGGCTGTCGCCGGTGCCGAACCACTGTATTTAAGCCTGAATGCCTTCATTGAAGAAGGGATGGAAATCGAAAGGCTGGAGCAGATTGTAAAAAGCCTGGCGCAGGCAGCAAGAGAATCCGGCGTGCGGGTGGTGGCCGGTGATACCAAGGTGGTACCAAAAGGGAAGGGCGGCGAGCTTTATCTTGCAACCACCGGTATTGGTATTAAACAACCGGGACTGCAACTGGGCATGGATGGTATCAAGCAAGGCGACCGCATCCTGGTCAGTGGTCCGGTCGGCGACCATGGCACAGCTGTCATGCTGGCGCGTGAGCAGTTTGGCTTGCGTGGTGATCTGCAATCGGATGCTGCCAGTGTGCTGCCCCTGACGCGGGCGCTGTATTCACTTCCCGGGCTACGATTTATGCGCGATCCCACCCGGGGTGGTCTGGCCTCGGTAATGCAGGAAATTCATCAGGCCAGTCAGCTTGGTATTCTGCTCGAAGAAGATAGCATTCCCATCCGTGATCCGGTCAGAACCGTCTGTGAGATGCTCGGTTTTGACCCCCTGTACCTGGCCTGTGAAGGTCGGGTTGTCGCCGTGGTGGAAGAATCCAGTGCCGCCGAGGTACTGAAAAGATGGCAACAGATTCCCCAGGGGGAGCAGGCTTCACTTATCGGTACCATGACCGAACAGCCATACGTTGTTCTGCAAACAGCTCTGGGCGGTCAGCGTATACTCGAAGAACTGGAAGATGATCCTTTACCGCGCATTTGTTGA
>CAZVBD010000044.1:0-17144 GCA_964625255.1 uncultured Thiohalobacter sp. | reverse complement strand
ATATCATCCGCATGGCGATACCGCCGTGTATGACGCCATGGTACGCATGGCGCAGCCGTGGAGCATGCGTTATCCGCTGGTCGACGGGCAGGGCAACTTCGGTTCGGTGGATGGCGACTCACCGGCAGCCATGCGTTACACCGAAGTGCGCATGTCGAAAATCGCCCACGAGCTGCTTGCCGATCTCGATAAAGAGACCGTTGACTTCGTTCCTAACTACGATGAGTCCGAGTACGAACCGTCGGTGATGCCAACGCGCATCCCCAATTTGCTGATCAACGGTTCAGCCGGTATCGCCGTGGGTATGGCGACGAATATTCCACCACACAATTTCAGCGAAATCGTCAAGGGTTGCCTTGCACTGATCGAAAACCCGGAACTTTCCATCAAGGAATTGATGGACATTATTCCCGGGCCGGATTTCCCGACCGCAGCCATCATTAACGGTGTGCGTGGCATCCATGAGGCCTATCACACCGGCCGTGGCCGTGTACATATTCGTTCTCGCAGCCACGTTGAAGGTGAAGAGGGTCGCAAGCAGTCCATTGTTGTTACCGAGCTGCCCTACCAGGTCAACAAGGCGCGGTTACTGGAGAAGATTGCCGAGCTGGTCAAGGACAAGAAGATCGAGGGTATTTCCAACCTGCGTGACGAGTCCGACAAGGACGGTATGCGCATGGTGATCGAGCTCAAGCGTGGCGAGGTAGCCGAAGTCATCCTCAACAACCTGTATCAACAGACCCAGATGCAGAGTGTATTCGGCATCAATATGGTCGCACTGGTCGATGGCCAGCCACGGCTGTTGAATCTTAAACAAATCCTCGAAGCCTTTGTTCGCCATCGCCGCGATGTGGTAACACGCCGTACCGTATTCAAGTTACGCAAGGCGCGTGAACGGGCGCATGTGCTGGAAGGTCTGGCCGTAGCACTGGCCAATATCGATGAAGTGATTGCGTTGATCAAATCATCCTCCAGCCGTGCCGAAGCACGTGCCGAACTGGCGCGCCGTGAATGGGCGCCGGGTGTGGTCAGTGAGTTGCTGCAACGTTCCGGTGCAACTGCCTCCCGTCCGGATGGTCTGGAAGCAGAGTTTGGCTATCACGGCGACGTATACCGGCTGTCAGAAGTCCAGGCACAGGCCATTCTTGACCTGCGTCTGCACCAGATTACCGGGCTGGAGCAGGACAAGATTGTTGATGAATACAGGGAACTCATCGAACGCATCGGTGACTTGCTGGATATCCTCAACAACCCGGACCGCCTGATGCAGGTGATCCGGGGCGAACTGGATGAAGTCCTGGAAAATTACGGTGACGAACGTCGTACCGAGATCCTCACCGATCACCTCGACCTGACCATGGAAGACCTGATTACCGAGGAAGACGTGGTGGTGACATTATCGCACCAGGGTTATGCCAAATCGCAGCCACTGTCCGATTACCGGGCGCAGCGACGTGGCGGTCGTGGCAAGGCAGCGACCCGGGTGAAGGAAGAAGACTTTATCGACAAGTTGTTCGTCGCCAGTACCCACGATACTATTTTGTGTTTCAGCAGTCGTGGCAAGGCCTACTGGTTGAAGGTGTACCAGCTCCCGCAGGCCGGACGCATGGCGCGTGGCAAGCCCATTGTGAACCTGCTGCCACTGGAAGACGGTGAGCGTATCAATGCCGTGTTACCGATCCGTGAGTTCCCGGATGATTTGTTCGTGTTCATGGCGACGGCGCAGGGCACAGTAAAGAAGACGCCATTGTCCGATTTCTCCCGCCAACGCAGCAACGGCATTATTGCCGTGGATTTACGACCGGACGATTACCTGATCAATGTCGCGATCACCGATGGGACGAAAGATGTCATGCTGTTCAGTAATACCGGCAAGGTCATCCGTTTCCACGAATCTGATGTGCGCCCGATGGGTCGTACGGCCTGCGGTGTGCGCGGTATTCGTTTGTCCGCTGGCCAGCGTGTGATTGCATCGATTATCGTCAGTGAGGGTGCGGTATTAACGGCGACCGAGCACGGTTATGGCAAGCGTACCCCGGTATCCGACTACCCGGTTCACGGCCGTGGTGGCCAGGGCGTGATTTCCATTCAGAGTACCGAACGTAACGGTGAGGTGATTGGCGCAGTCCTGGTTCAGGAAGATGATGAATTCATGTTAATCAGTAACGGTGGTACGCTGGTGCGCACACGTGTTGCTGAAGTGTCGGTTATGAGTCGTAACACTCAGGGTGTACGTTTGATCAAGCTGCACGATAACGAGACGCTGGTCGGAATTGAACCAGTCGCCGATGCCGGTGGTGATGATGATAGTGATACTGACAGTGGTACTAACAGCGATACCGACAGCGATACTGACAGTGAGACTAACAGCGATACCGACAGCGATGAAGCGCCAGATTAATCCGTCATACCGGCGCAGGCCGGTATCCAGGGTGCCGGCACTCATAGATTCCGGCCTGCGCCGGAATGACAGAAGAAAAATGACCCAGGAGTCCAGAAAATATGTCCAAGGTTTATAACTTCAGCGCCGGCCCCGCCGTCTTGCCGGCAGACGTGCTGGAGCGGGCGCGTGATGAGCTGGTCGACTGGCACGGCAGCAGTATGTCAGTGATGGAAATGAGCCATCGTGGCAAGGAATTCATGTCCATCGCAGAGAAGGCCGAGGCTGATCTGCGCGAGTTGATGAAGATTCCGGATAATTACAAGGTGTTGTTCCTGCAGGGCGGTGCATCCAGCCAGTTCGCGATGGCACCCATCAATCTGCTGCGTGGCAAGCACAAGGCTGACTACATCTGGACCGGTGCCTGGGGCAAGAAAGCTATCGCTGAAGCCAAACGTTATTGTGCCGTGAATGTGGCGGCGAGTTCCGAGGCAGAGAAGTTCACCACAATTCCTGATCCGGCCGGCTGGGCACTGGACAGCGAAGCAGCCTATGTCCACTACACCCCGAATGAGACCATCGGCGGCGTCGAGTTCCACTGGATTCCGGATGTCGGTGATGTCCCACTGGTGGCAGATATGTCATCCACCATTCTGTCCCGGCCCCTTGATGTCAGCCAGTACGGTGTCATCTATGCCGGCGCACAGAAAAACATAGGCCCGGCCGGATTGACGGTGGTTATTGTGCGCGATGACCTGATTGGTCAGCCGGTCGAAAACCAGCCAGTGATGTTTGACTATGCCACGCATGCGAATAACGGCTCCATGTATAACACACCGCCGACCTATGGCTGGTACCTCGCAGGCCTTGTGTTTGAATGGCTGAAGGAAAAAGGTGGGCTGGAAGCGATTTCAATGATCAACCATCGCAAGGCCAGTGCCCTGTACAAGACGATTGATACGTCGGATTTCTATAGCAACCCGGTCGACCCCGATTGCCGCTCCTGGATGAATGTGCCCTTCACGCTGGCTGATCCGGCACTGGATGCCACCTTCCTTGAAGAAGCGAAGCAGGAAGGACTGACGTCACTCAAAGGGCATCGTTCGGTCGGTGGCATGCGTGCCAGTATTTACAATGCCATGCCGGAAGAAGGTGTTGCTGCACTGATTGATTTTATGGGCGGGTTCGAGAAGCGCCACGGTTAATCTACACTATGGAGGCTTTTTCCTCGTCATTCCGGCGAATGCCGGAATCCAGAGATTTCAGTGTAATGGATGCCTGCCTGCGCCGGCATGACGGATAAATTGAAACGATATGTCTATGCATAAAATTCTTACCCTGAACAATATTTCCGTGGCCGGCCTGGAACGTCTACCGCGTGAGAATTATGAAGTGGCCTCCGAGATACAGCACCCGGACGCTATCCTGTTGCGCTCCTTCAATATGCATAACTGGGATATCCCGGAATCCGTGAAAGCAATTGGTCGTGCCGGCGCTGGTGTTAACAACATTCCGGTTGATGAGATGAGCCAGCGTGGCGTGCCCGTGTTCAACGCGCCCGGCGCCAATGCCAATGCGGTCAAGGAACTGGTCATTGCCGGTATGTTGATTGCAGCACGTAATCTTTGTCAGGGCTGGTCATTCGCGCGTGGTCTCGAAGGAGAAGACAGCGAGATCAGTAAACAGGTTGAATCGGGCAAGAAAAACTTTGCCGGTTTCGAACTGCCCGGGCGTACGCTGGGTGTTATCGGTCTCGGTGCCATCGGCGTGCAGGTTGCCAATGTCGCGCATGCGCTGGGCATGAAGGTTATTGGTTACGATCCGGACATTACTGTACAGAGTGCCTGGCAAATGTCGTCTGATGTCGAGCAGGCAGCCGGTGTCGATGACCTGCTTTCACGCAGCGATTTCGTGACGTTTCACGTTCCGCTGGTCGATGCGACGCGCCATATGATTAATGAAGAGCGTCTCCGTACCATGCGCGATAACGTGGTGCTGCTGAACTTCTCACGCAACGGTATTATCGATGATGAAGCCGTGGTGAAAGCACTGGATGAAGGCAAGGTGTATTCCTATGTCTGCGATTTCCCTAGCAATCTTCTCAAGAGCCATCCACGCGTAGTGACATTGCCGCACCTCGGTGCTTCAACCAAAGAAGCTGAAGATAATTGTGCCATCATGGTGGCTGACCAGATCAGTGACTTCCTGGAAAACGGTAATGTACGCAACTCGGTTAATTTCCCCAAGTTGTACATGAAACGTGGCAGCGCCTGTCGATTGACCGTTGTGAACGCCAACGTACCGAATATGCTGGGGCAGATTTCTACCACGCTGGCAGAGTCCGGGCTGAATATTATCGATATGATCAACAAATCACGAGGTGAACTGGCCTATACGCTCGTCGATGTTGAAGGTGACGTCTGTCAGGAGTGTGTGGATAAAATTGCTGCCACCGAAGGCGTGCTGTCGGTGCGGGTGCTCTAGGCGATGGTTGTTCGATGACTGCTCCGACACTTGATCAATTACGTAAACGTATAGATACGCTGGATGAGCAGCTTCAGGTTTTACTGAGTGAGCGCGCCAGTTGTGCACAGCAGGTTGCAGAAGCCAAGCGCAATGAGGACGCCGATACGGTGTTTTATCGCCCGGAACGTGAGGCAGAAGTGCTGCGTCTGGTGCGTGAGCGTAATAAGGGCCCACTTTCCGATGATGAAATGGTGCGTCTGTTCCGGGAGATTATGTCGGCTTGCCTGGCGCTTGAACAGCCGTTGACCATTGCCTACCTGGGACCGGAAGGGACGTATACCCAGGCAGCCGCGCTCAAGCATTTCGGCCATTCTGTACAACTTAAATCCCTGTCGGCTATTGATGAGATTTTCCGCGAAGTGGAAGCGGGCAGTGCTGATTTTGGCGTAGTGCCGGTTGAGAACTCTATCGAAGGCGCCATCAATCATACGCTGGACATGTTCATCCGCTCGCCATTGAAGATCTGTGGCGATGTTGAGTTGCGTATCCACCATCAGTTACTGGCTAATGACGGCAGTCTCGACACCATCAAGTCTGTACATGCGCACCAGCAGGCACTCGCACAATGCCGGGAATGGCTGGATGCCAATCTGCCCGGCGTAGAACGTGTGGCTGTCAGTAGTAATGGTGAAGCGGCACGACAGGCGAGCGGGGATAAAGGTATTGCAGCCATTGCCAGTGATGCAGCTGCAGAAACCTATGGCCTGGCAACGCTTGCCGCCAATATCGAGGATGATCCTAACAACACCACACGCTTCCTGGTGGTGGGTGACCAGTTGGTCGGACCCAGTGGCAGGGACAAGACGACATTGATGGTCACGGTACACAACAAGACGGGTGCCTTGTATTCACTGCTGGAACCGGTATCCCGTCATGGTGTAAGCATGACCCGGATCGAGTCACGGCCATCACGTCTGAGCAAGTGGGACTATGTATTCTTTGTCGATGTCGATGGTCACCGTGAGGACGAGAATGTTGCTGCTGCGTTGTCCGAGCTGGAATCGCGCGCATCCATGCTCCGGGTGCTGGGGTCCTACCCCAAATGTGAGCGGTAATGACAGCAAGCCTGCTTGAATTCGCTATTCCTGGTGTACAGGCATTGCGGCCTTATGCGCCCGGCAAACCACTCAGTGAGCTTGAGCGCGAGTACGGGATAACTGATGCTGTCAAACTGGCCTCCAATGAAAATCCACTGGGACCTTCCCGGACTGTGCTGAATGCCTTGCAGAAGGGTTTTGATGAACTGGCACGCTATCCGGATAGCAATGGTTTTGAGCTGAAATCAGTGCTGGCGGAGCGCCATGGTGTGAGTCCGGACTGGATCACGCTGGGTAACGGCTCCAATGATGTGCTGGAACTGGTGGCAAGGGCTTTTCTGTCGCCACAATCTTCAGCTGTCTTCTCCGCCCATGCCTTTGCAGTTTACCCGATCGTAACTCAGGCCATCGGGGCAAGGTCGCGGGTTGCAGCTGCGCATAACGGCAGTCGTGGCCCCCTGTTCGGCCATGATCTTGATGCCATGCGCGCGCAGATTAAGGCGGATACCCGTGTGATATTTATCGCCAATCCCAATAATCCGACCGGGACATGGTTGTCACGCGATATCCTGCATGCCTTTATTGAGGGCGTGCCGCATGATGTCATTGTCGTGGTAGATGAGGCCTATTTTGAGTATGTGGAGGAGGCCGATTATCCAGATACATCGGAGTGGCTGAATGAGTTTCCGAATCTGTTGGTGACACGTACCTTTTCCAAGGCTTACGGACTGGCGTCTCTGCGCATTGGCTACGGCATCAGTCACCCGGTTCTGGCCGATGTGCTGAACCGTGTTCGTCAGCCGTTCAATGTGAACAGTTTTGCCCAGTTGGCGGCACGCGCGGCGCTGGATGACAAAGAACATTTGAGGCGTTCCGTTGAAGTGAATCGAAACGGTATGGCACAACTGACGGCCGGGTTTATTGATTTAACACTGCCGTACATTCCCTCGGTGGGGAACTTTGTTTCCCTGGATGTCGGGCGTGATCCCGGCGAAGTCTATGAAGCCTTATTGCATGAGGGTGTGATTGTCCGACCAGTTGATAATTATGGTATGCCGGGCTATTTGCGGATCAGTGTTGGACTTGAAGATGAGAACCGATGCTGCCTTGAAGCGTTGGGCAAGGTGCTGGCGTGATTAAACGACTGTGTATTATCGGTGTAGGTCTTATCGGGGGGTCGCTGGCGCGTGCGCTGCGTGAGGCCGGTTATGTCGGTGAGATAGTCGGTTCCAGCCGGCGTAAAACGCATTTGCAGGAGGCGATCGACCTTGGTGTCATTGATCGTTTTGATACCGATCCGGCGCGTGCGGTTGAAGGCGCAGATCTGGTATTTGTTTCAGTGCCACTTGGCGTTATGGCTGACACATTCAAAAAAATTTCCGGCGCGCTGCTGCCTGGTGCTGTCGTCACCGATGGAGGCAGTGCCAAGGCCAGTGTGGTGCGTGATATCACTACGGCGGTCGGTTATACACCGGACTGGTTTGTGCCAGGACATCCCATTGCCGGGACGGAGCAAAGTGGTGTTGCTGCGTCATTTGCCGGTTTGTACCGTGATCGACGGGTCATTCTGACGCCACTGGAGCAGACTCTGCCCGAGGCCACTGCCCGGGTTCGTGCCATGTGGGAAGCCACCGGTGCGCAGGTCAATGAAATGAGTGTGGAACACCATGATGAAGTGCTGGCGGCGACCAGTCATTTGCCGCACATGCTGGCATTTGCGCTGGTAGAAAGCCTGGCGCGGCTCGCCGAACAGCGGGAGGTTTTTGAATATGCCGCTGGCGGGTTCGCAGACTTCACCCGTATTGCCTCAAGCGACCCGGTTATGTGGCGTGATATCTGTGTTGCCAATCGCGATGCATTACTGACAATGCTGGATCGGTTTAATACTGACCTGGATGTGTTGCGTGCCGCAGTTGACCGTGGTGATGACGAAACCCTGTTACGCATTTTTTCCGAAGCCAAGGTGGCGCGTGATGCTTTTTCCAACCCTGCAGAAAGATCGGCGTCCCGGGAGTTACATAATAATGAATAGTCAATCATCACTTCGTTTCAGGACAATGCCGGGTGGTTCGCTGAGCGGGCAAATTCGTGTACCCGGTGACAAGTCGATTTCTCATCGATCTATTATGCTTGGTGCATTGGCCGACGGTGTGACTGAAATCCAGGGTTTTCTTGAAGGCGATGACAGCCTTGCCACATTGAAAGCCTTCCGTGCCATGGGAGTCTCTATCGACGGGCCGGACGCAGGGCGTGTGGTGGTTCATGGTGTGGGTATGCACGGTCTGAAAGCGCCGGCCGCTGCACTGGACCTGGGTAACTCCGGCACCTCCATGCGACTACTGTCCGGCCTGCTGGCAGGGCAGGATTTTGATATTGAGCTGGTGGGGGACCCTTCATTAATGAGTCGCCCCATGCGGCGTGTGACCGAGCCACTGGCGATGATGGGTGCGGTGATTGGAACCACCGACAAGGGCACCGCACCGTTACGTATTCACGGTGGGCAGACGCTGACAGGCATCGATTACAACATGCCGGTTGCCAGCGCCCAGGTAAAATCCTGTTTGCTGCTGGCTGGCTTGTATGCGCAGGGTAAAACCTGTGTGACCGAGCCGGCACCGACGCGCGATCACACCGAACGCATGCTGACGGGTATGGGGTATGACGTGATGCGTGACAAGAATCGCGCTTGCGTGGAAAGTGGTGGCCGCCTGAGAGCAACAGCGGTTGACGTGCCATCGGATATTTCATCGGCAGCGTTCTTCCTGGTTGGTGCCTCGATTGCCCCCGGTTCTGATCTGCTTATTGAGCACGTTGGTATTAACCCGACACGCACCGGTGTACTGGAGGTTCTGCGTTTGATGGGTGCGGATATTGAAGTGCAGAATCCGCGTGAAGTCAGTGGTGAGCCGGTTGCTGATCTGCGTGTGCGACACGCCCCTCTGAAAGGAATTGATATACCTGTGGAGCTGGTGCCACTGGCAATCGATGAATTTCCGGCGCTGTTTGTGGCCGCTGCCTGCGCCGAAGGGCGCACTGTGCTGACCGGTGCTGAGGAGTTACGGGTCAAGGAGAGTGATCGTATTCAAGTGATGGCGGATGGTTTGCAGGCGCTCGGTGTTGAGGCGCAGGCGACAGCGGACGGTATGATTATCCAGGGCGGTGAAATCAAAGGTGGCCGTGTCGATAGCTGTGGTGATCATCGTATTGCCATGTCTTTCGCGATGGCGGCGTTGCGTGCAAGCGGTGATATTTATATCGATGATTGCGACAACGTGAACACTTCGTTTCCGGACTTTGTCGGACTGGCTTCAAAGGCCGGGCTTTTCATCAGGGCGGAAAGTTAGCCCGTGTCTCCTAATAAACACACACTTTATAAACACACACTTTCGTCATTCCGGCGAATGCCGGAATCCATAGTGCTATTGAAACCTCTGGATCCCGGCCTGCGCCGGGATGACGGGATCCGGGGTTATCACGCGTTTATGGAAGGGCACTAACCGTGTCAGGACAGACAAACGCACCGGTTCCGGTGATTACTGTGGATGGCCCCAGCGGCTCCGGTAAGGGCACCATCAGTCACGCTGTGGCTAAAGCACTCGGCTTTCATTTTCTTGACAGTGGTGCGTTGTATCGAATTCTCGCCTATGCGGCGCAGCAGCAGGGTATCACCCTTGATAACGAAGCCGCGCTGGCTGAACTGGCGGGAGAACTGGACATCCGTTTCCCGGCTGATGGTGGGAACGACACCGTGCTACTGGATAGTGTGAACGTTGGCAATGATATCCGCACCGAGGCCGCCGGGGCCGGCGCATCCAGGGTTGCCGCTTTGCCGGCAGTGCGTGAGGCGCTGCTGCAACGCCAGCGGGATTTCCGCCAGCCGCCCGGCCTGGTCGCCGATGGTCGCGACATGGGTACCGTGGTTTTCCCCGATGCCGAGGTCAAAATTTTCCTCACCGCGAGCGCAGAAGAGCGTGCAAGAAGGCGCTTCAATCAGCTGAAAGAAAAAGGAAAAGAGTCTCCGTTCGAGGAGATTCTGACGGATATTCGCGCACGCGATGAGCGCGATTCCAGCCGCGCTGTCGCCCCTCTGAAGCCTGCACCGGATGCCTTGCAGATCGACACCACTTCACTGGATATTCCCACCACCGTTGCACGGGTTCTCGACAGGGTAAAAAATCATCTAAACCCGTGAAATTCAAAGATTATAAGGTTATACTTCCCGGTTACGCGGTCTGGTAGTGTTGTTTTCTGCCAGTTTGTCTAACCTCAACCCGCCAACCGGGATGTTTCCGGTCGCGCGGATTTTTGCTTATGCCGCTGCATTTACGCTGCGGAAGGATGTTTAACCCATGTCTGAAAGTTTTGCTGAACTGTTTGAAGAGAGCCTGGCCAATAAAGAAATGCGCCCGGGCACCATTGTCACTGGTACCGTCGTTGATATTCAGCCCGATGCCGTTATCGTTAATGCTGGTCTGAAGTCTGAGGGTGTCATCCCGATAGAACAGTTCAAAAACAGTCAGGGTGAACTCGAAGTCGCCGTCGGCGACGCTGTTGAGGTTTCACTGGATGCCGTTGAAGACGGCTTTGGCGCCACGCGTCTTTCGCGCGAAAAAGCCAAGCGTGCACAGGTGTGGAAACGCCTGGAAAAAGCTTTCGAAGACGGCGAGATCGTCAAGGGTATTATCAGCGGAAAGGTCAAGGGCGGCTTCACGGTCGACATCGAAGACATCCGCGCTTTCCTGCCAGGCTCACTGGTTGATGTTCGTCCGGTACGTGATACCACTTACCTGGAAGGCAAGGAACTCGAATTCAAGGTTATCAAACTGGACCAGCGTCGCAACAACGTGGTGGTATCACGTCGTGCCGTGGTCGAGACAGAATACAGCGCAGAACGCGAAGAACTGCTGGAAAGCCTGCAGGAAGGTGCGCAGGTCAAGGGTATCGTCAAGAACCTCACCGACTACGGTGTGTTCGTCGACCTGGGCGGCATTGATGGTCTGCTGCACATCACTGACATGGCCTGGAAGCGCGTCAAGCATCCTTCCGAGATTGTTGAAGTCGGTCAGGAGATCGACGTCAAGGTACTCAAGTTTGACCGCGAGCGTAATCGTGTATCACTGGGCCTGAAACAGCTGGGTCAGGATCCGTGGGCGGATCTGGCGCGCCGCTATCCGGAAAGCACACGCTTGTTCGGCAAGGTCACCAATATTGCCGACTATGGTTGTTTCGTGGAACTCGAAGACGGCGTGGAAGGTCTGGTGCACGTTTCCGAAATGGACTGGACCAACAAAAACGTCAACCCGAGCAAGATGGTTCACATCGGTCAGGAAGTCGAAGTCATCGTACTGGACATCGACGAAGAGCGCCGTCGTATCTCCCTGGGCATGAAGCAGGTTCACGCCAATCCGTGGGATGAGTTCTCTGCCACCCGTAACAAGGGCGATCACGTCAAGGGCACCATCAAGTCGATTACCGATTTCGGTATCTTCATTGGCCTGGACGGCGGTATCGATGGCCTGATCCATCTTTCCGATATTTCCTGGCATGAGCCGGGTGAGGAAGCGGTGCGCAGTTACAAGAAAGGCGAGGAGCTGGAGGCCGTGGTGCTGTCGGTTGACGCCGAGCGCGAACGAATTTCCTTGGGTATCAAACAGCTTGAGAAAGATCCTTTCTCCAACTTCTCAGCAGATAACGCTAAAGGAAGCATTGTTAAGGGCGTTATTAAGGAAGTCGATGCCAAAGCAGCGATTGTGGACCTCGGTGATGGCATCGAAGGTACCCTGCGCGCGTCCGAGCTGGCTCGTGACCGGGTCGAGGATGCTCGCACCGTGCTGACGGTTGGCCAGGAAATTGAGGCCAAGTACATCGGTGTGGATCGCAAGACCCGTACCATTGCGCTGTCCATCAAGGCCAAGGACAACGACGAGGAAGCGGCTGCCGTTAAGGATTATTCGCGCAGTTCCAGCTCGATGGGCGCAACGTTGGGTGACGTGTTGAAGGAACAACTTGGAAATAGTGGTGACTAATCAACAATTTGGTCTAAACTATAGCGTATGAAAGCCGGTGGGGGCCATTTCAGGCCCCCTTGTCGAAACGGGGATGGTTTTATGACAAAATCTGAATTAATTGAAGTGCTTGCAGCCAAGAATACTCATCTGAACCATAAAGATGTCGAACTGGCGGTGAAAAGTCTGATTGAACAGATGAGCTTGTCTCTGTCGACCGGTAGCCGGATCGAAATTCGTGGCTTTGGCAGCTTTTCGCTGCACTATCGGCCACCGCGGATGGGGCGTAACCCCAAAACCGGTGAAGCTGTCGCGCTGGCAGCCAAGTATGTGCCACATTTCAAACCCGGCAAGGAATTGCGTGAACGGGTCAATATCTATAACCGTACTGATCAGCAGCCGGCCACCCCGGAAGCTGATCAGGCATCTTCCAGCAGCGGTAGCCTGTTCTAGGCGCACCACACGTCGCACCCGTTACACTGGCGCACCACGTCACACTGGCGGTACCACACGTCACACCGGCGCAGGCCGGTGTCCATCTACACCACTGGATTGCGGCATGCACCGCAATGACGTCATAAAATACCAAACGCCGGCTTGTCCGGCGTTTTTTTATGGGCGGGAGATTGCCGCCATCCCTCAAAGCACCGATAATCCACATTCTACTGATGCAAGCTTCAAGAGACCGCCATGCTGCGCCTGATCAATATACTTTTACTCATTACACTCGTCGTGCTGGGGCTTACCTTTGCCGTGCTGAATGCCGATCCGGTGCCACTTAATTATTATTTCGGTTACCGGGATATACCGTTGTCAATGATTGTGGTGGTGTCACTGGCGACGGGTGCAGTTATCGGTGTACTGGTCAGCATGGGCATACTGCTGCGACAGAAACAACAAACCTTCCGCCTGCGTCGACAGTTGAAGAAAGCCGAAAAATCGGCGGCCTCGGCGACCAGCGTCTTGCCCGCCCGGGAATAAAGGGATTTTTGCGAGGTGCAGATACTACTCTGGTTGCTGTTGCCGGTTGCGGCTGCTTCGGGTTGGTGGGCGGCGATCTGGAGTCAGAAAAAACAACAGCGACGCGCCAAGTCTGTTTTAAATTCGGCCTATGGACAGGGACTCAATTACCTGCTCAATGAACAGCCTGACAAGGCAACCGAAGTGCTTGTGCAAATGGTTGAGGTCGATCCTGATACCATTGAACTGCACCTGGCGCTTGGCAGTTTGTTCCGGCGACGTGGCGAGGTTGATCGTGCTATCCGTGTACACCGCAACATTATTGCGCGCACAGGTCTCAGTAGAGTGCTGTACGGCCAGGCGACGCTGGAACTGGGGCGTGATTTTTTGAAAGCCGGTTTGCTGGATCGTGCCGAAGTGTTATTCCAGCAACTGCTTGATGCGCCGCACTATGGTGATGATGCACGCAGCCATCTCATCAACCTGTATCAACAGGAGAAGGAATGGGGCAAGGCTGCAGAGCTGGCGCGCACGTTTGCGGCACGCGGAGATGAGGTCTGGCAATTACGGCTCGCCCAGTACCTTTGTGCATTGGGTGAGACAGCGCTGGATTGCGGCAATACTATACGCGCCGAGGGTTATGCCGATGATGCGCTGGGTGAAGATGCCGGCTGTGTACGCGCGACCCTGTTGAAAGGCAGGAGTCTGCGGGCCGCAGACCGTCTGGCTGATGCCGTCGAATGCTTCCGGCAGGTCGAGTTTCAGTGTGCAGAACTGTTGCCGGAGGTGCTGGGAGATATTCGGGATGGGTTCCTGGCGCTGGGGCGGGAGGCGGACTGGACCGCCTACGTCGATGAACTGGCAGATCGTCATCCCTGGCTGGTGTTCTACCGCAAGAATGTTGTTGAGCAGCATGTGACTCAGGCTGTGGTGCCGCAGTCACGCTACCGTTGCCAGCAGTGTGGTTTCACCGCGCGAAAACTCTTCTGGCAGTGCCCGGGTTGTCAGAACTGGAGTAGCGTAAAACCGATAAAAACAGGAAATACCGAATGAGTTTGAAACGTGTCGAAGGGCCGCGCGTCATTGTCGCGCTGGATTTTGCAGATGGCCGGAAGGCACTGCAGTTTATCCAACAGTTACCACCCGGCAGCTGTCGCCTTAAAGTCGGTAAGGAACTGTTTACCTGTGCGGGGCCGGAACTGGTCCGCCAGTTAGTCGCCATGGGGCATGATGTATTTCTGGATCTCAAATTTCACGATATCCCCAATACGGTTGCGCGTGCCTGTGAAGCGGCGGCACAACTGGGCGTGTGGATGGTGAATGTACATGCCTCGGGTGGCCGCAGGATGATGGAAGCGGCATCAGCAGCATTGGAAGAGGGTGAAGGTCGCAGGCCCTTGTTAATCGCTGTAACCGTGTTAACCAGTATGGGTCCGGAAGACCTTGCCGAGGTTGGTGTGAACGTTGATCCGGCAGAACAGGTAGGGCGACTTGCGCAGCTCGCCAAAACATCCGGGCTTGACGGTGTGGTTTGTTCCCCGCGAGAAGCCGGTCAGTTGCAAACAATGCTTGGCGATGATTTTATCCTGGTGACACCGGGTGTGCGACCGGTCGGAACCTCAAAAGATGACCAGACACGCGTGATGACACCGGCTGACGCTATTCGGGATGGCGCCGGTTACCTTGTCATCGGCCGGCCGGTAACGCAGGCAAAAGACCCTGTCAGCGTACTTGAAGCGATCAATGCCGAAATTCGGGCTGTCATCTGACGATCCTCTGTAAGAAAAATCCTACTGCATAATCAGAAACTTCCGCTTGTACATATGCTGTTTTCTTGTAGCATCTGCGCGTCGCATTGTCTTGACAATGCCACCGGACACAGGGTGTGTCCGGTAAAACCCGCATGGAGGATACACGATGAAATTTTCAACACTTATTGCAGGACTGTTGCTGTTACCGGCACTGGTGTTTGCCAATCCCACCACCACCACCACCATCAATATCAATACCGCTGACTCGGAAGCCCTGGTCGATGGGCTGGCGGGTGTAGGCCCGGAAAAGGCCATGGCGATCGTTCGCTACCGGCAGGCCAATGGGCCGTTTAAACAGGTGAATGATCTGGTTCAGGTTAAGGGTATTGGAGAAAACACGATCGAACGTAATCGAGCCTATATCACGGTTGATGAGCAGGTCAGCCAGCCCTGATCGTTTCGGGAGTCCTCTGGCTGCCTTGATCCGGCTGCAGAGGGCTTCCCGTTTTTTCGGAAGCAACCGGTTATGCCTCTGGCAGGTTAGTAACACAGGGATAGTGTTGCGCTCTGGCAGGGACGCACTTCGGGCGCCTTTCAGAGGCATATCCCGTTGCTTCGGGGGAAGGAAATTCATGTAGTGACCGGATTTGTGTGCTTGCTTGACAGGCCTAATGCATGTGGATAATAATAGCTATAAATACCCACATGTTTGAGAGGGCGCGTGAAAACAGTACAGATGACGCTTGATGATGAGTTGGTGGATGCCGTGGATGCCGTGGTAAAAAAACTGCATACCAGCCGATCTGCGTTTGCCAGAAAGGCTCTCCGGGACGCCGTGGAAAACGTCCGCATGAAGCAACTGGAAGAGAAACACAAAGCGGGATACCAGCGTAAACCGGTTCAGACACCCGAGTTTGACGTATGGGAGTCAGAGCAGGAATGGCCTGAATGATGAAACGTGGTGAAGTGCGTTGGTATAAATTCCAGTCGCCAGACAAGAAAAGGCCAGTCCTGATTTTGACAAGGGATTCCGTGCTTGAGTATTTAGGTGAAGTCGCTATAGCCCCAATCACATCAACGATCAGGGATATACCCAGCGAGGTTTTGCTGACGAGGGATGATGGTATGCGGAGGGATTGCGCCGTCAACTGTGACCATATCCAGACTGTCTCAAAGGGGAAGATCGGCGCACTTGTCGCCACACTTGCAGTGGAGAAACTTGTGCAGGTGCGTGATGCAATCCGCTTTGCCCTGGATATCTGATTCCTGGCAATTGACCGGCTGCTGAGTATTGACTATTGTGATGTAACCCATTGAGATAAGCTGTAAAACCAGCCGAGTCCAAAGATAAACGTATGCGACTGAACGAACAGGAAAAAACAGCGATCCGCGAAGCCATTCTCAGCGAAGACCCTACCGCAGATATCTACCTCTTTGGGTCGCGGCTGGACGATGCCCGTCACGGCGGCGATATTGATCTCTATGTTGAGACAGCGATCCACGAAAAGCTGTTAAAACACAAAACCCGCATACTCAGCAGACTCTGGCAGCGTATCGGGGTACAGCGTATAGATATCATCCTCAAGCCTCGAAGTGCGCCACTGAAAGCTATCCATCGTGTGGCGAAAAAAACAGGAATCCAGCTATGACGCACGAACTGGTGGAAATCCTGCAGGAGAATCTTGGGATAGCGGCTAGAATGCGCCATCATCTTGAGCGTTCACATCAACAGATTGCCGATGATGTACCGCTACAAGCTGGACAGGTATCCCAACTAAATGACGATCAAATAGATCGCCTGGATCTGTACCTTGGACGGTTCAGCAAACTCCAGGATTTTATCACTTCAAAGCTGTTCCGTTCTGTCACCCTGGCCAGTCTGGAAGATACCAGTCAAGATGTTTCCCTGATAGACACCCTGCGGAGAATGGAGAAATATGGCATAGTGCAGAATCTGGACGACTGGTTGGAAATTCGGCTTCTCAGGAACTCACTGACACATGAATACCTCACCGATGAAACGGCCGTTATCGAAAATATAAACGCCGCGTTTACTTCATACGATTTGCTGACTTCAACACTTGCAAGAATACAGCAGTACTACGAAAAGCACATCGTCCCAGGTCAGTAATAGCTCGTGCCTCCACGGCGACTGACAGCCTTGATCCCGTTGCTTCGGGACAACAAATGTCGGGGTCTGGCAATTGACCGGCCGCTACGGATTGACTATTGTGGTGTAACCCGTTGAGAGAAAAGGCACTTGCCATGAGAATGCTGGCTCAGGAACAGGTTCTGGCCGAGAAGATTCGTTCTGAAATACAGGATGTCCTTGCGATCTATCTCTTTGGTTCCGCAGTAGCAGGAGAGCTTCGCCCGGACAGCGATATTGATCTGGCCATTCTGTGCGCGACTTTTTTACCCGCCACGCGCCTCTGGTCGCTGGCACAATCTCTGGCAGTGATAGCAGGACGGGATGTGGATCTGA
>CAZVBD010000043.1:15036-17324 GCA_964625255.1 uncultured Thiohalobacter sp. | reverse complement strand
ACCCATCATGGCCATACCCATTTCTGACATAACGGTACGAACATCCGCGAAATCAACATTAATCAGGCCAGGGCGGGTAATCAGCTCGGCAATGCCCTGCACAGCACCCTGCAACACGCCGTTGGCTGCCTTGAAAGCATTCAGCAAACTGATCTCTTTACCCAGCACTGATAACAACTTTTCATTGGGAATAGTGATCAACGAATCCACATACTGGCCCAGCTCTTTCAGACCGCGATCAGCGACGCTCAGGCGTTTACCGCCCTCAAACGGGAAAGGCTTGGTGACAATCGCAACAGTCAGGATGCCCATCTCCTTGGCGACCTGCGCGACGACCGGCGCTGCACCGGTTCCGGTTCCACCACCCATGCCCGCAGTAATAAACAGCATATCGGAACCTTCAATGCATTCGATAATCCTGTCCCGGTCTTCCATTGCCGCCTGGCGACCGATGTCCGGATTAGCACCGGCACCGAGACCCTTGGTGATACTGTTTCCCAGCTGCAAGGTCGTACGTGAGTTCATATTGGTGAGCGCTTGTGCATCGGTATTGGCACAAACGAACTCGACACCTTCGATATCAGCCTCGACCATGTGCTGTACAGCGTTACCGCCGCCACCACCAATCCCGATAACCTTGATAACTGCGTTCTGACTGTACGAATCCATGAGTTCAAACATAATGACTACTCCTCTCTAATTTATATCCTGAAAATCCACATTCCGTTAAAACCAATAACAAAAACTTTGATTACACCTAAGGGCACCCTGGTTAATTCGATTCCCGTCATTCTGGCGTATGCCGGAATCCAGTGGTTTCAGTGTGATAGATACCGGCTTTCGCCGGTATGACGGATTAATCAGAGCATCCCTAAAAATTACCCTGAAACCAGCTCCTCATCCGCTCCCACACACCGCGTATTCCTCGACCGATATCGGCATCAAAATGACGACGGGTACGATTCTGGTGACCAAACAGCAACAACCCGACACCCGTCGCATAAATCGGGTTGCGCACTACATCAACAAGCCCTGTGATACTTTGCGGTACGCCCAGACGTACCGGCATGTGGAACACTTCTTCTGCAAGATCCACAAGCCCTTCAATCTTTGAGCTGCCACCGGTCAGTACAACACCGGCTGCAATCAGATCCTCGAAACCGCTGCGCCGTAATTCTGCCTGTACCAGCACCAGCAACTCTTCGTACCGAGGCTCGATAACCTCAGCCAGTGTTTGCCGTGCCAGACGGCGCGGAGGGCGGTCACCAACACTCGGCACTTCGATGTTTTCATCGCTGGATGCCAGCTGGCGCAGGGCACAGGCATATTTGATCTTGATATCTTCTGCATGCTGCGTCGGGGTACGCAACGCTACCGCGATATCGTTGGTCACCTGGTCGCCGGCAATCGGGATGACGGCGGTGTGACTGATGGCTCCCTCGGTAAACACAGCGATATCGGTCGTACCACCACCGATATCAACAAGGCATACACCCAGATCTTTTTCATCCTCGGTCAGCACGGAGTAACTGGATGCCAGTTGCTCAAGGATGATGTCATCGACTTCCAGCCCACAACGTCGTACACACTTGATGATATTCTGTGCAGCACTGACAGCACCCGTCACCATGTGCACCTTGGCCTCCAGCCGTACACCACACATACCGATTGGCTCACGAATGCCATCCTGGTCGTCGATAACATATTCCTGTGGCAGGATATGCAGCATTTTCTGATCAGCCGGAATCGCTACCGCACGTGCAGCATCGATAACACGCTCAACATCACTTGGCGTCACTTCCTTATCGCGTATAGCCACAATCCCGTGTGAATTAAGGCTGCGGATATGGCTGCCGGCAATACCGGCATATACCGAGTGAATCTGGCAACCCGCCATCAACTCTGCCTCCTCGACAGCACGCTGTATGGAATGCACGGTCGACTCAATATTTACCACAACTCCTTTTTTCAGACCCTTGGAAGGATGCGAACCGATACCAATAATATCGATCCCTCCCTCGGGTGATATTTCGCCGACAATAGCCACCACTTTCGAAGTGCCAATATCGAGTCCGACAATCATGTTTTTCTCTGATTTTTTTGTCATGCGGTTTTCAACCGGTACGTTTCGCCTGTTTGTCAATCGACTGCCAGTGCACAGCTACACCATTGCTGTAGCGCAAATCCACTGACACCACCCTTCCGCTCCCTGCCGCCAGAATCGCCGGGTAAGCATAAACAAAACGCGCCACCCTTTGCAGCGGATTACGTCGCCCCAACTCCATCTT
>CAZVBD010000043.1:0-14936 GCA_964625255.1 uncultured Thiohalobacter sp. | reverse complement strand
CGGCCATACACGTCGTACCGATACCCGTTCCACCCAGGGCCGCGCCTGCAACCGGGACTGGATCAGGGCAACCTGCACGCCAAAGAAACCTTCATCCGCCATCGGCACAAGAAATGCCTGCAACGCGGCACGATCGAGATACTGCAGATCACCCTCGATTTGCACCGTCTTTACCGGCCAGGCATGCGGGTCTTTCATCCACTCCAGCATAAAGACCAGACCAGCAATGCTGCCACTCATCACCAGTACGACAAACGCCGGTCGGAGCCAGTGCCCCAGCGATTTACGCGCCGGCTTCTGTCTGCGCCTGGCCTGCATTTTTCGTTTAACTGCCACGCGTGTCATTCCTGTGTGTCGCCGTCCCGAGAATCCGCCACACCAACTCCGGCATGTCCCAGCCATACTGTTGTGCTGCCATGGGTACCAGGCTGTGATCTGTCATACCCGGCACAGTGTTTACCTCGATCAACCAGGGGGAACCGTCATTGTCGAGGAAAAAATCCACCCGACCCCAACCACTCGCACCCACAGCATCAAATGCCCGCTGTACCAGCTGCTGTAATTCCGTTTCGCGCGATTCCGGCAGTCCGCAAGGACAGTGGTACCGCGTACTGTCAGACTGGTACTTGGCCTCATAGTCGTAAAACTCACGCGGAGTTTCGAGTCGTATCAAGGGCAGCGCCACGCCATCGACAATAGCCGCCGTGTATTCCTCACCACTGACCCAACGTTCCGCCATCACTTCATGGTCATACTGGTCTGCATCACGCCATGCCTGTTCAAGCTGTGCTGACTTCTCGACTCGCGTCATACCAATACTGGAACCCTCATGGACTGGCTTGAGTATCATCGGAAACCCGATGCGTTGTACCGCATTTTCCAGGTCCTGTTCAGATGCCAGCATGATGAAATCAGGGGTTGGTAAATCCAGGCCCTGCCACACGTACTTGGTTCGCTGCTTGTCCATGGCCAGCGCTGAACCCATTACACCACTACCGGTAACCGGAATATCGAGATATTCCAGCAAGCCTTGCATTACACCGTCCTCACCACCACGACCATGAACAATGTTAAAAGCACAATCAAAAGCGCCCGCCTGTAATTGCGGAACAAAATTCGGGGAACCGGCATCCACCGCCACTGCATCCACGCCTTTGGCCAGCAATGCATCCAGTACGGCGTTACCGCTTGTCAGCGACACTTCACGCTCGGCGGAATAGCCGCCCATCAACACAGCAACTCTCCCGAATGCAGCAGGCTGGCTGATGTCTTCATTCACGCAAACACTCCGATGATGCAAACTTCCGGCTCAAGGCGCACACCGTGTTCCTGCATCACGCTTCCCTGCACATAACGGATCAGCGCCTCGATATCTTCTGCCCGTGCCCCGCCAAGATTGATGATGAAATTGGCATGTTTCTCCGATATCTGTGCATTTCCAATGCGTTCACCCTTCAGTCCACAGTTATCGATCAGGCGTGCCGCAAAATCATTGGGTGGGTTACGGAATACTGAGCCGCAACTGGGCTGGCCGGTAGGCTGTGTTGCAGAACGTTGCTCCAGCAGCACCTTGATGTTATCCAGCGCAGCCTGTGCATCACCTGGCTCCAGTTGTAATTCGGCAGAGACGAACCATTCGTCACGAAGACCGGACACCGTGCGATAAGACACTTCAAAATCACTGCGGTCACGCAGGTGTAATTCTCCATGGTGATCCAGCGTTTCCACCCGCGCCACCAGTGGCCAGGTCTCACCCCCGAAAGCACCGGCATTCATGGCCAGCGCACCACCCATAGTCCCGGGGATACCAGCAAGAAATTCCGCACCCGTCAGTCCGGCGCGTGCTGCAAAACGTGCCACCTTGTTACAGGCCACTCCTGCCCCGGCGCGCACAATGTTGTTGTCCAGCAGTTCCAGGTCATCCAGCCCACCAAATGGCAGAATCACTGTGCCGCGCACACCGCCATCACGCACCAGCAGGTTGCTACCCAGCCCGATCCACACCAGCGGTTCATCATCCGGCAAGCCGGCAAGGAAGTTTTGCAAATCCTCCAGGTCTGCCGGTCGGTAACAACGATCTGCCGGACCACCAACACGCCAGCTGGTGTAGCCGGATAAAGGTTCGTTAAATTTCAGTTCCCCGCGCAACACTGGCATAGACTCCGCCGTCATCATGATTCGTTCCTATCCTCCTCATGCCGGGGCTGTTCATGCTTTGTCCTGCCTGCACCGGATTTCATACCGGTACACAGCAATGCGCCGGACAGACAACGAACAATCCAGCGTCGACTCTGCAGGCGCTCACCGCAGCCCATATGAAAACGCAATCTGTTATCGTCAGAACTCATTCACCGTCTCCCTGATTGTCACTGAGCACCGCCGGTAGCGTGGCGGCGATGGCACCGATAGAACCGGCACCAAGTGTTAACACCACATCGCCAGGCTGAATCAGATCTTTCAGTACCGCCGGCAATGTTTTGACGTCCTCGACAAATACCGGGTCTACCCGGCCACGACCACGCACCGCACGACACAGGGCACGCCCGTCAGCACCGGTGATCGGAGATTCACCGGCGGCAAACACCTCGGTAATCAGTAACAGTTCGCAGTTAACCAACTCCTGTGCAAAATCATCGAACAGGTCGAAGGTCCGGCTGTAGCGATGTGGTTGAAAGGCCACCACCAGGCGCCGTTCCGGCCAGCCGTTGCGAACCGCTTCCAGCGTTGCTGCTATTTCACGCGGGTGGTGACCATAGTCGTCAATCAACAGCACCGAGCCACTCCCGATTTCAATTTCACCATTGATCTGGAAACGTCGGTCAATCCCTTCAAAGGTTTCCAGCGCGTGCTGA
Organism: uncultured Thiohalobacter sp.; assembly: GCA_964625255.1. Classification (GTDB taxonomy): domain Bacteria; phylum Pseudomonadota; class Gammaproteobacteria; order DSM-19610; family DSM-19610; genus Thiogranum. The sequence goes on along the minus strand of CAZVBD010000043.1, from coordinate 12,084 downwards.
ATAGCGCTATCTGTGACATCCAGCTCGCGCGCCACGGCAACGGCCGCCAGCGCATTCAGGACATTGTGTCGTCCTGGCAGGTTAAGCACGACACTCAGTACCGGGTGTTCTTTCTGCAGAATATCGAAGGACATCTGCCGCCCTTGCTGGCGCAGGTTTACAGCACGAATATCGGCATCTTCAGTATCGATACCGTAGCTTCGTACCTGACGGGTCAGTTCCGGCAACACATCCCGGACATTGGGATCGTCGATACACATCACCGCCAGACCGTAGAAAGGCAGATGATGCAAAAACTCGACAAAGGTCTTGCGCAGGCGACGGAAATCACCTTCATAGGTCGACAGATGATCCGCATCAATATTGGTCACTACAGCAAGCATCGGTTGCAGGTACAGAAATGACGCATCGCTTTCATCCGCCTCGGCAACCAGGTAGCGGCTGCTACCAAGCCGTGCATGGCTGTTTGAGCTGTTGAGCCGGCCACCAATGACATAAGTCGGATCCAGCCCACCTTCTGCCAGCAGACTGGCTACCAGGCTGGTCGTCGTGGTCTTTCCGTGAGTGCCTGCGACGGCAATACCGTGACGGAAGCGCATAATCTCGGCCAGCATTTCAGCGCGCGGCACGACCGGTATACGGCGTTCACGTGCTGCCTTTACTTCCGGGTTATCCTCATTGACAGCTGTCGACACCACCACCACATCACTCTCGGCGACATGGCTTGCGCTGTGGCCAAACCAGATGCGTGCGCCCTGCATTGCCAGCCGCCGGGTGACCGCATTCTCGCGCAGATCAGAACCACTGACCTCGTACCCCAGATTCAGCAGTACTTCGGCAATACCGCCCATACCGGCACCACCGATGCCAACAAAGTGTGCACAGCGGATGCGGCCCATTGCATCGGGCTGTACCGGAGGTTGTTTGGGTGCTGCCATCATGCCGCCTCCTGCCAGCCGGTAACGCGGGCACAATGTGCTGCAACCTGTTGTGCCGCATCCGGCATAGCGCGTTCACGAGCGCGTTTTGCCATATCAATAAGGCGTTCAGGTTGCCGTAACAGGTTCAGTTCTTCATGCAACCGTTCAACACTCATTTCCGACTGTGGCAACAAGCGGGCAGCACCTGCGTCCACGAGGTAATGTGCATTGCTTGTCTGGTGATCGTCAACAGCATAGGGATAGGGCACCAGTATCGAGGCGACACCCACGGCGGCAAGTTCTGCAATCGTCAGCGCACCTGCACGGCACAATACCAGGTCAGCCCACTGATAGGCCTGTGCCATATCATCAATAAAGGCATCGAGACGCACATCGACACTCGCTTTTGCATAAGCATCGTGCGCCGCTTCAATCAACTTCAATCCAGTCTGGTGCCAGATTTCCGGCCGTTGTGCTTCTTCAAACAGCGCCACGGCTTCCGGCACGGTTTCATTCAACGCAGCAGCCCCGAGACTGCCACCCACGACCAGCAGGCGTGGACGCCGGTTCACTGGATCAGGAATGTGGAAAGGTAATTGCGCAATAGCGGCGCGCACCGGGTTGCCGGTGTGAATCGCACCGCGAAGACTGCCCGGGAAGGCTTCAAGCACCGGGTTCGCCAACGGCGCCAGTAGCCGGTTGGTCAGGCCTGCAACAGAATTCTGTTCATGAATAACCAACGGACGTCGCAGTAACCAGGCCATCAAACCACCGGGGCCGGTTGTGTACCCACCCATACCCAGCACCGCAGCAGGCCGGACACGTAATATAACGGTGGCGGCCTGCATCAGCGCCCACAGCAACATGAGGGGTGCCAACAATTGCTGCAGCCGTCCTTTGCCACGCAAGCCCTTCACACTGATCCAGTGCACAGGAATACCGGTTGGCGGCACCACACGCGCTTCCAGTCCGGCCTGCGTACCCAGCCACTCAACCGGCCAGCCGCGCTCGCGTAACTGTTCAGCGACCGCCAATGCCGGGAATACATGGCCACCAGTGCCACCAGCCATGATCAGAATCGGGCGCCGTGCGCTCATCGCCTGCTCCCGCGAGGACGCATGGAGACACCGGAAGCGGGGAGATTGTTAACCGTGCAACGTGTCTCGAAGTCGATACGCAATAACAGGGCAATGGCGACACAGGTCACCAGCATGCTACTGCCCCCGTAACTCATCAGCGGCAGGGTCAGCCCCTTGGTTGGTAGCAAACCGGTGTTAACCCCGATGTTAATCAAGGCCTGCAAACCCAGCCAGGTACCGATACCGTAAGCCAGGTAGGCCGCGAAAGGGTTGCCAGCCTGATCAGCGACCGATGCGATACGGTAAGCACGCAATATGATGAAAAGATACAGCCCGAGCAGTACCAGAATGCCGGCCAGACCCAGTTCTTCTGCCAGTACCGCAAATACAAAGTCGGTATGCGCTTCAGGTAAATAAAACAGTTTCTGAACACTGGCACCAAGGCCCACACCAAACAGTTCACCCCGGCCGATTGCCATCAGCGACTGGGTCAATTGGAAACCTGCGTCAAACGGGTCTGCCCAGGGATTGAGAAATGTCGTCAGACGCTCCAGGCGATAGGACGAAGAAACGGCCAGTGCTGCAAATGCGGCGACAGCAACACCAATCAAGCCTGTAAATTTCCACAGACTGACACCTGCCATAAACATCATCACCAGCACTGAGCTCATCATCACGACGGTGGCACCAAAGTCAGGCTCCATCAGCAACAATACAGCTGCCACCAGCAGCAGCGCCAAAGGCTTGATAAAACCGGCACTGGTTTCGCGTACCGCCTCACCATGACGCACCAGATAACCTGCCATGTAAACCAGTGCCAGCAATTTGGCCGGTTCCGACACCTGCAGCCGGAAAAGACCAAGATTGATCCAGCGGGTACTGCCATTAACTTCAACACCCACGCCCGGCACCAGCACCACCATCAACATCAGGATGGCGAGTAAAATACATAACAGGCTGCCCTGTTCCCACCAGACCAGCTTGATACGCAATACCAGCAAACCCAGCGCCAGCCCCATGAACAGGTACATCGTCTGGCGCGCAATGAAATGCAGGGTACTGACACCCAGGCGTTCGGCAACCGGCATAGAAGCCGATGCCACCATGACCAGTCCCAGTGAAAACAATGCTACGACTGCGGTCATCAACGCAAAATCGAGCTGTGGACAGGATGTACCACGACGTACCGGCATGTCTGGCAATAGCAGGGCGAGGCTCATTCAAACACCTCCCGTAACGCCTGCACAAACCGCTCGCCACGCTGCTGATAACCCGCAAACATATCAAAACTGGCACATGCCGGTGACAGCAGTACCGTATCGCCCGACTGTGCGTGCGCCACAGCAAGTTGCACTGCCTCTGTCATATCAGCTGCACGGCTGACCGGTATACGTCCCTTTAACGCAGCTTCAATTTCATCGGCTGCTTCACCCAGCAAGATCACTTGACGCACTCGCGCATCCAGACCTGCAGCCAGTTCCGAGAAATCCGCACCCTTTCCCTGGCCTCCGGCAATCAATACCAGCGGTCCTTCGAAGCCCTGAATTGCCGCCAGTGCCGCCCCGATATTGGTCGCCTTGGAATCATTAAACCAGCGCACGCCCTGATACTCCCCGATCCACTCGGTACGGTGCGGCAATCCCTGGAATTCACGCAATGCCTGTAACATCGCTTCTACCGGTAATCCGGCCGCATCACCGAGCGCCAGCGCTGCCAGCGCATTAGCGAGATTGTGGAGGCCCGGCATACGCAGCTCTGCAACCGGCATAAGCGCTGTATCACCGTGAGCAACCCACATTTCATCACCGACATGACACAAGCCATAGTCATTACCCTGCGGCTCTCCAAGACCAAAGCCCACGACGGGCGCGTGTGTATGCGCAAGCGCTGCCGCATCGATATCATCACGATTGACGACCTGTAAACGCGCATGGTGGTAAATAGCCTGCTTGGCTTTTGCATAGTCACCAGGGGAATCGTAACGATCCATGTGATCCGGACTGACATTCAGCACCACTGCGGCGAGACACGACAGGCTTCGCACGGTTTCCAGCTGGAAACTGGACAACTCCAGCACGTACAAATCAGGCTCTTCATCGCCAATAAGATCAAGCGCCGGCACACCGAGGTTGCCGCCAACACGTACGCTCCTGCCCGCCTGTTGCACCATAAGGCCCATCAGGGTTGTGACTGTACTTTTACCATTGGAGCCGGTAATACCGATCACCGGTGCGCTGACATGGCGTGCAAACAGCTCAATGTCACCGATAACTTCCACACCACGCGCACGCGCCTCGGCCAGCAACGGTTCACGCCGGGATACACCAGGGCTTACCACGATACGTTCCGCACGGGCGAAAGCCTCTTCATCGAATCGACCCAGAAACAGGGCAACATCGGGCAATTCCTGTTGCAAGGTCTCCAGTCCGGGCGGCTGTTCGCGACTATCGGTCACGGCAACCGGTACACCGGTACGTGCCAGAAAACGCGCGCACGACAAACCGGTGACACCAAGGCCAACCACCAGCGTACGCAATGTCTGTTGCACATCCTGTTCTACCATGTTTATTGCTGCCAACATTCCCGTTCTAGTGACCTGTCAAAGAATGACCTGCAATACGGTTGTCGCCGCAAAGGTCAAACTTACCCGTACAATCTGTCGTGCTTTCCCCGCTCATTCATGCCTCTGTTCAGCGCAATTTCAATGTCGCCAGACCACTCAGCACCAGGATTACCGTGATAATCCAGAAGCGCACGATGACACGCGGCTCCGGCCAGCCCTTGAGCTCAAAATGATGGTGCAACGGGGCCATGCGAAAGATGCGTCGCCCCGTCAGTTTGAATGAAGCAACCTGTAAAATAACCGATACGGTTTCCATGACAAACACCCCAGCCATCAGGAAATACACCAGCTCCTGGCGCACCAGGATTGCGACAATACCGAGCGCGGCACCCAACGCCAGCGCACCGACATCACCCATAAAAACCTGCGCGGGGTAGGCGTTGAACCAGAGAAAACCCAGCCCGGCACCGACAATGGCACCACAGAACACCACGACTTCGCCCACCTCACGAATGTAGGGAATTCCCAGATATTTGGCGTAATACGCATGACCGGTGGCGTATACAAACACCCCCAGCGCACCGGCAATCAGCACAGTAGGCAGGATTGCCAGGCCATCAAGACCATCGGTCAGATTCACGGCATTACTGGAACCGACAACCACAAGGTAAACCACTACGATGTACCAGGCACCAAGTGGTATAGCCACATCCTTGAAAAAGGGCACTATCAATTCTGTCTCCGCCGGAGACTGCGCGGCATAGTACAGGTAAAGTCCGGTGACGAGCGCCGCCAGTGACTGCCAGCCATACTTGGCTGCTGCAGACAGACCCTTGCTGTTGCCATAGACAATCTTGCGGTAATCATCGACCCAGCCAATAGCACCAAAACTCAACGTGACCAGCAATACTACCCAGATATAACGATTCGCAAGATCGGCCCACAATAGTGTAGAGACTGCAATGGCGACCAGAATCAGCGCGCCCCCCATGGTCGGTGTCCCTGCCTTGGACAGGTGTGACTCCGGACCATCGTCACGTATCTGTTGCCCTATCTGACGAAAACTCAGCTGGCGAATCATCATCGGGCCTATGATGAATGACATCAGTAGTGCCGTCAGCACGCCCAGAATGGCACGCAGGGTCAGGTACTGGAAGACGTTAAAACCACTATTAAACTGGCTCAGGTAATCAGCGAGGTAAACCAGCATGTCAGGCCGCCTCCCCGTTACGATCACGCAGGGCATCGATGACACGTTCCATACGCATAGTGCGGGAACCCTTCACCAGCATCGTGACACCCGGATGCAACTGCTCGCGCAGACGGTTCACCAGCGTATCCAGTGACTCGAAGGCTTCACCACCCTCACCAAAGGCCTCAGCCGCCTCAGCCGCCAGTGAACCCAGTGCAAACAGGTAACGCAAGCCGGCATCACGTGCCTGCTGCCCCATCTGCTGATGCAGTATTTCGCCGACATCCCCGAGTTCGCCCATATCACCCAGCACCAGCCAACGTTCACCCTGGTGATTCGCAAGCAGCTCCAGTGCAACACTGAGTGAGCCGGGGTTTGCGTTATAGGTGTCGTTAATCAGCTGTGCGCCCTGCAAGCCCTTGCACGGCTGCCAACGTCCACCGACCGCGTGCATGGCGGACAGACCGTGCGCAATGCTTTCGGGTGACACGCCCAGCGCAATAGCCGCTGCACTTGCAGCCAGCGCATTCATGACGTTGTGTCGACCAGGTAAAGGCAGATGGAAGCGCACGTGGCCGGAAGGCGTATACAAACTGATGTCACTACCGTCCATATCGCCTTGCCAGGTGGCCCGTATATCGGCATCTGCTGTAAGCCCGAAGGTAATCACCTTGCGGGAAGCCGCCAATGACATCCACAGCCCGGCATAGTGATCATCAGCATTGATAATACAAATCCCGTCGTCTGACAGGTGCTCGAACAGCTCACCCTTTGCATGCGCAACACCGTCAAGATCACCAAAACCTTCGAGATGTGCCGGTGCAGCGTTATTAACCACGGCAACGGTCGGTCTGGCGATATCAGTCAGGTAAGCAATCTCCCCGGGATGATTGGCGCCAAACTCTATGACTGCATAACGGTGTGTCACGGACAGCCCGGACAGTGTTAGCGGTACGCCGATGTCATTGTTCAGGTTGCCATGCGTGACCAGCGTATCACCACAGGGACGCAGGATAGCCGCAAGCATTTCCCGGACCGAGGTCTTGCCGTTACTGCCGGTCACAGCCACCAGCGGCAGGTCAAAGCGAGAGCGCCAGTATGCGGCCAGCCGCCCCAGTGCAATACGCGTGTCTTCAACTTCAACTTGCGGCAGCGCACCTTCGACCATATGGCTGACAGTTGCTGCCACAGCACCTTTACGTTGCGCCTGTTGCAAGTAATCGTGGCCATCAAAATTCGGGCCCTGCAGGGCGACGAACAAATTGCCCTTCCTGATCGTACGCGTATCAGTACTCAAACCTTCAAAAGTGACATCAGCACCATACCGGGCAGCATCCAGTACGCGGGCGGCTTCGGATAAAGGCAGAGTCATCACAACTCCCCACCTCTCAACTCATGTACCACGCAATCCCGGTCACTGAACGCTATCTTGAGGTCACCGATCTGCTGGGTATTTTCATGGCCCTTGCCAGCGATCAATACCAGATCATTTTCACTCGCAGCAACCATCGCTGCATGGATGGCCTCACCCCGATTTTCAATCTGCACAATATGTTGAGGCGCCGTCATGCCGGCAAGAATCTGCGCCATAATATCCTGCGGTACTTCGTGGCGAGGGTTATCACTGGTCACAATAACCCGGTCCGCACATCGCTCGGCAACGGCACCCATGGCCGGACGTTTGCCGGTATCACGGTCACCACCAGCACCAAATACACACACCAGCTTACCCGCACAATGTGGGCGTAGCGCCTTCAGCGCTGCTTCAAGTGCCGCTGGCGTATGGGCAAAATCAACTACTACACGTGGACGGCCCGGCGCGCTGAACAGTTCCATTCGACCGGGTACAGTCGTCACCTGAGAAAGGCGTTTCGCTGCTTCATCGATAGACAGGCCGGTAGCCAGCAAAGCACCCAGTGCAGCGAGCAGGTTAGCCGCATTGAAATCACCCAGCAGACGTACCTCAAACGCCACCTTGCCGAAGCTTGAATCAATATTCAACGCCATTCCATCAGGCAAAGCATGCAACGAGCGCAGTGCCAGCCACTCCTTACTCAGTGGCTCTGCATCGTCCTGCACCTGCCAGCTAATAACGCGCACATCACTGGCCAGCCCGGATATCAACTCACGCCCAAAGGCATCACCGGCATTAAGCACGGCGCATTGCAGTCCAGGCACCTGGAACAGGCGGCGCTTGGCATCTGCATAGGCCTCCAGACTTCCGTGGTAATCAAGATGATCACGACTGAGCTGGGTCAGCACTGCGGTATGAAAACGAATACCGGTACAGCGATACTGGTGCAGTGCGTGCGAGGAGACTTCCATTGCCAGCAGCTTCACACCCCGATCACGTAATGTGGCAAGCTCTCCCTGCAAACGCAATGCATCCGGCGTGGTGTGTGTCGGCGCATGCAGTTCACCGTAAATACCGTAACCCAGTGTACCCAGCAAGCCAGCCGGCTTCCCGCTCATCGATAATGCCTGGGCAATAAAATGGCTCACTGACGTTTTACCGTCTGTACCCGTTACACCAATCACATGCATATCACGTGAAGGCCCGGCATAGAAACGGTCAGCGATCACACCAAGGTGTTGTGACAGACCACTAACGGCAACAATGGGTACAGGAAGACCAGCAAATACTGTTTCTGTGTCTTCATAACCTTCAGGGTCATAAACAACTGCCACCGCACCCCGGGTGACGGCCTGCTCCAGATATGCAAGCCCGTGCACCTGTAAACCCCGACATGCCAGGAAAAGATCCCCCGGCTGTACGGCACGACTGTCTGTCGTCAGACCCCGCACTTCGACATCAGCCGGCACACTGTCGAGGGGCAGCGCTGCCAGCAAGTCAGCAAGTGATACGCCGCTTAACGAAGAACGCACCGTCATCATGCCGGACCTCCCTGCCCGTCCCGGTGGGTACGCAACAGCGGGACTTCGTCCGGTGTCACATTAAGTAAACGTAATGCTCCCGCCATAATGCGGGAGAACGCCGGGCCAGCCACCAGCCCACCGAAGTGCTCGCCATTACGCGGCTCATTGATCATGACAACGATCACCAGATCCGGGTCACTGGCCGGCGCCATTCCGGCAAATACGGCAATATACCGGTCGTTCGAATAACCGCCTGACACTGACTTGTATACCGTACCGGTCTTGCCCGCTACCCGGTAACCGGGCACTGCGGCCTTCGGTGCAGTTCCACCTTTGTGCACCACACTTTCCATCATGCGCCGTACACTGCGCGCCACGTCAGGTGAATACACCACCTCGTGCCGTGGTTTGTCTTCACGCCGTAACAGCGTTACCGGCACGCGGTAGCCATCATTGGCAAATACGCTGTAGGCCTGTGCCAATTGCATCGCGGTCACTGACAAGCCATAGCCGTAGGCCAATGTCGCACGCTCGATATCGCGCCAGCGATGATAGCCGGCCAGATGACCATCTGCCTCACCGGGAAAACCACTGCCCGTGGATACACCAAACCCGGCTTCCGACAGGTAACCCCAGAGTGTTTCCGGCTCAAGCGACAATGCGATCTTGCTGGCCGCCACATTGCTGGATTTGCGGATCACACCCGTCAGGTCCAGCACACCATAGTTGTGCATATCACGAATAGTGTGTATGCCCACCTGGAACAGCCCCGGCGCTGTGTTGATGCGGGTATCAACCTGGTACTTACCCGTCTGCAACCCCGCTGCCACAATAAACGGTTTCATTGTTGAACCCGGCTCGAAGACATCCGTTACAGCACGATTGCGAAGCCTGGCTGGTTTCAGACCCCTGCGGTTGTTCGGGTTGAAAGAAGGTTGATTGACCAGCGCCAGCACCTCGCCCGTCCGGTTGTCGAGCACTACAACCGATCCGGAACGTGCATGGTGCCGGGTGACGGTAGCTTTTAGCTCACGATATGCCAGATACTGAATACGGCGATCAATGCTCAATGTCAGAGCACGGCCAGGGCGAGCAGAACGAATATTTTCCACGTCTTCAACTATTTGTCGCTGACCATCCTTGATGACGCGCTTGGCGCCAGGCTCACCCGTCAACCAGTCATCGTAAGCCAGTTCCAGCCCTTCCTGACCACGATCATCCACATTGGTAAAACCAATCAGATGACCGGCAACCTCGCCAGCCGGGTAATAGCGTCGATATTCACGCTGCAGATAAAGACCACGCACATCCAGCGCCATGACCTGCCGGGCAAGATCCGGCGCAACATGACGGCGCAGGTAGACAAATTCACGGTCTTTACGCTGGCCGATCAAACGCTGCAACTTGTCGGCATCCAGCGTCAGCAGCTGTGCCACCCGTGACATTTCATTGGGTGTAGCGACCAGTTCCTGCGGGTTGATCCAAACCGACTTCACAGGTGTACTGATGGCCAGCGGCTCACCATTGCGATCCGTAATCATGCCTCTGTGCGCCGGCACTTTCACCACACGCAAATGGCGTGCATCGCCCTGTTCCTGCAGGAATGCCTGATCCACCAACTGCAACTGGGCACTGCGCCCGGCAAGCACAGCAAAACCTGTCAGCATCAGCCCAATCAGGACAAACCGCCGAACCTGACTGATATGCCCCTTATGTGTCATGGCTTCAGGATCACCATCTGTTTTGCGCCAGGAATTCGCATCCCCAGGCGCTCACGCGCAGCAGACTCAATCTTGCCGTGCGTGGTATAGGTACTCTGTTCAAGCTGCAACTGACCCCATTCAATATTCATGGCATCCCGCTCACCTTCAAGCTGCTGCAATTCATTAAACAATTTACGACTTTCATGCCGGGACCAGACAGCACCCACAGCGCTGGCGATCACGGCAACCAGCAGCAGCGGCAATAGCACAATCCTCATGCGACACGCTCCGCCACGCGCAGCACAGCGCTACGTGCACGCGGGTTGGTTTTGATTTCAGCTTCTTCAGCGCGAATCTGCTTACCGACAGGCTTCAGTTTTGGCTCATAACCTTCAGGTATCACTGGGAAATCGGGTGGCAATTGTGGTCCACGATACTGGTCACGGATAAAACGTTTTACGATACGGTCTTCGAGTGAATGAAAACTGATGACGGCCAACCGCCCACCGGGAGCCAATGCCTCGATCATCTGCGGCAAAACCTCTTCGAGGTCTTCCAGCTCACGGTTAATAAAAATACGGATGGCCTGGAAACTGCGCGTCGCAGGATGCTTGTGCCGTTCGCGACTCGGCGCGGCTGACTGAATCAATTCAGCCAGCTGCAACGTCGTCGTGATGGGAGATTCCTCACGACGGTTAACAATGGCACGTGCAATACGCCGGGAAAAACGTTCCTCACCATACCTCCACAACACGTCAGCAATTTCCCGGTCCGGTGCCTGTGCCAGCCATTCGGCCGCACTGGTACCGGCTTGCGGGTTCATGCGCATATCCAGCGGTCCCGAGTACAGGAAGCTGAAACCACGCGCTGCGTCGTCAAGCTGTGGCGATGACACGCCAAGATCCAACATGATTCCATCGACTCGTCCTTGCCAGCCAAGGGCAGATACTTCGCTCGCCAGGTTGCCAAAACTTCCCTCGCGCATCAGCAGACGCGTCTCACCGGAAAATTGACTGGCGGCAAACGCCAGTGCATCAGGATCCTTGTCGAAGGCCAGAAGCCTGCCATCGGGACCAAGCTTTTCCAGTAGCGCTGACGCATGTCCGCCACGCCCAAAGGTTCCGTCTACATAGAGGCCATCCGGTTTTACCCGAAGGGCTTCCAGTACCTGTGTCAGCAGTACCGGCTGATGCTGGTGAGTCATCGCCTACAACGTCAGCGATTCAAGGGGGGACGGCATACCATTCTCTTCCGCACGCCCCTTCCAGCTACTACCAATACTCATCCAGGTTTCGTCATTCCAGATTTCAAATTTCTTGCCTACACCAACGAGTGCGACAGCCTTGTCCAGCTGTGCAAACTCGCGCAGACGCGGCACCAGTAAAATACGGCCATTGCCATCCATCTCGATTTCAGTGGCATAACCGACCAACATGCGCTGCATGTCACGCGTCCGGCGATCCAGGTTGGGGGTATTGATGAGGCGGTGCTCGATTTGCTCCCACTCAGGCTGAGGGTAAAGCAGCAGGCAGCCGTCATCGTGGACGGTCACCACCAGGCGGCCCTCGTAGCGCTCGCTGATCTCGCCACGGTAGCGCGTTGGCAAAGCCAACCGCCCCTTGGCATCGAGCTTGACTGTGCTACCACCTCGAAACACCTGACTTCCCTTTGCCCCCTCTTTTTTCCACTATTTTCCACCAGCTCCCACTTCTCGACACTATAGGTAGCAAATCCCCACCTTGTCAAGGCA
>CAZVBD010000042.1:0-17467 GCA_964625255.1 uncultured Thiohalobacter sp. | reverse complement strand
CGGCACCGGCGGCCGATTCCTTGATGGCGCGCCGTTCCACCTGGGTGGAGCCGCAGGGCACACAGATCAGTACCCGTGGGCTGGGGCGGAAAAACCGGGTTTCATGCACCTTGTGGATGAAATGCTGGAGCATTTTCTCGGTGACGGTGAAGTCGGCGATAACGCCTTCCTTCAGTGGCCGGATAGCGGTGATGTTGCCGGGCGTCCGGCCCAGCATGGCCTTGGCTTCCGCGCCTACGGCAGCGATACTTTTGGGGCCACCTGGTCCGCGACCCTGACGAATGGCGACCACCGAGGGTTCGTCGAGCACAACACCCTGATCGCGCACGTAGATCAGGGTATTGGCGGTACCCAGATCAATGGAAAGATCGTTGGAGAACATCCCCATCAGGCTTCTGAACATCGGGTGCTGAATCCGTAGCGTGGTAAAAGGATGTAATCTAACAACGGGGGCTTCAATGGGCAAGCAAATAACGCGCCTGAATGGCGGTTAGCCGGCCGTGACACGGTAAAGTCCGGCCCGGTATTGCATGCGCGCCTGCAATATTGCGGGTAAATATGCTACCTTTCGCGTCCTCACTGAACGAGTCATTAAGAGACGGGAAACATGTCACTGGATCAGGAAACAGTACGCCGCATCGCGCACCTTGCGCGGCTGGGCGTGGACGAAGCCGAAAACGAGACCTATGCGCGCAGCCTGTCCGATATTTTCGCCTTTGTCGAACAATTGAATGCGGTGGATACCACTGGCATCGAGCCGATGGCGCACCCACTGGACGCCAGCCAGCGCCTGCGTCCTGATGCGGTTACCGAGGAAAATCAACGCGACAGGTTCCAGCAGGTCGCACCACGCGTCGAGTCCGGTCTGTATCTGGTTCCCCGCGTCATCGAGTAACAGGGCCTCTTATGCATCAAAAAAGCATTTCCGAGCTGGCGGCGGGGCTGCGCGCCGGTGAATTCACCAGTGAAGCCCTGACACGCCATTTTCTGGACCGTATCGAGCGCTTCGATACGACACTCAACAGTGTGGTGACGGTAACGGCCGACCAGGCCCTGCAGGCGGCGCGTGATGCGGATCAACGCCTTGCCGCCGGTAATGCCGGGGCGTTGACGGGCATCCCCTTCCTGCACAAGGATATTTTCTGCACGGACGGTGTGCGGACCAGTTGCGGCTCACGCATGCTGGATAATTTTGAAGCCCCCTATGACGCTACTGTGACCGAAAAGCTGAAACAGGCCGGTGCGGTGATGCTGGGCAAGACCAACATGGATGAATTCGCCATGGGGTCATCCAATGAAACCAGCTTTTATGGCCCGGTCAAAAACCCCTGGGACCGCGAACGCGTGCCAGGTGGTTCTTCCGGTGGCTCGGCAGCGGCCGTGGCGGCACGTCTGGCGCCCCTGGCGACCGGTACTGACACTGGCGGCTCCATCCGCCAGCCTGCAGCGCTGTGCGGCATCACCGGCCTCAAGCCGACCTACGGACGCGTATCACGCTATGGCATGATCGCCTTTGCCTCCAGTCTCGACCAGGGCGGGCCGTTCGCAGCCTCGGCGGCGGATGTGGCGATCCTGTTACAGGCTATGTCCGGTTTTGACCCACGCGATTCCACCAGCATTGATCGCCTCGTTGACGATTACAGCGCCGGGCTGGAGCAGGATCTGGACGGCCTTGTGATTGGCTTGCCGAAAGAATTTTTTGACGAGGGCCTGGACGCCGGGGTGCGCGCCAGCGTGGAGGTGGCGATTGAGCAATACAAGTCATTGGGCGCCACCGTAAAGGACATCAGCCTGCCCAACAGTGGCCTGTCGGTACCGGTTTACTATGTTGTCGCACCAGCGGAATGTTCTTCCAACCTGTCGCGTATGGACGGTGTGCGCTTCGGCCACCGTTGTAAGGATCCGAAAGATCTCGATGACCTGTATACGCGCTCGCGTGGTGAAGGGTTTGGTGCCGAGGTCAAGCGCCGTATCATGATCGGCACCTACGCCCTGTCCGCCGGTTATTACGATGCCTATTATCTGAAGGCGCAGCAGATCCGCCGCCTGATCCGTGATGATTTCGTTAAGGCTTTTGAAGAGGTCGATGTCATCATGGGGCCAACCGCACCCACCACGGCATTTAAACTCGGTGAGAAGTCCGACGACCCGGTCACCATGTACCTGTCGGATATCTACACCATTGCCGTGAACCTTGCCGGGTTGCCGGGCATGTCCATCCCCGCCGGCCTGGTCGGCGGTTTACCGGTCGGTTTGCAGTTGATTGGTAACTATTTCGATGAAGGCCGGTTGCTGAATGTGGCGCATCGCTACCAGCAGGTCACCGACTGGCACATGCAGCGCCCTGCGGGCTACGAATAAGAGAGAGTCCTGAGTATGGAATGGGAAGTTGTCATCGGGCTGGAAATACACGCGCAGCTCTCGACCACCAGCAAGATCTTTTCCGGCGCCCCGACCGCCTACGGCGCCGAGCCGAATACCCAGGCCTGTGCCGTCGACCTGGGGTTGCCCGGCGTGTTGCCGGTGCTGAATGAAAAGGTTGTAGAACTGGCGGCACGTTTTGGTCTGGCCACGCATTCCACCGTGGCGAAACGTTCCGTGTTTGCGCGCAAGAATTATTTTTACCCCGACCTGCCCAAGGGTTACCAGATCAGCCAGTTTGAGTTGCCCATCGTGCACGACGGTTATCTCGATATTGACCTGGAGGAGGGTGAAACCCGGCGTATCGGCATCACCCGTGCACACCTCGAAGAGGACGCCGGCAAGTCCCTGCACGAAGATTTCCACGGCGAGACCGGTATTGATCTGAACCGGGCGGGCACACCCTTGCTGGAAATCGTTTCAGAACCGGACCTGCGCTCGGCGAAGCAGGCCGTGGCCTATATGAAAAAGATCCATGTACTGGTGCGTTACCTGGATATTTGCGACGGTAATATGCAGGAAGGTTCCTTCCGTTGCGATGCCAATGTGTCCATGCGACCGAAAGGCCAGGAAGAACTTGGTACACGTGCCGAAATCAAGAACATTAACTCCTTCCGTTTCGTCGAGCGCGCCATCAACTTCGAGATCAGACGCCAGATCGACGTTCTGGAAGGTGGTGGCAAGGTAGTGCAGGAAACCCGCCTGTACGATTCAGATCGCGATGAGACGCGTTCCATGCGCAGCAAGGAGGAGGCCAATGATTATCGCTACTTCCCCGACCCCGATCTGCTGCCGGTCATGCTCGACGATGACTTTATTGAAGCAGTGCGCAACACGCTGCCTGAATTGCCGGATGCCAAACGTGAACGCTTTATCACACAGTATGATTTGTCGAGCCTCGATGCAGCGGTTCTGACCGCCAGCCGTGAAATGGCCGATTACTTCGAACAGGTGACAGAAACCTCCGGTGGTGAAGGCAAGCTGGCCGCTAACTGGGTGGCCGGTGAAGTCTCCGGTTTGCTGAATCGTGAAGGCATCGATATTGACGCCTCGCCTGTCAGCGCCAAACAGCTGGGTGGCCTGCTGAAACGCATCAGTGACAACACCATTTCCGGCAAGATCGCCAAGCAGGTGTTCGAAGCCCTGTGTCAGGGTGAAGCTGATGCTGACATCGTGATCGAAAAGAAAGGCCTGAAGCAGATCAGCGATACCGGTGCCATTGAGAAAATGGTGCGTGACGTACTGGATAACAACCCCAAACAGGTTGAACAGTACCGGGGCGGGCAGGCGAAGTTGCTGGGATTTTTTGTCGGACAAGTGATGAAAGCCACCCAGGGCAAGGCCAACCCGGGTGAAGTGAACAAGATTCTTAAGCAATTGTTATCTGGGGATTGACGGGATACCGGTAGCGGTCTGTTCCCGTGTACGACGGGATAACCGGGTGATGTATCCAGCGTCGGGGTCCGGGAAATAATTGCCCGGTTGTGTTATTACTTTCGCCAATAGGGCCAGGCAATAACAGAATGTCATCCGATCAGATCGAGGGAACACAGGCCAGCGACGCTTTGCGCAAGCGTTGGGGGCGTATACTGGAAAATTCGTTCGACGAAATCTACCTGTTTGCGGCCGATAATCTGCATTTTCTCAATGTCTCGCGAGGTGCCTTGCAGAACCTCGGTTACACCATGCAGGAAATGCAACAGCTGACGGCTACCGACATCAAGCCCGAAGTTGATGCAGCGGAGTTTGCCACGTTACTGGAACCGTTACGGGACGGTCAGCAGGAAAGGGTCGTTTTCGAAACAGTTCACGAGCGCAAGGACGGTAGCTGCTACCCGGTCGAGGTAAGGCTCCAGCTTGCCACCGAAGAATCCCCTCCTGTCTTCATCGCCATTATCCTGGATATTACTGAACGCCGACAGGCGGAGAGAATCAGGCTGGAAAGCGAGCGACGCTACCATGCGCTGACGCGTATCGCACCGGTGGGTATTTTTCGTACCGACGTTGCCGGTCATTGTATCTATACCAATGAACGGTGGTGCCAGATAGCCGGTATGGATTCCGAACAGGCACTGGGTGAAGGCTGGTCAATGGCGTTGCACCCGGAGGACCGCCAGCGTGTGAGTGATGAGTGGTATCTGGCGACAAAAACACACGTTCCGTTTTACACGGAATGTCGATTCCAGCGCCCGGACGGTACAGTCAGCTGGCTGCTGGTACGGGCCACCGCCGAACCGGGCGTCCAGGGTAACGTGATCGGCTATGTGGGAACAATTACCGATATCAGCAGGCAGAAAAAAATTGAAGATGAACTTCGTATCCACCGCGGTCATCTCGAAGAGCTTGTTTCAGAACGCACCCATGCAATGGAAGTTGCCAACCGGGAACTGGAGGCATTCGCCTACTCGGTATCCCATGACCTGCGTGCCCCCTTGCGTGCTATCGACGGTTTCTCTCATGCGCTGGAAGAAGATTGTGCGGATACTATCGGCGATTTGGGAAGAGATCATCTGCGCAGAGTGCGTGCTGCCAGTCAACGCATGGGGAGACTGATCGATGACATCCTGCAACTGTCACGGATGGCGAGGGGTGATATGCAATGGGCGGATGTGGATATGAGCAAGCTTGCCTGCACTGTGATCGACAGGTTGCGGGAAGCAGAACCTGAACGCCACGTGGATGTGCGGGTGATGCCGGGAATACAAACCAGGGGCGACAGGGCGCTACTGGGTGTCCTGCTGGATAATTTGATCGGAAATGCCTGGAAATATACCAGCAAGAAAGATCATGCTTTTATTGAAATGGGGGTGCTGGAACAAGACAATGCGCTTGTTTATTTTGTTAAAGACAATGGTGCAGGTTTTAATATGCGCTATTCCAACAAGCTGTTCGGTATTTTTCAGCGTCTGCACAAGGCCGATGAGTTCGAGGGCACAGGCATCGGACTGGCGACCGTGGAACGTATCATCCACCGTCACAATGGCCGTGTCTGGGCCGAGTCAGAGGTAGACAAGGGCGCCACCTTCTTTTTCACGTTCGACAGGCCCGGGCTCCCAGCCGTTATTTCGTCATCTCACGTCCCTGTGAGGTGACGGTTTACTTATTTGAAGAAATGCCGGGTTGATGAATCAGCGTTATTTGCCTGCCTTGACCAGTTTTTTGATAAAGTTGGCGTCATCGCTGTTATTACAGGTTTTTATTTCACGACGTTCGTTGCGGCCACGATCTTCATCTTCATGATCGTTTTCGTCCCTGACGCAAGGCGGTGCCACCACGTCCGTTAAGTCATACATCCAGGTAGAGTCACCCTGGCCACCGTTTACGCCGGTGCTTTCAGGGTGCTGTACGTTGATAATGAACTGGGTGGGTTTGGCCGGGTTGAAAATCATGCCGGTACTTTCTGCGCCTTTCACTTGCAGGCTCATAAAGTGGTCAATGGATTCAGCTACACCGTCACCATCTGTGTCGCGCATGAACCAGACATCATCGCCTGCCACCATCGGGTCAGGCTTGTCTTCGACAATGTAGATATTGCCGAGGGCGTCCTGGGCCAGGTTGTCGGGTGAATCCAGTTGTGCGGTGGTAGCGGCATAACCCAGATTCCTCGGTGTGGATGTACTGGCTGCCAGACGTACCATGGCGGCTCCACTGCTGAGTTCCTCGATAGAGTAGACAGCATGTTCGGAGGTGGCATTGAAATACAACACTTCGTTGCCGTTGGCCAGGTAGCCGACTTCCACATCTTCCGGACGACCGAACGGAGTGGCACCCACCTCATCAGCAGCGGCACGTCCGCCACGGATCAGGTCCGGGTTGCTGCTTCGGCTTGGGCCGTTGCGGAACGGGTTGGTCGTGGTCAACGCAACACCGTTGACATCCGTCAGTGGTAGCCATTGGGCGGCACCGGTACGAGTCGTACCCGCATTAATGCCGACGTTCCAGCGGACAGCCGGGTCACCGTCAAAGGCATCGACGACGAGCACAAAGGACTGGCCCTTGCTGTAGTCACCTTCAACAGATGGCACAAACTTGTAGATCGAGCCTGATTTGTCTTCATCGACGAAATACAGTGCTGTACCGTCGTGATTAAAGCGCAGTCCTTCGTGCGAAACGTTGGGTATGGCGTTCAGCTCACGAATCTCAACAGCTTCGCCGGCTTCTACGTCGGCCATCGGGTTCATCAGCTCAAACAGGCGGCCTTCGCCGGACCATTCCTCGCCAAGCAGCAAGGTGTTGACGGGTGTCCAGGTGGCCGGGTCGAAGGCGCCAAAGTCATTGCTCCAGTCGCCCTGTCCGCCGTTCATGTCACCCTTGAACAGGTTGACGGCGTGATCAGTCTCGATGTCATAGCGGGTCACGCCTGCACCGAACATGGTTTCATGTGGCAAAAAGATGTAACGGCCGCTCGGATCGAAGGCGCTCATGTCTGTGTTTGAAGCGCTGGACCCAAAGCCGGGGACGCGCACAGTAGACTGGGAAGGGTCTGCGTCGATTTTGTGCATGCTGATCAGGTTTTTATATGTGACGCCGGCAGGTGCCTGCCAGGGCGAATTCAGTTCGTTAATGTGGTCGGGTACCTGGGCTATCGCAGCGGGCTGCGTCAGAGGGTTAAAAAATACATCGGTACCGGCAGAGGCTGTCTGGGTGGCGGCTAACAAAAGTGCGATTACAAGGTGCTTTCTGGCGAATGGATTCATGTCATCTCCTGAAACTGAATGAAAGACCAATAAGATTTCATACCTGCGTGGATGCGTACTGCCCTCCAGCGGCGTAGCAAGAATAGGCGACAGAGTTGAAACTCTCGTGACGTGAGTATGAAAATTTTGTGACCGGGTGAGAATTGCAGGCTTTGTGTTGCATTTGTCGCACAATCAGATAGTTAGGAAAGGGTGTGCCGCAGTTGCCTGGCCACGTGACGGGCTTGTTATGCCATGACGGGTTCGCCTTGCTCCGGAGGAGTCGTTATCATATCCACCTGCCGAGTCGAGATAATGGATGGTCCTGTTTTTGTCACCGATAACCAGACTATGACGCCTTTTATCCAGTATCTTCTGCCCTGGGAATTTTCCCCCGCCGTTGCCCTGTTCTGCCTGCTGGCGGCAGGCCTCTATCTGCGTGGCTGGTTGCGTTGCAGGCGCTCTGATCAGCCGGTCGGTTACTGGCCGTTGCTGTCCTACATGACCGGGATAATCATTGTCTACCTGGTGATGCAAACCTGGTTCGATTACCTGTCGCAACACATGTTATGGATACACCGGCTCCAGCACCTGGTGCTGCACCATCTCGGACCTTTCCTGATGATGCTGGGTGCTCCCCTGAAAGTTTTGCCACAGGGTGTCCCGGAAAAATTTACAGCGGTTATCCTGACACCGTTGTGGCGTTCGGCCCCCGTCCGGTTCCTGTATGCCCTCTTGCAGAATGTGGTGGTGGCCCCGTTGCTGTTCGTGGGCCTGATTTACTTCTGGCTGCTGCCAGACATTCATTTCACTGCCATGTTGAGCGCCAGTCGTTACCAGTTGATGAACTGGAGCATGCTGCTCGATGCGTTACTGTTCTGGTGGTTGATTCTCGATCCACGCCCGAGACACGCAGCGGGCCGGCTGGGTTATGGTGCCCGTATCGTCATCCTGACCCTGATCGTACCGCCGCAGATTCTTATCGGTGCGCACATGGCGTTGGCAAAAGAGTCACTTTTCTCGGTGTATAACGTGTGTGGTCGTGCCTGGCCGATCAGCCCGCTGGTCGATCAGCAGATTGCCGGGCTGATAACCTGGATACCGGCAAGCATGATGAGTGTCATCGCGGTGCTGTTGTTGATACGGCGCTGGAGCACCGAGAACCGGGAAGCTGAATTGCCAACGCCGGTGGTTTCCTGACATGCCGGCTATGCGCCTGATACCGGTAACCCTGTTACTGATGGCCATCGGCATCGGCAGTGCAGACGCAGCGGACGTTACCGCACGGGACGCCTGGATACGCCTGCTACCCGGTAATCTGCCTGCAGCCGGCTATCTTGAACTGGACAATAACGGGGTGAACAGTGTGCAGCTGGTGGGTATGCAGAGTGCACGCTTTGGCGCCATCGAACTCCACCTGAGTTCAGAACAGAGTGGTGTCGCCCGTATGCGTCAGGTACATAAGTTGGTGATTCCTGCAGGCAAGATGGTGGAACTGAAACCTCGGGGCTACCATCTGATGCTGTTCAGATCGACCGGTGATCTGCAACCGGGAGGACAGGTAACGGTGACGCTGGAGTTCTCGGACGGTAGTTACCTGCCGGTTAATTTCATGCTGCGTGACGCGACCGGACAATGATGCGACTCAGACATCGTTTGTGGTGGGTAGTTGCGCTGTCGATGCTAATGTCGGGGTGTGATCGTTCGCCCTCACCCTGGGGTCTTTACGACCTTAGCGGCCTCATGCCACCACTGGAATTCGAGCTGCATGATGGTACCGGGAAGCCCCGGTATGCGAAGGATTTTCGAGGCAACATTGTGCTGGTGTACTTCGGTTACACCCATTGCCCGGACATCTGCCCCACGACACTGGCCAGCCTGGTTAACGCCACGCGTAACCTGGGTGAGGCGGCCGAGCGGACGCGTATTCTGTTTGTTTCAGTGGACCCGAAACGCGATACGGCAGCGGTTCTGCAACGTTACGGACAGGCGTTTGGCCCACGCGTTACAGCCCTGAGCGGGACACCGGATCAGCTGCGTGCCCTGACCAAACGCTATCGTGTCAGCTATGGATTTGGCAAGCCGGATGCGGATGGTCAGTACGAAGTTTCGCACAGCAGTGCGGTGTTTATTTTCGATGTTGACGGGGCCGCGCGTCTGCTGGCCACCGGGGAAGACAGTGTTGAGAAAATCAGTGCTGATCTGAAGCACCTGATGAGTGATCAGGGCAGTGGAAATCTGCAATAACGTTCAGTCTTCCAGTATTTCCAGGTGCACCGCCACCGCCTCGCCATTCTCAAACCGGTAACCACTCAGTTCCAGGACACCTTCCGTATTCAACGACACAATCAGGTGCAAGGCCTCCGGGTAGCCGGCCTGTTCGATATCGGTGACAGAAGGTTCAGCAGGCCCGGTGGGGTGCGAATGGTAAATGGCAAACAGTGCTTCACCCTGTTCACGCATCTGTCGCATGGCATCGATCTGTTGGGCCGGGTCCATGCTGAATAACCGTTCGGGTTGTTCTGCGATATTGGTGATCGGGATACAGCGCAGTGGCTGGTTGTCACGTGCGCTGACCAGCCCGCAGATTTCCCTGTCCGGCGCACGCTGAGCCAGTGACAGGATTCGATTGACCAGCGGGCGGGGGAGTTTGACATGCTTCATGTTTTTCTGTTTCCACAGACCGGGCAGGCCGGGTCGCGTCTGAGTTTCATGCTGCGCCATTCATTGTACAGGCCGTCAAAGACCAGCAGGCGGCCACACAGCGTATCGCCCAGCTTAAGTAATACCTTGATGGCTTCCAGCGCCTGAAGGCTGCCGATGATGCCGACAATCGGTGACAGTACACCGTTGTCGGCACAGGTCTGCTCCGGGTCTTCACCTTCCCGGTACAGACAACGGTAGCAGGGGCTGTCCGGGTCTTCGGGCAGGAACACCGAAACCTGTCCCTCCAGGCGGATTGCGGCGCCGGACACCAGCGCTGTAGCGGTTTCCACGCAGGCGCGGTTGACGGCAAAGCGGGTGTCGAAGTTGTCACTGGCATCCACCACAAGATCCGCCTTCCTGACTTCAGCGTTTAACGCCTCGCCCTGCAGCCGGGTCGCCAGGGTTATGACGTCTACATCCGGGTTGAGTGCATTCAGTGTGTCTTTTGCCGAGTCGACTTTGGGTTTGCCGATATCGCAATAACGATGCAGGATCTGGCGTTGCAGGTTGGACAGATCGACCTCGTCGTCGTCGGCAATCACCAGCTGTCCCACGCCGGCAGCGGCCAGATACAGTGCAGCAGGAGAACCGAGTCCGCCGGCACCAATCACCAGCACACGTGAGTCCAGCAGGGTTTGCTGGCCATCGGTACCGAATTGGGGGAGCAGGATCTGTCGGCTGTAACGGAGTAACTGGTTATCGTCCATGCTGTGACGATACCGGCCGAGCCGTTAAAAAAACAGGGTGGAGTGGTTTTACAGGTAGCGGCGCCAGTGCTCGGGTCGTGAATCACGGCAGCCATGACGGTGGTTGAGGTAGCAATGCATGAATATATCGCGGGTGCTTTGATCCTGGTCGCGACCGGTCGAGATGTTTTCCAGTTCGATGCCCTCGGTGTAGTAGTACAGCGCACGCTTGAGGCGGGTGAGCAGGCTGTTATCGAGATGAAAACCCAGTTCGAATAACAGGGCTTCAAGGGTATAGAGATCGATCTGGCGCAGATCATAACTGACGCGGATGGCGTTGCACGACGAATCAGCCAGGCAAATATCCAGCATACCGTCGATATCATTCAATGCCAGCAGTGCATCGAGTGCCTGTTGTTGCCCCGGGAGGATATCGCGAAAAGCGATTTCCCGATGTTTGATGGTGTCAGTGTCAGACTGTTCCATCGGGAAATCCTATACCAAAATCAGGGGAGTCGCGAGTATCGCGTCAGCCGGGTTTGCTGGCGTAACTGACGCGCCCGTGTCCAGCCAGATCTCTGGCGCTGCCCGCATCTATTAACCCATTGTTTATCAAAAAACTAATAACGTTTTCTGCCTGGTCAAAACCGTGCTCCAGCAGAATTTGCCCGGCCGGTCCGAGTACGCGAGAGGCGGTGACTGCAAGCTGTTTCAGGTCATCGAGGCCATCAACGCCAGCCGTCAGTGCGCGGCGAGGTTCGAAGCGAACATCGCCTTCGGTGAGATGCTGATCCCGCTCGGGGATATAGGGTGGATTTGAAATCAGCGCATCGAGCGATTGATCGGCAACGGCACTGCACCAGTCGCCGGTAAAAAAATGGACATTGGTCAGATCGAGCCGTACAGCATTGTGGCGTGCCACGTCCAGGCAGGCCATGGAACGGTCATTGGCATAGAGCTGCCAGTGCGGTCGTTCATGCGCCAGCGCCAGGGCGATAGCGCCACTGCCGGTGCCTGCGTCGAGAATGCGCAATGACCGGTCGGCCGGTAATCGCAACAGTGCCTGTTCGACCAGCAGTTCTGTCTCCGGTCGCGGGATGAGCGTGTGCGCCGTGACGTTGAGTTCCAGTGACCAGAATTCCCGACGGCCGGTCAGGTAGGCAACCGGTTGTCCTGCAACACGCTGCGTAATCAGCATGTCAAAACGGGTCAGTTGTTCGGCATCCAGTGAGGCCTCGGGCCAGGCGTGCAGGTGGCTGCGGGGTTTATCGAGTACGTGCATCAGCAGGACTTCCGCATCCAGTCGCGGCGTGTCGTTGGCATGCAGCTGTTCACTGGCGTGCTGTAATGCTTGTGCAATGCTGGTCACCGGGTGTTCAGCTGCCCTGTGCGCTGAGTTCCGCCAGCCGGTCGGCCTGGTCTTCACTCAACAGCGGTTCGATGATCGGGTCGAGCGTCCCCTGGATGATGTCGTCCAGCTTGTATAATGTCAGGTTGATACGGTGATCAGTGATGCGGCCCTGGGGGAAGTTATAGGTACGGATACGTTCCGAACGGTCACCACTGCCGACCAGGTTGCGGCGCGCTTCACTCTCTTCGTGGTGGCGTTTATCATCTTCTGCGGCCTGCAGGCGGGAGGCCAGTAGTGACAATGCCCGCGCACGGTTCTTGTGCTGTGACCGTTCGTCCTGGCATTCTACAACGACACCGGTCGGCAGGTGGGTGATACGCACAGCGGAGTCAGTTTTGTTGATGTGCTGACCACCAGCGCCGGAGGCGCGGTAAGTGTCGACCTTGAGCTCTGACGGGTTGAGATTGACGGCTTCTGTTTCTTCCGCTTCGGGCAACACGGCGACGGTAGCCGCCGAGGTATGAATGCGTCCCTGAGATTCGGTTTCCGGAACACGTTGCACGCGGTGCACACCGGACTCAAACTTGAGTCGGGCATAGACGTTGTTGCCGCTGATACGGGCAATGACTTCCTTGTAGCCGCCGTGTTCACCCTCGTTTTCACTGAGAATTTCAACTGCCCAGCGCTGTGTTTCGGCATAACGTGAATACATGCGGAACAAATCACCGGCAAAGATGGCCGCTTCGTCACCACCGGTACCGGCACGGATTTCCAGGTATACGTTCTTGTTGTCGTTGGGGTCTTTTGGCAGCAGATGTTTTTGCAGTTCCAGTTCCAGTGCCTCGCGGCGCTGGCGGACATCTTCCAGTTCTTCACCCGCCATGTCGCGCAGCTCAGGATCCGGATCTTTTAGCATCTCCTGTGCGGCGGCTTCATCGTTGAGAGCCTGTTGCAGTGACTCGAAACAATTCACGACCGGCGTGATCTGTGCGTATTCCTGCGACAGCTCACGGAAGCGGTTGTTATCGGATATGACGTCGGGGTCTGAAAGCAGTGCGCTGACTTCCTCGGCCCGTTCAACGACAGTTTGCAGTTTGTTTTCCAGCGAAGGGTTCACGATTTATTATTGTCTATATTGAACAGCACCCGGGCTGCATTGAGCAGTTCGCGGTCGCTGTTTTCTGCCGCCTCACGAATGCGTACGCTGGGGGTATGGGTGAGTTTGTTGGTCAGTGTATTGGCAAGAAACTCCAGCGCCTGCTGCGGGTCTTTACCGCTGGCAAGCATCTGTTGTGCCTTGTTGATGACTTCGTCGCGCTGCTGTTCGGCGTGTCTTCGGTAGTCCCGTATAGTGGCCACCGCATCCTGCGCGCGCAGCCAGCTCATGAATCGCTCCACCTGCACATCGATGATTTCTTCGGCCTGCTGCGCGGCCTGCTGACGTGACTTGAGATTTTCCTGGATGACATCCTGCAAATCGTCCACCGTGTACAGGTAGATGTCTTCCAGTTCCGCGACACTGGCCTCAATGTCCCGGGGCACGGCAATATCCACCATGAACACAGGTCGGTGTTTGCGGTTTTTCAGCGCTTTTTTCACCGTTGCCTTGTCGAGAATAGTCTGCGGGCTGCCGGTCGCCGAGATCACAATATCCGCTTCGGCGAGATGGGCGGGGATTTCATCCAGCCCGATGCCATAGCCGTCGAAACGTGCCGCCAGCCGATGGGCATTTTCAGGCGTACGGTTGGCAATAACCAGTCGACCGAGCTGCTGGTCGCACAAATGTCGTGCAGTGAGTTCAATGGTTTCACCGGCACCGATCAGCAGTGCTGTCTGCTTGGTGAAATCGCCAAAGATCTGTTTTGCCAGGCTGATGGCGGCGAATGCCACCGAAACCGGACTCTCGCCGATGGCCGTATCCGTGCGGATTTGTTTGGCGACCGAGAAGGTGTGCTGGAACAAACGGCCCAGCGCGCTGTCCAGCGTACCTGCATCACTAGCGACCTGATAGGCTTCTTTCATCTGCCCGAGGATTTGCGGTTCACCAATGATCATGGAGTCCAGCCCGCCGGCGACGCGCAAAAGATGACGCACGGCACTTTCATCCGGAAAGGAATACAGGTAGGGGCGAATCAGTGCCGGATCGAGCTTGTGGTAGCTCGCCAGCCAGTCGGTAATATCGTCAAGTCCGGACGCCTGCAGGCCGCAATACAGTTCGGTACGGTTGCAGGTAGACAGAATGGCGGCTTCGTTGACCGAGGGCAACGCGGTCAGCCCGCGCAGGGCATCGCTGATACTTTCGCCAGTGATGGCGACCTGCTCCCGCAATTCGACGGGCGCGGTGCGATGATTGATGCCGAGTGCGATCAGGGACATGGTGCAACAAATAATAACGGAAACAAAAAATTGTGCGGGATACAAGGATTGAATACAAGCACTGCTGTGGCGGTGCCTGCTCCGGGCTGTTCGTTGTCGCTCCCCGAAGCTTTGCCGTATAGTGACACGAATCCACCGATAAAAGGCTGAAAACCTGAAAAGATGATTGGTTTTACACGTAAAAATACCGTTTCCCGGGTTGGCACAGTGGTTTTAACCGCCCTGTTGCTGGCAGCCTGCAGCACGCCTTTGCTGAAGCCTTCCGACAAGGAGGCTGAACCCACCGGACAGATTCCGGAGGCAGTCCCTGCCGAATCCATCTTGCCGGCAGATCAGCACGACGAGGTGCCTGCGGTTCCCGAACCCCTGACCTCTGAGCTGCTCTACGAAATTCTGCTGGGAGAAATTGCCGGTCAGCGTGGTGTGCTGGATATTTCCGGTGCCAGCTACCTGGAAGCCGCGCGTACCAGCGATGACCCGCGAATTGCCGAGCGGGCGCTGAATGTTGCCATGTACGGCAAACGTCAGGACATTGCGCTACAGGCGGCGCGACGCTGGGTGGAACTGGCGCCGGACAAACTGGAGGCGCGTCAGGCGCTGGCCGCGCTGGCGTTACGCAACGGTGAGACGCAGGAAGCCGTCGAACAGTTTGACTATTTGCTCAAGCATCAGCCGGCCAATGCGGCCAGCCCCTACCAGCCGCTGCTGGCCATGTTGGCGCGTGAACCCGACAAGGGGCATGCCCTGGAGGTTATGGCCAAACTGGCGACCTTACGGCCGGATGATATTGATGCCCAGTTTGCCTATGCGCGCCTTGCGGTACATGCCGAGGACTGGGTGCTGGCCACACAACAGATCGAGCGGGTACTGGCGTTGCAGCCAGGGCGTACAGACGCCGTGATACTGCGTGCCCAGATTGCTCTCAAACAGGGGCAGGGCAAACTTGCCCGCCAGCAATTCATCGAAGCATTACAGGCCAACCCGGAGGATGTCGGGCTGCGCCTGGCCTATGCGCGTCTGCTGGTTGATCTGGAAGATTTTGATGCCGCGCGTGCGCAGTATTATCAGCTTCTTGAACAAAAACCGGACAATGTCCAGGTTATCTATTCACTGGCGTTGTTGTCACTGGAAGCCAACCGCCTGGATGAAGCCAGGGCGATGTTCAAAAAGCTGCTCAAGCTGGATGTACAGGAACAACAGTCCTACTACTACCTGGGTGCTATCGCCGAAGACCAGAAAAAACGCAAGGAGGCGATCAAGTGGTACGGCAAGGTAGTGAAAGGAGACCACCTGTTTGAGGCCCAGGTGCGCATTGCCAATATGGAAGCACTGGAGGGTGATGTCGGCACCGCGCGTGAGCGTCTGCGCAAATTACGTCTTGCCCAGCCTGCCCAGTCACAACGCCTGTATCTGATTGAGGGTGGCATACTGACCCGCATCGACTGGCACGAAGAAGCATTCAAACTTTACAGTGATTACCTGCAAATCCGCCCGGATGATATTGAGGTGTTGTATGCACGCGCACTGGTGGCTGAGCGGCTGGGGCGCCTGGATCAGGCTGAGGCGGACCTGCGCCATGTGCTGACCATCGAGCCGGACAATGCCCGGGCGCTGAATGCGCTCGGCTACACGCTGGCAGATCGTACCGACCGCTATGACGAAGCCCTGAAGCTGATCGAGCGCGCCTATGCGCAGACGCCGGATGATCCGGCTGTGATCGATAGCATGGGCTGGGTTATGTACCGTCTCGGGCGCCTTTCGGTGGCACGCGATTACCTGGAAAAAGCTTACGCTGTGACAAAGGATGCAGAGATTGCCGCACACCTTGGCGAGGTGTTGTGGGCGATGGGCGAAAAGGATGCTGCGCTGGCTCTGTGGAAAGAAGCCCGTAAGGCCAATCCCGGTGATCGTCTGCTCGAAGATACTATTCGGCGACTTGCTCCCTGAACCGGCGCCCCGTGTTCAGACTGATTTGTCTAACATTGCTCCTGTCAGCCTGTGCGACGCAGGTGCCGTTACGGGCGCCCGCAGATGCCGGGGCATGGGAGGCGCATCAGCAAGCCTTGTCGGCACTGCGCACCTGGCAGGCGCGTGGACGAATTGCTGTACGTACCGATGAGGATGGTGGGAGAGCCGGTTTTGACTGGAAGCAGACGGGCGAAAATTACCGCATTCGACTGCGTGGCCTGTTTGGTCAGGGCGCCATGGAGCTGGAAGGCAGTGAGGCCGGTGTCTGGCTGAAACGAGCCGGCCAGCAGGCTGTATTTTCCACCAGGCCGGAACAACTGCTGGAACAGGAAAGCGGCTGGCGATTACCGCTTGCCGGGCTGGAATACTGGCTGCGTGGTTTGCCGGATCGCAAGGGTGAGGCACAACCGCAACTGGATGCTGACGGACACCTGGTTTCCCTGCAACAGCATGGCTGGCAGATTAACTACCGTCGTTACCAGACGGTTGGCAATTACACCTTGCCCACGCGTCTTGAGTTGCAGCGCGATGGCTTGCACGTCAAGGTGATTGTCGATGACTGGGCGCTGCAATGAGTGCAGCGCCCGAGACGACGAGCTGGCCTGCACCGGCCAAGATTAATCGTTTTCTGCACATCACCGGGCGTCGGGCTGACGGTTATCACGAATTGCAGACCGTATTTCAGTTTCTTGATCACGGCGATCGTCTCTGGTTTGAAACAGTACCCGGCAACAAAATTGAACTGGTGGGTGGCCTGGCGGGCATTGCGCCG
Organism: uncultured Thiohalobacter sp.; assembly: GCA_964625255.1. Taxonomy (GTDB): domain Bacteria; phylum Pseudomonadota; class Gammaproteobacteria; order DSM-19610; family DSM-19610; genus Thiogranum. The sequence continues at coordinate 511 of CAZVBD010000042.1, read as the reverse complement.
GAGGATGATCTGGTTGTCCGCGCCCTGCGTGCGCTGCAACTGAAAACCGGTTATCAGGCCGGCCTGCACATTCGTCTCGACAAACAACTGCCGGCCGGTGGCGGGCTTGGCGGCGGCAGTTCCGATGCCGCTACCACACTGGTGGCGCTCAATTTCCTGTGGCAGCTCGGTCTTGATGAGGATGAACTGGCTGAAATCGGTCTCCAGCTGGGTGCGGATGTACCGGTCTTTGTGCGCGGACGCGCGGCCTGGGCCGAGGGTGTGGGTGAACGGCTGACCCCGCTCGATGCACTCGATGAACCCTGGTTTCTGGTGCTGGACCCGGCGGTAAGCGTATCAACTGCGGAGATATTTTCCGACCCGCAATTGACACGAAACGCGCCCCCCCTCAAAATACCCGCCTTTCTCTCGGGCGCTGGTAGAAACGACCTTGAGACGGTCGTCGTGCGGCATTACCCGGAAGTTGCCAGGGCATTGAATTGGCTCTCAAAACACCGACCTGCGCGGATGA
>CAZVBD010000041.1:15215-17684 GCA_964625255.1 uncultured Thiohalobacter sp. | reverse complement strand
TGACCTATGAAGCCGTATACCAGACAACCCAGGCCGGACTGGGTCAGACCACCTGTGTGGGTATTGGTGGTGATCCGATTCACGGTCTGGAGTTTATCGATTGCCTGGAACGTTTCGAGCGTGACCCGGATACGGAAGGCGTCATTCTGGTCGGCGAGATTGGTGGCAGTGCTGAAGAACAGGCCGCCGCCTTCATTGCCGACCATATGAGCAAGCCGGTCGTTGCCTACATCGCCGGGGTCACTGCACCACCGGGCAAGCGTATGGGGCATGCCGGCGCTATCATCAGCGGCGGCAAGGGTACGGCAGAAGCCAAGTTTGCAGCGTTGGACGAGGCGGGTGTGGCGGTAGTGCGGTCACCGGCCGATATGGGCATACGCATGCAGGAATTGCTGGCGGGATCGTGACCACGCGACCACAGGCATCCGCGTTGCGGCTGGTGATGGCGCAGGTCGATCTGCGCGTCGGTGATGTGCCGGGTAATGTATCACGCGTTATTGACTGTGCAATACGTGCCCGTGATGAGCTGGATGCCGACCTGATTGTTTTTCCCGAGCTGACCCTGACCGGTTATCCTCCGGAGGATCTGCTGCTACGGCCTGCCCTGCATGACATGGTAGCTGAAGGGCTGGAGCGACTCTGCACAGAGGTGCGTGGCATTCATCTATTGGTCGGGCACCCGGAGCAGACTCACCAGGACCATTACAACAGCGCCTCACTGATCTGTGATGGCAGGATAGTCGCCTGCTGTCGCAAGCACCACCTGCCCAACTACAGTGTATTCGATGAGAGGCGGTATTTTGTGCCCGGTGACGGGTTCTGTGTGACGGAAGTCGCCGGCGTACACATTGGTGTGACGATCTGTGAGGATATCTGGGCGCCGGAGCCGGCCCGTGCCGCTGTTGATGCTGGTGCGCAGTTGCTGGTGAACCTCAATGCATCACCGTTTCATACCGGCAAGTCCAATGAACGTGAGTCGGTAGTCGCCGAGCGTGTTGGTGAAACTGGCTGTCCTGTCGTTTATGTCAACCTGGTGGGTGGCCAGGATGAACTGGTGTTTGATGGTGAATCCTTTGTGCTGGATCGCCATTCAGCCACTGTGGTGCGGACGCCAGCCTGTGAGGAAGGCCTGTATCCGGTAGATTTTGAGAAGGGTGCCGAGGGTATTGAAGTGTTGCCGGGAAAAATTTCTGCACGCATCGAGGACGTTGCCGGCATCTACCAGGTACTGGTGCTGGGCGTACGTGACTATATTGAAAAAAACAGGTTCCGTGGAGCCATCATCGGTTTGTCCGGCGGGATTGATTCAGCCCTGACGTTGGCTATTGCCGTTGATGCGATTGGTGCTGACCGGGTGCAGGCGGTGATGATGCCCTCACGCTATACCGCCGATATCAGCCTGGAGGATGCACGTGCTGAAGCCGTGACGCTGGGTGTCGCGTATCAGGAAATACCCATCGAACCGCCGTTCAACAGTTTCCTCGATGTACTGTCCGATGTATTTGCAGGGACGCAACGCGATACCACTGAAGAAAATATTCAGGCGCGTTGCCGAGGCGTAATTTTAATGGCACTGTCCAACAAACAGGGTCGCATCCTGCTGACAACTGGCAACAAGAGTGAACTGTCGGTCGGCTACGCAACGCTTTATGGTGACATGGCCGGTGGTTTTGCGCCGATCAAGGATGTACCAAAAGGCCTGGTATACCGCCTGTCGGAGTACCGTAATTCTATCGCCCCCGTCATTCCGCAGCGGGTGATTGAGCGTCCGCCCTCAGCGGAACTGGCACCGGACCAGAAAGATGAAGATTCGTTACCGCCCTATGAGTTACTTGATCCCGTTCTGGAAGGTTATATCGAGCAGGACATGAGTGTCCGCGAGCTGATTGCCCTGGGTTTTGAGGCTGAAATGGTGCGGCATGTGGCGACACTGGTCGACCGCAACGAATACAAACGCCGTCAGGCACCACCGGGGGTGCGTATCAGCAAACGCGCTTTTGGACGTGATCGTCGTTATCCGATTACTTCCGGTTTTCTCGATGCACAGCTGGCCCGGGAGCGGAAATGACCCATTTATTCGATTCCTGGCAGTTCTTTTAGTATGGTTGGCAAACGGATTTCATAAAATCGGGGGAACGGCACGATGAAAAAAGTCGAAGCCATTATCAAACCTTTCAAGCTTGATGACGTACGCGAGGCGTTGTCGGAGATTGGTATAACTGGCATGACCGCGACCGAGGTCAAGGGTTTTGGGCGTCAGAAGGGGCACACCGAACTGTATCGTGGTGCGGAGTATGTCGTCGATTTTCTACCCAAGGTGAAGCTCGAAGTGGTGGTGAAGGAAGAAGCCCTGGAGCAGTGCATTGAAACCATTACCAACGCAGCACGCACCGGGAAGATTGGTGATGGCAAGATTTTCGTGACCTCGGTGGAGCAGGTCGTACGCATCCGCACCGGTGAGACTAACGC
>CAZVBD010000041.1:11225-15115 GCA_964625255.1 uncultured Thiohalobacter sp. | reverse complement strand
GTATAGGCGACCACCAGTACCTGCAGCGCTTCACGTGCTGCTTGGGTGCGCTGGTAGTTTTCGATCACATAGCGCGCCCGGTTAGCCGCAGCGACCCAGGCTTCGCGGTGCATATAATAACGGGCCACGTTGATTTCATATTCTGCCAGCTGGTTATGCAGGAAGATCAGCCGTTTTTTGCTATCCTCCGCATAGCGACTGTCTGGAAATTTCTGTACCAGCGTGGTGAAATCGCTGAACGCATCGCGCAGGGCGCGCGTATCACGTTCTGACGGTTTACGCTGTGCCAGACGATCAACGATACTCATGCCACGCGTGTAGTTGGCCAGACCTTTCAGGTAATAGGCGTAGTCCAGGTACTTGTTGCCCGGATTGTTGCGGATAAAACGATCGGCTGCAGTGATGGCTGAGTCGGGTTCATCGAACTTGTAGTAGGCGTAAGCGATTTCGAGCTGCGCCTGCTGGGCATACTTGCCGAACGGATAACGGGCTTCCAGTTTCTCGAAGGTATTGATGGCGGTCTCAAAATCTGCCGAGGCCAATGCGCTCTTGGCACGTTTGTAGAGTTCATTGGCCGAAAGATTTCCCATCTCGTCATCGGGCGTTGTTGCGCAGCCGAGGGTGAATAAAGCCGCAAGAAGCGGTATAAGGCGTAACCAGTGCATCTGCCATTTTTTCCGGTTTTGAAAATCGAACCCAATTGTAAGGCCGCAACGCGGCTCTGACCACCTGATTCCATGTCTGACACGATTTATCTCAGCGATATCATCCCCGAACAGGCTGCCGGACGGCGTCTCGACCAGGTGCTGGCCGAGCTTTTCCCGCAATACTCCCGCAGTCGACTCCAGCAATGGACAAAACAGGGAAAGGTTCTGCTGGACGGGAAATCAGCCACTGTCCGGCAACGCGTACTGGGTGGCGAGACCGTCGAGGTCCGCGCCGAGCTGCAGGAAGAGGGAGTTGTCGAGCCACAGCCGATAGCGCTTGATATTGTCTATCAGGATGAGCAAGTACTGGTTATTAACAAGCCCGCAGGCCTGGTGGTACACCCGGCCGTGGGCAATCGAAGCGGTACGCTGCAGAACGGTCTGCTTTACCTTTACCCGGATCTGGCCACTGTACCGCGTGCCGGCATTGTTCACCGCCTGGACAAGGACACCAGCGGCCTGATGGTGGTCGCGCGTACGCTGGTGGCACATACCTCACTGGTCGAGCAGTTACAGGCGCACAGTGTCAGTCGCGAGTACCTGGCGTTGGTTCACACCGTGCTCACTGCCGGTGGCACCGTCGATGCGCCCATCGGTCGGCACCCGAAGGATCGTCTGCGTATGGCGGTGGTCGAGTCAGGGCGGCCAGCGATCAGTCATTACCGGGTACTGGAGCGTTTTGCGGCACATACGCTGGTGCAGGTACGGCTGGAGACCGGACGTACACATCAGATACGCGTACATATGGCGCATATTCATTGTCCGCTGGTCGGTGATCCGGTCTACGGTGGCAGGCCGCGTATTCCGCGCGGGGCATCCGAACAACTGCGGGAGGCTTTGCATGGCTTCCGGCGTCAGGCGCTGCATGCACGGCGGCTGGCATTTCTTCACCCGGGAAGCGGAGAGAGGGTGAGTTGGGAAGCTGAACCCCCGGAAGATTTTTCCACCCTGCTCGATGTGGTGAGGACGGCGTGATGATCCACCCTGACTGGCCGGCGCCGGAAACGGTGCAGGCGCTGACAACGACACGCCAGGGCGGTACCAGCAACCGCCCCTGGAACAGCCTGAATCTGGCTGATCATGTGGGCGATGATCCGCTGACGGTGCAGGAGAACCGGCGATATTTGCGTCGAGTACTGAGTTTGCCCTCGGAACCCGTGTGGCTGAGGCAGGTACACAGTGATGAGGTCGTGGAAACAGCATGCCACATCAAGGATCCAGGTGGTGAAAACAGCTCATCCTCGTTAAGGGAGCCGCCACAGGCTGATGCCAGTGTGTCGCGCGAGCCGGGCCGGGTGAGTGCGGTACTCACGGCAGATTGTCTGCCTGCCTTGTTCTGTGATCGTTCCGGCAGTTGCGTGGCAGCTGCACATGCGGGTTGGCGCGGCCTGGCGGCAGGCGTGCTGGAACGCACGGTACAGGTGATGGGCGTGGCGCCTGAAGAATTACTGGTCTGGCTGGGACCCGCCATCGGACCGCAGGTATTCGAGGTTGGCGATGAGGTCCATGCTGCGTTTACCGAACAGCACGCACAGGCGGACGACGCTTTTGCACCACGCCCCCAGGGGCGTTGGCTGGCCGATCTCTATCAACTGGCACGCATTCGGCTTTCGTCAGTCGGAGTGTCGGCGGTGTACGGCGGTGACCGTTGCACCTTCACCGAGGCAGACCGTTTCTATTCCTACCGACGCGATGGCGTGACGGGCCGCATGGCCACACTGATCTGGCTGCGTTGACGTCAGGCTTCCAGGCTGGCGCATTGAGGTATACTGCGCGACTGCACGGAGATCGCGGCATGCTTTCACCCGTTGTTTTAAATTTTCTGGCCGGAACACGACATGACCTTGTTGCAATGGATACTGGTATTCACCCTGCTGGGTGGCGTACTCAGCGTGCTGGCAGCCGCGCTGTTCCTGCTGTTGCCGGAAAAAACCCGCAGCCGGTTGTTGCCGCACGCCGTCAGCTTTGCCATTGGCGCCCTGCTGGGGGCTGCATTACTGGGGTTGTTACCCCATGCACTGGAAAGTGTTCAGGACGGCAATTTCCATAAGATTACAGCGGCCGTACTGTTCGGCCTGTTTGGTTTTTTTGTGTTGGAAAAGCTGGTGCTGTGGCGTCACTGCCACCATGAAGAATGTGAGGTTCATCAGCCGGATTCACACAACCATATACACCCGGCAGCCGGTACGCTGATCCTGATCGGTGACGGCCTGCACAATTTTATCGACGGTATTCTGATCGGCGCCGCCTTTCTGACGGATATCCATCTGGGCGTGGTGACCGCACTGGCGGTGGCAGCCCACGAGATCCCACAGGAAGTCGGTGATTTTGCGGTGCTGCTGCACAGCGGCTTCAGTACCTCGCGGGCATTCCTGTTTAACCTGCTGTCCAGTTTGACCACCATTATAGGTGGCGTGTTAGCGTATTACAGCCTCAATACGCTGCAGCCCTTGCTGCCTTATGTGCTGGCGGTTGCGGCGTCGAGCTTTATCTACGTTGCTGTCGCCGATCTTATTCCTGGCCTGCATAAACGCGCCGAGTTCAGTGCCACGGTCAAGCAGATGTTACTGATCGGTGCAGGTGTCGGGGTGATCTACCTGGCGCATTCGACGTTGCACAACTGATTAATCCGGCCCTGTCGTTCTGGCGCATGCCAGAATCCAGTGGTTTCGATGTATTGGATACCGGCATCTGCCAGTTATGATGCATTAAACTCAGAGTGCACTTAACCTTAATGTCACTTGCTCATTGACGGCCGGACTGATTATAGTCTGGTCTGTTTCCCGAAAACGGTGGCCTAGATGGCGAACTGGTACATGTTGACACTGGTGGGTAAGGATCAGCCCGGTATTGTTGCCAAAGTGACATCGGCATTGTTTGAGGCCGGTTGCAACCTTGGCGAGACCTCGATGATTCGCCTTGGAGACAATTTTACCGTGATGATGCTGGTGCAAAGCAATGCGAGCGAGACACAGCTGCGCGATGCGCTGGAACCAGCATTGAAAAGCCTGTCGCTGGTATTGCACATTGACCCGGTTCAAGCCGGTCTTCACCAGCGGCCGGTGCCGGATGTGCGTATTCTGGTGCACGGTGCAGACCGTGCCGGCATCGTCGCCCGGGTGACCTCGCGTGCGGCAGAAGCCGGGCTGAATATTCTTGACCTCGAATCCGATGTTTGTGGCA
>CAZVBD010000041.1:7726-11125 GCA_964625255.1 uncultured Thiohalobacter sp. | reverse complement strand
CGTGCGGCAGAAGCCGGGCTGAATATTCTTGACCTCGAATCCGATGTTTGTGGCAGTGAGTCGGAACCGATTTATATCCTGCAAATTGAAGGTGTGGCGGTATCGGGCATTGACGCCATCCAGGATGCACTGGCACCGTTGCAGGCAGACGGTGTCAAGGTTGACGTGCAGCCCATTGAAACCCTGATCGGCTGAAGCGTGTCCGTTCTCGATATTCTGGTTTATCCCGATGAACGTCTGCGCCAGCTCTCCGAGCCGGTGGCTGCGTTTAACGGTGCCCTGCAGGAAAAAATCAACTCACTGGAAGAAACCCGGCTGGCCGGTCCCGGTGCAGTGGGGATTGCCGCGCCACAGACCGGCTGGTTTGAGCGTGTGCTGATCATTGATGTCTCCGGACGCAAGAAAACCGCCAGTCACGGCCACCTGATCCTGGTGAACCCGGAGATCACCGAGTGGGCGGGGCATGTCATGGGCCGGGAAGGCTGCCTGTCGGTACCCGATTACACCGGTAACGTACTGCGCGCGGAAAAAATTCACCTCGATGCCTTTGATCGCGACGGTAATCCACTATCCTTTGACATGGAGGGCTTCGAGGCGCGCGCCATCCAGCATGAGCTGGATCATCTCGACGGTCTGCTGTTTCTCGACCGGCTGGTCAGTCGCCGCCAGGACCTGTTTCAGCGCAAGAACTACAAATAGCGTATTTTTGCTGCTTGAAATCCGGTCTGTGGCCCCCATATGCTGTCTCATCAAAGACTTCTAACGGGAGAGCCCAGATCATGCGGATGGATAAACTCACTTCCAAATTCCAGATGGCACTTGCCGATGCGCAAAGTATTGCCGTTGGCCGCGACCACAACCAAATCGAACCGGTACACGTCATGGTGGCGTTGTTGGACCAGGAGGGTGGCAGTGTTCGCCACCTGCTGACACAGGCCGGCGTCAACGCTAACCTGTTGCGTTCACACCTCGGTGAGTGGCTGGATCGCCTGCCGACGGTAGAGGGCAGCGAGGGTGATGTTCATATCTCCAATGATCTGACGCGCCTGCTCAATCTGACCGACAAGCTGGCACAAAAGCGCAATGACCAGTACATCTCTTCCGAGCTGTTTGTGCTCGCGGGTGTCGAGGACAAGGGTGAACTGGGTGAAATGTTGCGTAAGGCCGGTGCCAGCAAGAGCCTGATCGAAAAAGCGATCGATAACGTCCGCGGTGGGCAGAAAATCGATGACCCGAATGCCGAGGATCAGCGCCAGGCGCTGGAAAAGTACACCATCGATCTGACCGAGCGCGCCGAACAGGGCAAGCTTGACCCGGTCATCGGTCGTGATGATGAAATCCGTCGCACCATACAGGTCCTGCAGCGGCGCACCAAGAACAACCCGGTACTCATTGGCGAACCCGGTGTTGGCAAGACCGCTATCGTTGAAGGTCTGGCGCAGCGGATTGTTAACGGTGAAGTGCCGGAAGGTCTGAAAAGCAAGCGTCTGCTGAGCCTTGATATGGGTTCATTAATTGCCGGGGCCAAGTTCCGTGGCGAATTTGAGGAGCGCCTGAAGGCTGTACTCAACGACCTTTCCAAACAGGAAGGCCAGATTATTCTGTTCATCGATGAGTTGCACACCATGGTTGGCGCCGGCAAAGCCGAAGGCGCGATGGATGCAGGTAATATGCTCAAGCCGGCGCTGGCACGCGGTGAACTGCACTGCGTGGGCGCCACGACACTGGACGAGTACCGTAAGTACATTGAGAAAGATGCTGCACTGGAACGTCGTTTCCAGAAAGTACAGGTCGATGAACCGAGCGTGGAAGATACTATTGCCATTCTGCGTGGCCTGAAAGAGCGTTATGAAGTTCATCACGGTGTTGATATCACCGACCCGGCGATTGTGGCGGCGGCAACCTTGTCGCACCGCTACATCACAGACCGTCAGTTGCCGGACAAGGCCATTGACCTGGTCGATGAGGCTGCATCGCGTATTCGCATGGAAATCGATTCCAAGCCGGAACCGCTGGACAAGCTGGAGCGACGTCTGATTCAACTCAAGATCGAGCGTGAAGCGCTGCAGAAGGAAAGCGATGAGGCGTCTGTGAAGCGGCTCGCCATTCTTCAGGACGAGATAGACAAGCTGGAACGCGAGTATTCGGATCTGGAAGAAATCTGGAAGGCCGAGAAGGCCGCAGTACAGGGCAGTTCGCACATCAAGGAAGAGCTGGAGCGCGCCCGCATGGAACTGGAAACGGCACAGCGTGCCGGTGATCTGGCGCGTGCCGGTGAATTACAGTACGGCCGCATTCCCGAACTGGAAAAGCAGCTGGATATGGCGGCCCAGGCCGAAATGCAGGAGATGACCCTGCTGCGCAACAAAGTTACCGAAGAAGAAATTGCCGAAGTTGTATCCAAATGGACCGGCATCCCTGTTTCCAAGATGCTGGAAGGCGAGCGTGACAAACTGTTGCGTATGGAAGAAGAACTGAACAAACGTGTCGTCGGTCAGGGCGAGGCCGTCAAGGCAGTTTCGGATGCCATCCGTCGGTCACGCGCCGGTCTGTCTGACCCCAATCGACCGAATGGCTCGTTCCTGTTCCTCGGCCCGACCGGTGTGGGTAAAACCGAGTTGACCAAGGCGCTTGCCGAGTTCCTGTTCGACACCGATGAGGCCATGGTGCGTATTGATATGTCCGAGTTCATGGAGAAACACTCCGTGGCAAGGCTGATCGGCGCACCGCCCGGCTATGTCGGTTACGAGGAAGGCGGTTATCTGACTGAGGCGGTGCGCCGCAAACCCTACTCCGTGATTCTCATGGATGAGGTGGAAAAAGCGCACCCGGATGTTTTCAACGTACTGTTGCAGGTGCTTGACGACGGCCGTCTGACCGACGGTCAGGGCCGGACGGTGGATTTTCGTAACACGGTTATCGTGATGACCTCCAACCTCGGCAGCCAGCTGATCCAGGATATGGTCGGTGAAGAAAACTACGACCGGATGAAATCCGCCGTGATGGACGTGGTGGCGGGTCACTTTCGGCCTGAATTCATCAACCGCATTGATGACCTGGTGGTCTTCCACCCGCTGGGTCGGGAGCAGATCCGCGCCATCACAACCATCCAGATCGAGTATCTGCGTCAGCGGCTTGCCGAGCGTGATCTTGGACTGGAATTGTCCGAGGCAACGCTCGACAGGCTCGGTGAGGCCGGTTTTGACCCGGTTTACGGTGCGCGGCCACTCAAGCGGGCTATTCAGCAGCAGCTGGAAAACCCGCTGGCCCAGGAGATTTTGGCCGGGCGTTTTCACCCCGGAGAGGTCATCCGGGTGGATGTGGAGGGCGATACGCTGGTGTTCCGCAAGGGTGAGACGCAGGCCAGCGCTGCCTGATTCAGGTGTTTTGTGCTGGCAA
>CAZVBD010000041.1:3053-7626 GCA_964625255.1 uncultured Thiohalobacter sp. | reverse complement strand
GAGATTTACACAGGTTCTGCGTTGGCCCGGTAGGGATTTTATGATGGATATTCCTGCTTGAAGGAAAACCACTGAATCCGTAGTATGACCCGGTCTTTGGCGCATGCCGGAACATAAAAATAGCATGGAGGAGGAATTATGAAATTACAGAAAACCCTGGGGACTGTACTGGCTGGCTCATTGGTGCTGGCGCTGTCTCCGGCCCTTGTGGCCGCAAAAGGTTTCAGTTACAGCTATGCGGATGTCGGTTACCAACGCGTTGATGGTGATGGTGTCGATTTTGATAACGGGGTGGTTGATGCCTCATTTAACATCTTCAAAATGTTCGCTTTGCGAGCGGGTTTCAAGCGTGGTAACACCTCGGATGTACCTGGTGATAATCTGGATTTGACCGAGTTTCGTTATGGCGGTCGTGGCCACTACAAACTGATGGATAAGCTGGATGTATTTGGTGAGGTGATGGTATTCAATGCCGAACTCAACAGCAACCAGACGACCCGGGAGGATGTCGGCTATATTTACGAGGCCGGTCTGCGCTTCATGGTTATCAAGAAGCTGGAAGTGAATACGAGCTACAGGTACATGTCGGGTAATATAGACGATGATTTCGGTACCCTGGGTGTCGTGTACAAGTTAAGCAAGGCATTTTCGGCAACCGCAAATGCTAGCTTTGGCAGTGAGGTCGATGAGTACTTTGCAGGGGTTCGACTGAACTTCTGAGCACGTTGATCTGAAGCAGAATAATGCCCGCTACACGGTGTGATAGCGGGCTTTTTTATGCCCGGTTTTTTTTACCCTGTTCGTCCCGGGAGACCTTGAGCATCATGCTGTCCAGTGCTCGCGTGGTTAGCAGCCGTTTGAGGGTACCGAACAGATAAGTGGGGAAAGTGACGTAATAACGGCCTTTCGGTTGCGGATGCGTGAGTGCGGTCAGCAGTTTTTCCACCACGGCTTCGGGAGGCAGCGTGAAGGGTGCGGCTGGTCCCTTTTGCGCCAGACGTTTTTCGGTGGCGAGATAGGCTTCGTGGTGCACGCTGTGTTCGATGTCGATATTACGTTTGTAGGCTGCAAATGCATTTTCACGGAAACGACTGATGATGGGGCCGGGTTCGATCAGGACGGGGAAGATATTAGTTCCGGCCAATTCCAGGCGTAGCGTGTCGTACAGCCCTTCCAGGGCATATTTGCTGGCGTTGTAGGCGCCCCGGTAGGCCAGGGAGACAAATCCCAGCACGGAACTGTTCTGGATGATGCGGCCTTCGCCGGCGTTGCGCATCCAGGGCAGGATGTGGTTGGTCAGCTCCAGCGTGCCGAATACGTTGGTTTCGAACTGTGCACGCAGTACCTCGCGCGACAGATCCTCGACAGCACCCGGTTGGCCGAACCCGGCATTATTGAACAGGCCGTATAAATGTTGCCCGGTTCGTTCCGCCACCGCTTCAACAGCCTTGCTGATGGATGTCGAATCGTCCAGATCGAGCTGGATACAATCCAGCCCTTCCTTGTTCAAGCGCATGACATCGTTCATGTTTCTTGCGCTGGCAATAACGCGGTAGCCGTGTTTTTGCAGTACCTGGGCGGCGCAGTAGCCAATGCCACTGGAGCAACCGGTGACCAGTACAGCCTTCCCCCTGGAAGATGCCCTAACCATACTTAACCCATTCAGTTTGCAAAGTATTCCGGTTTATGCGGGATTTGCCGGATGGCCATATATTCACTCAAGAAACCCTCTGTTACGGCGATATAGCGGATATGAATTTCTAGCGTACCGTTAACGGAGTAACAATACATGGATCTCGCCACCCTGATTGGTTTGCTTGGCGCTATTGGTATCATCATTATGGCGATGGTGCTCGGCGGGAGCGTCCTCCTTTTTATTAATATTCCTTCCTTGCTGATTGTGGTGGTCGGCACCTTGTTTGCAGTGTTGATCAAATTCCCGATCGGGCACTTCCTCGGTGCTTTCAAGATTGCCACAAAAGCGTTCATGGCGAAGACGGATGACCCCAAAAGTCTGATCGAAGAGGGTGTTGAACTTGCCAACATCGCCCGCAAAGAAGGTGTGCTGGGACTGGAAGGTCAGGATATCCAGAACGAGTTTCTGAAGCGTGGTATCCAGTTGTGTGTTGATGGTCATGAACCGGAGTTTGTCCGTGCCATGTTGAGCAAGGATATCAACCTGACCATTGAGCGTCATGAGCGTGGACAGGCTATCTTCAAGGCCATGGGCGATGTGGCACCGGCGATGGGTATGATCGGCACACTGATCGGCCTGGTACAAATGCTGTCGGCCATGGACGATCCCAAGTCTATTGGACCGGCCATGGCGGTTGCGCTGTTGACGACTTTGTACGGTGCCATCATCGCAACGGTATTTGCCTTGCCGATTGCTGACAAGCTGGCTTTGCGCAGCCAGGATGAACGATTGAACAAAGCCCTTATTCTGGAAACCATCAGCTCGATTCAGGAAGGACTCAATCCCCGGGTGATGGAAGAGCTGCTGAAAACCTATCTTCCGGAGAACAAGCGTGAAAGTGTTGGTGAAGCCAGCGCTGATGCGGCCTGACGGAATCCAGGTCCTGAGACCGACAGGGACAGTTGAGCATGTCTGACGATGCCCCCGCAAAACCGGCCGATGAGGGTTTGCCCGCCTGGGTTATGACCTTTGCGGACCTTATGTCGTTGCTGATGTGTTTCTTCGTGCTGTTACTGTCTTTTTCCGAAATGGATGTTTCCAAGTACAAGGAGATGGCCGGCTCACTGAAGAATGCCTTCGGTGTTCAGCGTGAAATAAAGGTCAGGGAGCCGCCGAAGGGCATAAACGTGATTGCACGTGAGTTCAGCCCCGGCCGGCCGGAACCCACCATCATGAATGTCATTCGTCAGATGACGACCGCAGACTTGAACGTGAATCTCGATCTGGGCAAGGAACGGCGGCGTCCGGTGCCAACCCCGAAGAGTAAGCATGCTCCGGACAAGACCAACACTTTCAAGCCGGATGAGAAACAGGCAGACAAGGCGAAATTACTCGCGGGCAAGCAGTTGTCCCAGGCGAAAGGGTTGACGGAGGCGCAGAAGGAAGAATTAGTGAAAGCCAAGGCGTTGGCTGAAACCCGTCTGAAGGAAAAGCTAAAGGCGGAAGCACAACTGGCGGGTGCACAGAAGCAGGAGTCCAGGGCAAAGGTTGATGACAAGGCAATGGCGGAACGGATCAAGGCCAGGGCCGATGCGGAGCGCCGCAAGAAGCTTGAGCAAAGTGCCAAACTGATCAGCAACGCCCTCGGTCGTGAGATCAAGGCGGGGAGTGTAGACGTTGAAACCTCGGGCAAGAAAATTATCATCCGGGTCCGCGAGAAGGCGTCTTTTGGTTCCGGTCGGGCTGACCTGAAAGAGGCCTTCCGACCAATTCTGGGCAAGGTAACGGAAATCCTGAAGGGTTCGGAAGGCAAGATTATCATTGCCGGCCACACAGATAATATTCCGATCTACACAGATCGTTTCCGCTCTAATTGGGAACTGTCATCTGCTCGTGCGGTGTCTGTGGCGCATGAAATGATGTTGTCAACGGATATTCCATCCAACCGTTTCCTGATCCAGGGTTTTGCTGATACCGAACCTATGGTGCCGAATGATTCCGCAGCCAACCGTGCCAAAAACCGTCGTGTGGAAATTATTCTCCAGCAGGGTGAGGATAAGGACGGGAAGGATATCGGTGTTGGTGATGAGAAGGCTAAAATGAAAAAAACCGCTGCTCGACAGTCGATTGTCTTGCCAGCAGCCCATGTTACATCGCAAACTAGGTCCAGCCGGGTGCCGGTGAAAAGCCCGGTTACCACGGGAAAGGGTGCCAGACCTGTGGGGGCTGCCGGTGTGAAACGCAATTCCAGGCCAGGGAAAAAGTTGACTAAAGCCACACCGGGCAAAGCGACAACCGTAAAGGGAGTTCGTGCAGGTGGGGTGAAGAAACCCGTAGCAGAAAAAGAAAAAGGAAAAACATCAACGCCATCATCCGGGCTGGGTATCAAACTGGGTGGCAGCAAGTAGTTCAGGACATGTTATGAATGACGACCGCAGGGAATTTTTCCGGATCGATGATGAGGTCGCACTCGACTACCGTCTGATCGACAGTAGCGAGGTTGACCGGTTACTGGAGAAAATACAATCGCAAATGGTCGACCGGTTTACGGCGGCTTCCAGTTTTACTGCCACCACCCGGCAAATGGCGAACGTGATTCACAAGATACAGACCGAGTCGCCGGAGCTGGCGCGTTGTCTGCAGGCCATTGATCAGAAGCTCAATATGATTGCCCAGCTGTTCGTTTCAGAAGAAATAAGAGAGAAGCAGCAGGATACGCGTGAAGTAAACCTGAGCGCAGGTGGTGTTGCGTTCCGCGCACAACACAAGCTTCCCGTCGACAGTTTGCTGGAATTGCGCATGGTACTGTTCCCGTCACTGGTTGGCATTCTGACCATCAGCCGGGTTATCCACTGCGAGCGTGTGAATGATAGCAACCCGCAGTATCCCTGGCAGGTGGCGGTTGAATATGAACACCTCAAGGAAACGGATCGTGAG
>CAZVBD010000041.1:0-2953 GCA_964625255.1 uncultured Thiohalobacter sp. | reverse complement strand
ACCAGTATCTGGTCGGCATCAACAATGGTCGACAGACGGTGAGCGATAGCCAGCGTGGTGTGATTCTGTGCTGCATTGTGCAGGCTTTCCAGAATAATCTGTTCGGAATGACTGTCGAGGCTCGAGGTGGCTTCATCAAAGACCAGGATTTTCGGGTTCTTTAAAATGGCACGGGCAATGGCAACCCGCTGTTTTTCGCCGCCCGACAGCTTCAGGCCACGTTCACCGACGACACTCTCGTAGCCCTGTGGCAGTCCGGCGATGAAATCATGAATATTGGCAAGCCTTGCCGCCTGCTGTATTTCTTCAAAGCTGGCGCCCTGGCGTGCGTAACCGATGTTGTAGCGCAACGTGTCATTGAACAACACGGTATCCTGCGGAACTATACCGATAGCCGCGCGCAGGCTTTGTTGAGTGACGGAACGGATATCCTGTCCATCAATGAGAATGCGGCCTTCATTGACATCATAGAACCGGAACAGCAGACGGGCGAGTGTGGATTTGCCTGCGCCGCTGGGGCCAACCACGGCAACCCGGTGTCCCGCTGGAATCGTAAAGCTTACTGTCTTGAGAATCGAACGATCCGGATCATAGGCAAAACTGACATGCTCAAAACGTACCTCGCCGTGGCGAACATCCAGTGGTGCGGCATCAGGCGCATCCTCAATTTCCGGACGTTTCTCCAGCACATCAAACATTAACTGCATATCAGCAATGGCGTGTTTGAGCTGGCTGTAGACAATGCCAAGGAAGTTCAGCGGGATGAACAGTTGCAGCAGGAAGGCATTGATCAGCACCAGGTCACCGATGCTCAGTTCACCTTTCACAACGCCACTGGACGCCAGTATCATAATTGATGTCACGCCTGCCGCGATGATGGAGGCCTGTCCCACGTTCAGTGCCGAGAGTGATGTCTGGCTTTTTACGGCAGCATCTTCCCACTCTTCCAGTGAGGCGTCATAGCGCGACAGCTCGTGCTGTTCATTACCAAAATATTTGACGGTTTCATAGTTGATCAGGCTGTCGATGGCCTGGGTGTTGGCCCTGGAATCTGTGGCATTCATCTTCACCCGGTATTCCATCCGCCACTCGGTGATGCGGAAAGTAAAAAAGATGTAAGCGATAACGCAGACAAACGTGATCACCCCAAACCACGGGTTGTACTGCTTGAACAGGATGCCGGCAATCAGGGTGACTTCCACTAGCGTGGGCAGGATACTGAACACCATGTAATTGAGCAGCGAACTGACACTACGTGTCCCGCGTTCAATGTCGCGCGAGATACCACCGGTCTTGCGCTCCAGGTGGTAGCGCAGTGACAGCCGGTGCAAGTGCTCCAGCACCCGCACGGATACCTTGCGCATGGCGCCGTGACGCACGCGTGCAAAGATAGCGTCACGCAATTCGTTGAACAGGGAACTGGCCAGTCGTAGCGCGCCGTAACCGAGCAGCAGGCCTAACGGTAAAACCAGTTGAATGTCGTCACGATCCAGTGCATCGACAATACCTTTCAGCATCAGCGGGATGCCGACATTGGCCACCTTGGCAAAAATCAGGAAAGTCAGCGCCAGCACGACCCGTACCCGGTATTCCCACAAAAAAGGTGCGAGAGATCGCAGCGTCTTCAGATCGTTGCCATCAGACTCGGGCAATTCAGTATGTCGGTTGTGCATGCAGGTCTCGGTTTCCGGGGTTGCCGGGTTGATGTTCCAGGTGGTCGTCACCATGTTTACCGAATCAATTGTACCCGAAGCCGGCAAAACGGCGGCACCGGTCTGATTTGGCTGGTATACTTGCGCGCTTTGCTGAATCGGGAGCCAGTAACCGGAGTTAGAACCATGCCGATTTATGAATACCAATGCACTGAATGTGGCCTGGAAATGGAAAAGCTGCAGAAGCTCAGCGATGACCCGCTGACGGATTGCCCGGACTGTGGCAAACCGACCCTGCAGAAAAAAGTCTCTGCCGCCGGATTCCGGCTCAAGGGCAGCGGCTGGTATGAAACCGATTTCAAGAGCAAGAATCGCAAGAATGTTGCCAAGGGCGATAACAAACCCAAATCCGGTGGGGATTCTTCCGGTAAGCCTTCGTCCAGCAAGTCATCGACGGGGAGCGTCAAGTAGACGATTCCGGCCGTAGCCTGGGGGTTAATCAAGTCAATTGCCCGCCGATCCGGCGCGGCGCCATCTGGAACCACTGAATACTGATATGCGTACACAATACTGCGGTGAACTGAATGCAAGCCACCTCGATGCCGAGGTGACACTGGTCGGCTGGGCGCATCGTCGCCGTGATCACGGCGGGGTGATCTTCATCGACCTGCGTGACCGGGAGGGCCGGGTGCAGGTGGTTTTCGATCCCGATACCGAAGAGACCTTCGCCACCGCTGAGCGGGTGCGCAGTGAGTTTGTGCTCCAGGTAAAAGGCCGCGTACGCCGTCGTCCTGAAGGCACCGAAAACCCGGACATGTCTACCGGTGAAGTTGAGGTGCTGGGTAAGGAACTCACCATTATCAACACCTCGGAGACGCCTCCGTTCCACCTGGACGACGACAGCGTGTCGGAAGAACACCGGCTGCGCTACCGCTACATTGACCTGCGCCGTCCGGAGATGCTGCAACGTATTCGTCTGCGCTCCGACGTGACCCGTGAGTTGCGCTATTTTCTCGACAATAACGGTTTCCTGGATATCGAGACCCCGATCCTGACCCGCGCCACGCCGGAAGGCGCGCGCGACTACCTGGTGCCCAGCCGTACCCACCCGGGTGAGTTTTTCGCCCTGCCGCAGTCACCGCAGCTGTTTAAACAACTGCTGATGATGTCCGGCATGGACCGTTATTACCAGATCGTGCGTTGTTTCCGCGACGAGGATCTGCGTGCCGACCGTCAGCCGGAATTTACCCAGCTGGATATCGAAACAGCGTTCATGGACGAAGACCAGATCATGACGTTGA
>CAZVBD010000040.1:4721-18917 GCA_964625255.1 uncultured Thiohalobacter sp. | reverse complement strand
GTTCCAGGTGTTTGTGTACATTCTCGATAATCACAATCGTCGCGTCGACCATCGCGCCAATGGCGATAGCAATACCGCCCAGCGACATAATATTCGCATTGATTCCCTGCAACCGCATGATGACAAATGCCGCCAGAATACCGACGGGCAGGCTGATCAGTATCACCAGTGATGAGCGTAGATGTAACAGGAATAACGCACAGACCAGCACCACAACCAGGAATTCCTCAACCAGTCGTTGACTGAGATTATTCACAGCACGGTCAATCAGGGCCGAGCGGTCATAGGTTTCCACCAGTTCCACGCCGTCGGGCAAACTCCGGCGCAACTGATCAAGCTTGGCCTTGACGGCCTTGATGGTGGTCAGGGCATTTTCACCGGAACGCATCACGATGATGCCCCCCACCACTTCACCCTGGCCATCAAGGTCAGCAATACCCCGGCGCATGGCAGGACCGATACGAATGCTGAGCGCGATATCATCCAGCAATACAGAAGAAATCGACAGGCGTCGACGGATGGTAGGCACGCTGGTGATACCAATGTCTGCGATATCCTTGAGGTAGCCCTTAAAGCGGATCATGTACTCGGCCTCGGCAATTTCCAGTGCCGAACCGCCGGTTTCGGCATTGGATTCCCGGATCGCACGTTTAACATTTGCCAGTGTCAGGTAATAGCCACGCAGACGATCCGGGTCTATGACAACCTGGTATTGTTTGACCATGCCGCCGACGGTGGCCACTTCAGACACACCGGGTACTGTTTGCAGTTCGAACTTGAGGAACCAGTCCTGTAACGAACGCAGTTCTGCCAGATCATGTTTACCACTGCGATCCAGCAAGGCGTATTGATAAATCCAGCCCACCCCGGTGGCATCCGGACCCAGCCGGGGTGTTGCACCGCGCGGCAATTGATTCGATACCTGGCTGAGGTATTCCAGCACCCGCGAGCGCGCCCAGTACAGGTCGGTATCATCGGAGAAGATCACGTAAACATAGGAGTCGCCAAAAAAGGAATACCCACGTACCGCGACGGCACCGGGGACCGACAACATGGCGGTCGACAAGGGATAGGTGACCTGGTCCTCAACCACCTGGGGTGCCTGGCCGGCATAACTGGTGCGGATAATCACCTGGACATCGGACAGGTCGGGAATCGCATCCAGTGGGATGGTGCGCACCGAGTACACACCCCAGGCACTCAGCAGCATTGCCGCCAGCAACACAAGCAGGCGGTTACGTATAGACCAGCGTATCAGAACTGCAATCACGACCTGTACCGTCTAGAGACGGGATTCCGATAGGGCGTTTACCGGCTGCTGGGCATCGGCATGTTGATGGGACACTGCGTTATCTGCCCGGGTATTTCCCGGTCTGGACAAGCGGCGGAATGCCGCCAGCAGGTTACTCTCCGAGTCGATCAAAAACTGGCCGGAGGCAACAACACGATCACCCGCCTGTAACCCGGAACGGATTTCGATCATGCCACCGGCTTCTTCACCCGCCACGACCGTGACCGGCTGAAAATGATTTTCATCATGAACCCGTACGACACGATCACCCTCCCCGGTACGAATCACACTGTCGGTGGGAACCAGCAATACATTTTTGCGTGGCTGTCCGGCAATGCTCACATGAGCGAACATACTTTGTGAGAGTTCCGGGTTATCGGTCTTGAACTTCAAAGCAACCTCAAGCGAACGTGTGGTGTAACCGACAGGTGGCTCCACACGCACCACTTCACCCTCGAACACCGTTCCGGGTAAACCGCGCACAGTCATCTTTGCCTTCTGTCCCTGCTCCACCCAGCCCCACTGACGTTCAAAGATTTCTGCCGTGACTTCTATAACCCGGTAGTTGCCACCAACATTGAATACTGTGAACCCGGTATGGACCTTCTCACCGATATAGCCGCGACGGGTATAAATGAATGCGTCCTCAAAAGCATAGACTTCCACTGGCATCTCCGGCGTTTCGCCGGCCTGTAATCGCGCTGTCTGCTCAGGGGTCAACCCCATCTTGCTCAATTGTGGAATCATGGCATTGGCTGTGGCGCGGTCACCGGACAGATAGGCCGTCTGAAACGCCTGTTCGTGTTCAAACAGTTCATCTGATTTAACCGCAAACAACAGCTCACCTTCAGTGACAAAATCACCGTCGTGCTTGTCGGCAATCATGACCAGTTCACCCCGGATCGGCGGCGTCAGCGTACGCCGCGCCATGGGGTCGACGCGTGTAATCTTCCCGATAGTCTCGACACTGCGCTGAAGGTCACCGTACTCGGCTGTCGCCGTGCGTATGCCCAGGTTGTGTACGACGGAAGGCGCAACAATGACGGCGGGTAATCCACCATCGGCACCACTTGTCAGCTTCCCGGACCGCTCGATCAGGTCCATACCACAAATCGGACAACTGCCGGGAACATCGCCAGTAATCTCTGCATGCATGGGACAAACGTAGTGTGAAACCGTATCGGCGTGCGCTACAGACTCCAGCGCCTCGTTACCCGCAGGCAGTTGCCCGGCCAGATAACCCAAAATTCCTGCAATCAGCGCAGTGAGAAAAAGTGTTCTGGACATGATGGTTATCCCCCGTTCATCATCTTGTTGCAGCCATTAGCCGGTAACGTCGGGCAGGGCTGTCTGCTTATCGGGAAGCGCTTCGTTTTTCAGCAACTTCAACTGGTAAATATACGGCCATAACTTGCCGGTCACAAACAGATATCCGTTCTCCGGATTGTAGGCAATACCGTTGGCCACTGCGGTACCGTTCTTGCGTTTGGAAAGAGGCATCAGGCCACCAAGGTCGATCCAGCCAACCACCTGACCGGATTGCGGATCGATCATGGCAATGCAGTCACCGGGATAAATATTGGCGTAAATCAGACCGTTCACCTGCTCCAGTTCGTTAAGACCTTCTACCGGCTGTCCACGGTGCATCACCTGCAGGCTGCCTGTTTGTTGATAATCCTCTGGATTGATAAATTTCAGCCAGGAAGAACCGTCACTGATGACCAACTGCCCTTCGATACTAACGATGCCCCAGCCTTCACCGCTAAAGGTGAAAGAGCCTGTCTTGCGCAAGCCATCGGGCGCATAGATAAATGCCGAACCGGATTGCCAGGTCAGTTGTATCAACTGGTGATTTGCAATTGCCAGACCTTCACCGAACAAGGCTCTGTCCAGACGCCGGGTTTCCAGAACCTGTCCGGTTTTCAGATCGAGTTTGCGCACGCTGGAGCGCCCACGCAAACCGGTACTTTCATAGAGTTCACCCTGATAAAACGCCAGCCCCTGGGTAAAGGCATTTCGGTCATGCGGGTAACGGGCAACAACCTCGTAGCGCCGGTCAGGTGCCGCTTCGGTTACGGTGTGTAATGCTGTGGTATATGAGACAGACTTTTGAGTGGATGCGCTGCAATGCTGCGCAGCCTGGGCGTATGTTTCAGCTTCGCTGCTGATTGGCAGGTACAAGACGGCCAGTCCGGTGATCAGACAGGTCAAATACCGTGCAGGCCAGTGCAGGTAACAGGTTATTCGGCTAACACTCAATCAAACACCTTAAAAAGCAGAGGCCCTTCCCGGAAATCCAGGAAGGGCTCCCACCTTGCTACTACAGGCTCACGGCTAGTGCAGTGAGTAGATTGCAACGTCGTGGTGCAAAGGATCAAACTGATAGATCCTCAGACGACGACTTGGCTCAAAGTTATAAGTGATATCAACCTTGTGCATACCCGGTGTACCGTCAGCTGCCACTGGTGCTACACCAATGCCACCCCAGGGTCCGCCGGCATTCGGCCAGGCATGGTTACGACCGAAGGTGAAGAAGCAACCTGAACCAAGCTGTGGTGTGCCGTTAACCGGATCAGCCAGGTTACGCGGTGTTGGCTGCAGGAACTCCTCCGTACCACCTCGGTTGATCGGGAACACATTGTCGTTGCCCGCGACCAGGTTAGCCGGGTTGTTGAACGGATCTTCCTCAGCCGGGTGACCGGGTGGCACTTCAGGATGCGGCCCTATCAGGGTGGTTGGATCAGTAAACTGGAAGTGGTTTTCCCAGCCACGTGAACCACCGAAGTCCACATTCATGTAGCCGTGTATAAAGTGATCACCGTTGTACAGGGTAACCTTGTAGTTGTACGGACGAATATTCCATTCGTGCGCACTACCGTTGGAAATGCCCTTGTAACTGGCTGGTCCCTGACCACTGCCGTCACCTTGCAATCCCTGGCGGTTGCCATAGAGCGTGTTGTTAACATACAGCAGTGTCAACGTGGCATCCGGATCAGCTTCAACACCGGTAGGCAGACTCGTGCGATCTGTCCAGTCCAGGAAAGCCTGCCGCAGGTCAGCAGCGACCTGTTTCATATCCGGCTTGCCGGCATCGTCATTATCACCGTGATGACCACCACGACGACCACCATGATGATCATCGTCATCATCACTTTCTTTCAGTGAGTTGAAGATGTTCCACATACGCTTGGCCGGTGAAAGATCGCCGATTTGTGCAATGGCATAGGCCTTGTCATCACTGTTGTTGACCGGGTCACAATCTGTATCAAACCGACCACCCTCACAGAACGCCATTTTTTCGTGCTCGACCAGTGTCGGGGCACCTTCAACACCCGGGGGTGCTGTCTTCAGCGCGTTCTCGATAACCTGTACGCGTGGTGGATGGATGCGCCAGCCCCAGGTGTAGGTCAGGTTATAGTACTTACCCTTGTTTTCCTTGATCTTGACGGTATAGCGGGTACCTTCGTCGAGCATCGGGAAAAAACTCTGGTCCATGGAGGCATGGAAAGGCCCGCGTTTGTTTCCTACCCGGTCAAAGTTCATGACCATCGGCGAGAAATCTTCCATACCGCGGTTCAGAATATTGACGTGGAAGGTAACCGTCCAGGGGACTTCCTGCACCGCACTGGGATCAAAGAACCCGGCGTCGCTTTCGATGTGCTGATTAAAATAAATCATGTTGACATCGACGTTACCGCCAATCACATTGCCCTCATCATCATAGACAGGCTCTACGACCTTAACCTTTGTGGGTCCCGTGTAGTGCAGCATGGGAAACCCGCTATAGGCACGATCAATGGGATTGCCTTCCAGGATATCGATGGCCAGCTCGATGAGGTCTTCATCCACTTCCCCATCGTGGTCCCCACTGGCTGCCTTTTCGATCTTGTCGATGATCATGTCCAGATCATCTTCCGGGTTGGTCGGATCGATAGACTCTGTCAGTACCGGCCCATCGTGCAGGTTGTACGGGTTATCCGGTGTTGAAGGCAGTGTATTAGGCATCTCATCGCCATTGAAATCACGAAGATTTTCATACACGGTCATCAGGAAGTTACTGCCCGGTGGGTTCGTAAACGGATCCACCGGCGGGAATTGGCCTTCCGGTGTGACGACAAACGTAGTGATGCCGTCGCCCGATGGCGTTTGTATCGATGGCCCCGGACGTGGCTGTGTACAGGGGTGGCCCATCATACCGGTCATGCCCGTCATGGGATCAAAGGTCATTTCACAACCGGCCCAGGCCGTGCTGCCCAGACCTAACCCACCGGCGAGCAGACCGAGCGCCGCGGCGAGACGCGCTTTAACAAAAGGTCTTTTGTGCTTCATTGCTTTTTCACCTCCTCCCTGGCAACACAATCTGTAAGTTTGCGTATTGCGAGGGATATTGTGTATTGATCAGACACTGTGCATGTCAACCAGGAACGGCTTGTGGTGCTTGCCGGTACTGAGACGTGCGACGGCTTCCGCGATATACAGCGGTTGCAACCGGCTCGGCTTGTTCATCCAGCGACCGGTCTTTTCGTTACCGATCCAGGACAGGGCGTACAAGCTGCCGCGCGCATTGAAGGATGCCAGGATTTCCCTGATATCCTCGGGAGCGCCGGTCAGGAAACGCCACTTGGCGCCATGCGCTTCAGCGAGTTCCTTAAGTGCCTCCGGTGTGTCGTGGTGGGGATCGGTGGTCACGGTATACATTTCCACATCCTTGCCGATCCGATCCCCAATCATTTCGTGTACTTTGACGAGGTTACTCAGCAACGGGTAATACTTCTCCCCTTTTACCGAGGTAAAACTGACCAGTACGACCTTGTCGACAATCAGATCCTCGTAGAACCAGGCTTTCTGCTTGTGCTGATCCTGAACGATCACCTGCGGGAAACGACTGGCATTCTTGCCGCCCCTGGCACGCGGACAGGTCTTGAATGCCGGGTTATCTTTTATCGCACCTGGCGCAACGGCTGCCGTTGCCGCCACCGGAATGGCTGCCGCAGCTCCTGCCAGGAACGCTCTTCTTGTGGTCTTTTTCATCATAGGCTCCTTGGAATTCCGATCATGTTATTCACTGATATAGAGTTCGCCAATTTAGTCATCATCGCCTCCATGATGGCCACCACCACCGTTAGGAATGATGTCCCAACGCGCCATCATGGCGTTGTCTTCGTGGACATTGTTGTGGCAGTGAATGACATAACGGCCGAGGAAGTCATCGAAGCGGTAGAACACACGGGCGGAATCGTTTGGCCCCAGTGTGGCGACATCCTTGCGCGAGCGCAGCACGCCGGTCGGTGGCCTGCCGTTCCATTCCAGCACCTGGAATTCCTCGAAGTGAACATGTACCGGGTGAGCCCAGGAGCTGCCGGCATTACGGAATGTCCAGATCTCGGCAGTGCCCTGTTTGGGTGATGCCGAAATCTTGGTCGGGTCCATAAATTCGTGATTGACTGTCCACAGGCCCATGTCGTGATCGAAAATCCATTCGCGTTCAGCGACCACTTCGTCGAGATTGACCGGTGGTAATTCACGCATGAAGTCAGGCACACGGCTGTTGTCCGGTGCTTCCAGCTGCTTGACACGGAACTGCATCACCGGCATACGATCCGGACCTTCCAGTCGGCGTCCGGTCGGGCCCTGACCATTGATCTGCTCCATGATGTTGAGCAAATTAACAGTGTCACCAGGACGATAACGGGAGAAGTCGATAATAACGTCGTGACGGTTAGCCGGGCCAAGCACGATACTGGTGACACTGACGGGTTCTTCCAGCAAGTTACCGTCGTTGGCAATGACCAGCATCTCGGCGTTATCGCTCAGGGCCAGTTCGTAGAATCGCGAGGGACCACCGTCGTAAATACGGATGCGGTATTTACGCGCTTCAACATCCATATACGGAGCAACCTTGCGGTTGACAGTAATGACATCACCAAGGTGGCCATCGGTATCAAACAGGTTGTAGGCCGGGTTACCGAACTGGTCAAAACGCACATCGTGGAGCAGCAGTGAGACATCATACTTGCCGTAGGTACCGGGCAAACGCAATGCATCGGGGTTCGGGTCATTTTCATCACCCGAATCCAGGTCATCGTAGAAAGTCGACATGGCCGACAGGCCTGCATACACATTGGTTGCCGTGAAATCCAGCATGTGGTCGTGGTACCAGAGACTGCCGAGTGCCTCACGCGGATCGTTGCGCGCATACATCATGGCATAGTGGTGGTCCCAGAACTCGCCCGGGCCCACGAAGTCTTCGGGGTAACCGTCACTTTCGGAGGCGGTATGCGCATTGTGCAAATGGATGCTGGTGTAAGGCAGACCAATAGGCATCAGTGCATCTTCAGTCATCGGCAGGTCGTTATAACGACGTATAAACACCGGCTCGCCGTAGCGCGCGACCAGCTGACCGCCAGGGGTGGTGCCATTAAACATCCAGGCCAGTGAACCGTATCCCAGGGAACCACCTGACAGCGGATTCAGTGCTGACAGTGTAGGGTGGTAATTCCACAACCCTTCGGTCAGATGCTGGACATAGTGTTTGACGGGTGTGAACTCATCAAAACGCTGATGACGATTCGGATCCGGTGATGGTGACAGTGTTGCCGGATCAACAGGTACCATGGCCGGCGGTATATACAGTGGTGTGGTATAGGGTACGACCGCCGGACTGTCAGGTTCCGTCAACGGGCTGCGTATCCCTTCCGGGCGACAGAGCTGCGCCTGTGCGACACGTGGTAAGGCTGCCCCTCCAAAGATCGCAGGTGTACTGGCCACCGCCATTGCACCCGCCTTGAGTATGTCTCTTCTTTTTGCCATTTTTCCCTCCAGCTCCTCGAGATAGGATTTTCAGAGGGCGCTGACAACGCAGATAACATCATGCGTTTCCATACTGCCCCTCGTGCTTTCGGCGGGAATCATGCGGCAAATGAACAGGCTGGTATGTAACTCAGGATACGTTAAAACAAAAAAAGTCTTTTGAACTTCCGGAAAAGGGATCGGTCACACAGCCAGTCCGCCAAGTTAGTCAGGTAACCAAATTACCAGGGAGGGGTATTACATGGCACCATGCCCGGTTGAAAACACACCTCTATTGTCTCTACCCGCTTTTATGCAGCTGGCTGAGTCCAGCCTCACGAGCAATTATGCCGCCGGAGAAAGCGTGTTCACGGCGGGTGAATACTGCGTTGATCTTCCCGTTATCGAGTCTGGCAGCACGAGAGTCTATGCCAGCAACCATAGCGGACGACAGGTCACGCTGTACCGGCTCAAGGCAGGCACCATCTGCCCCATCTCTCTTTCAGTCCTGTTGAACAAGGACGTTTATCCGGTTTCGGCAATCGCAGAGACTGATGTACAAATTCGCTACCTGTCAGGTGAAGCGCTCAAAGCCATCATCACGGGAACACCGGAAATATTCAGCGCATTTCTCGACACATTCGCCAGGTGCCTGTACGACGCTGTCTGCATGACCCACCAACTGATGTTCGAGCCACTGGATGTCCGGCTGGCCAGGTTGTTGCACAAAAAGTTTAACGAAAGCCCGGAGCATACCGTCAACTTCACCCATGAAGACATCGCCAGAGAACTGGGTACCACGCGTGTGGTTGTCAGCCGCCTGCTAAAAAAACTTGAACACGCAAATTGTATCCGCATGTACCGCAAAAAAATCATTCTGCACAATGCCCGCGCGCTCAAGGCGCTGGTCACTAATACCTTTCACACAGACAGTCCCGCCTGACTAGTATGTGTCTTTAGTCACATAAACAAAAATTTATCGAATAAAAGTCATATGAAATTCATCATTGGATTCTAGACTCCCGAATTGGTGCTGGATTTTGAGGGGTCAACCGGAATATAGTTTCTCTTGAGTGGAATGAAGAGGAGCACCGGTGCATCACGTTATATAATAAGCAAACGACGCAGATGGAACGCGTTTAGTTCACATAAAAAAACAAGGATTTACGGGATAGGGAGGAAACACTCATGCGCCAGGAAGCATGCGCACTTTCGATGGAAAGTAAACCTGTAGCACTCTTCAGCGAACTGCCTGAACTGGCTGCTATTGGTGATCTCACATGGCAGGATGCACTTAACGTTTCACAGGTTGTCAGCTTTCCGGCAGGTACAGCCCTAGTTGAATGTGGCGTATCTGCGGACAAGTTTATCATTGTCCTGCAGGGGGTCATCAAAGTGTACGAAACCTGTGAGAACGGCCGTGAAATCAGTCTTTACCGCGTTCACAGCGGACAGGTCTGTGTACTGACGCTGACGCGCCTGTTGCTACACTCAAATCGTTGCGCACAGGCTGTCGCAGAA
The DNA here is from genome assembly GCA_964625255.1 of uncultured Thiohalobacter sp. Classification (GTDB taxonomy): domain Bacteria; phylum Pseudomonadota; class Gammaproteobacteria; order DSM-19610; family DSM-19610; genus Thiogranum. The sequence continues at coordinate 9,316 of CAZVBD010000040.1, read as the reverse complement.
AAGGATGTACGGCTGCTGGCAATGCCACCTGAGTATTTCGAACGACTGCTGGCTAAATCTGAAGCCTTCAGACATTACCTGATGACGTCCATGGCACACTGCATTACCGATGTGATGCAGCTGACCGCCCAGATCAGTTTCAGACACCTTGACCTGCGCCTCGTCCAGCTCGTCCGGAAATTGTCCGCTCAGACGGCAAGCAACAAAATCTGTTGTACACACCAGGCCATCGCTAATGAACTGGGTACCACCCGTGAAGTGGTCAGCCGGCTATTGAAGGACCTTGAACGGTCCGGGCACATCAAACTCAACCGCGGCAGTATCGAAATACTGGATACCGAAAAGCTGGAAGAACTCTGTATGGGCTGACAGACCCGCTGAACATCAGGCTTGCGCCCTACTGGCCGATACCAACAACGAGTGGCCGTAGAAGGCGTCGGCTGGCGACGCTGCCAGCTGCTGAGGCCCGGATGCAGAGTGCGAGCAGTCGTTGCAAAACTGACATTGCTGCTGTTGTTATTGTCCAGTGTCGCAATCGCGGCACCGGATCCTGACCTGATCCTGTCACAAACAGAAAGGGCGTGGCTGACTCAACACCCGGAACTGCTGCTGGCGCCTGCGGAAGATTTTGCACCCTACGAGTTTTTTGACGACAAGGGCCGCTATCGGGGTATGGCAGCAGACTATATCGCGCTGCTGGAAAAACGCCTCGGGATACATTTCCGTGTCACCCGGCTGAACAACGAGGCAGCGCGCATACAGGCCCTGACATCCGGCCGCATCGATATCGTCACGGCAGTAACCACCGATTCACTACTGGCAGACGAAGCACAACTGGCCAGGCCACATATCACCATACCCGGGGTCATCGTAGCCAAGTCGGATTACCCTAACCTGCATGCGTTGCAGAACCTGCGTGTGGCACAGGTCATTGACGCGCCTCTGCGCATCAAGGCTGATGCGATACCGGGTAACATGGTGCTGATACCGGTACAGGACGTCACCACAGCCCTGGAGCTGATCTCCGAAGGCCAGATCGATGCCCTGGTGACCGATATGGCGACCGCCTCCTACTACATCCACCGCGAAGGCATGACGGATATTCGTATCGTCGGAAAGACGGGCACAAACCTGTCTCTGGCCATCGCCGTACGCCGTGACCGGCCCCAGCTGCTGGCGATTATGCAAAAGGCGCTAAACAGCATTACCCGTGAAGAACAGCAACGCATTTCCAGGCAGTGGATACACCTGAAAGAATCCTCGCTACTGTCCAGTCGCAGCTTCCGGGCGGCCATGATGACCGCCGCCGCCGTCATACTGCTGGGGCTGGCTTCTATCCTGGTCTGGAACCGGACGCTCAAACAGCAGGTGGCTCAACGTACGCAGTCACTAAACCTGGAACTGCGGCTTCGCCACGAGGCAGAACAGGAACTGCAGAATGCGCACGCAGATTTGATAAAATCGCACCAAAAACTCAAACAGGCACAAATGCAGCTGATCCACGCGGCCAAAATGGAATCTGTCGGTCGACTGGCCGCCGGTGTTGCCCATGAAGTGAAAAACCCGCTGTCCGTCATGCACCTGGGTCTGGATTATGTTGGCGGAGAAGTTTGCAACAAGCCGGTACTCATGGAAGTGCTGGCTGATATGGGAAAGGCCGTGAAACGTGCCGATACGGTCATCAACGGGCTGCTGGATTTCTCCAGGGAAAGCCAGTTAAGCCTCAAGAATGCCTGTATTAACGATATCATAGAGAATTCCCTGCACCTGGTCCGGCATGAGCTGGTTCAGCGCAACATTGAGGTAATCCGGCGGCTAGACCCTGAATTGCCCGGCATAAGCTGCGATGAGAACCGCCTGCAGCAGGTGTTCGTGAACCTGTTGATGAATGCGATTCAGGCCATGAAAAATGATGGGACGATCACCGCTTCAACCTACCGGACGGTGGTAAGGGCGCAACGTGACACGCAGGTTGTATCCGGTATACGCTTCGAAACGGGCCAGCCCGTGATTGTGGCCGAAATATCCGATACCGGCCCCGGTGTGACCCCCGATGCGCTGGAAAAGATGTTCGACCCGTTCTATACAACCAAACCCGTGGGTGAAGGCACCGGGCTTGGACTTTCGGTCACCCGGAATCTCGTCGATCTGCACCAGGGTGCCATCGAAGTCAAAAACCGGGTGCCGCAAGGGCTTTCTGTCATGATTATGTTTGAAAATAAGGAGAACTAGATGCCAACAGAAAAAACCCGGGTGCTGGTGGTCGATGATGAGCCCAGTATCACCCGAATGATCAAATTGAACCTGGAAAAGACCGGTGATTACGAAGTCTGGACAGAGAACGAAGGTAGCCGCGCTGTGCAGGCAGCCCGCGAGTTCAGGCCGGATATCATTTTCCTCGATGTCATGATGCCTGACGTACAGGGCAATGTCGTTGCCGAACAGTTAAAGGAAGATGCCACGCTGAAAGACATCAAGCGGGTATTTCTGACCGCTATTGTCACCCGCGATGAGACAGCGGATGGTGGCAACGAGATAGGCGGCAATCATTTTCTCGCCAAACCGGTCAATACGCAGGATATTATCCACATGATCGAGAAGGTGCTGTAGACCAGGCGATTACCAGTTTAATGGCCACCGCCTCCACCATGGCCTCTACTGTGGCCTTTGCTGCTGTGACTACCTCTGCTGGCGAAAACACTGCTGGTATGACCACCACGACGGTTATTGTGACTGCCGCTCGTACCGGTGTGTGCCTGCTCACCACCTCTATGAGAGCGACGACTGGCCATACCGCCATGAGATTGATCATCCTTGCGGTGATGGCGGCTGTCTTTCCCTGTATGGGGTTGATTCCCGTGGTCCACACCCCGGTGATCACCCGTTACATCATGTTGCCCCCCGGAAAACCTGTCATGCTGCTTGCCGTGCTTGTCACGCGTGCTGTGCTTGTCACGCCTGTTGTGCTTGTCATGCCTGCCACCGAAGTGCGTTGCACGGTGGCCACCATGTGCACGATATCCGCCGTAACCATACCCGAACCAGTCATAGGGATAATCTGAATACCCGGCATAGTAAGGCGTTCGGTAGTAGCGCGGCGTGTAATAGTAACGAGGATAAGTCTCCACATAGGTCGAGACCGGGTAGATGACGGCCGGACGAGAGGTGTGCACGATGGGCTCCCTGGCCAACAGATAACGAATGACGTCCTCACTGACACCGGCCAGAATCAACTTATCAATCGATTCTGCATCCAGGGTGAATGCTGCTTCACGATCTTCAAGAAATAACAGCAGGGTTTTGTCTGAGACACCACGCTGACTTAACAGTACTATATCGTCAAGACTGGCTTTCAGATGACTGGCTTGCGCTGCGGAAAACAGGGCCAGTCCAAGCAAGCCAGGCAAATACCAATGTGTCATGGTTGTGCAACCCGATGAGTATCGCCGGGCTTGTAATCGCGCGGTATTGTCGTCGCCAGATCGCGCAGATGTTGTTGCGTCTGACGAGGCAGCAAACGGACGGCATCTACCAGTCTTGTCTCCCTTGCTTCGCCCGATTTCTCCCATTGTTCAGACAGGGCACCTAAAGCCTGCCCTTCATGCACATCAGACAATCGCACAGGTGCCGTTCGGCTTATTGCGACAGACCAGTAGTCAGATAGCAGATCGCTCCAGTACCCGGCAAGCAGGGCAGGCGTCACGGCACGTCCACTCCGTCGCCGGAAAGCCATGGCGTCCGACGACGATACCTTCAGGACGAAAAGCGGATTTTGCACATCTTTCCCCTGAAACATAACCGAGTCACCTGCAGGTGAGTGGTCTGCACGAAAGCTTCCTGGACCCAGCGATGCGGCCCGATTCAGCTGTTTCACGATCACGCCGGCCCGGGCAGCCACCGAGGAAAATGATCCCTCATCCCTGAGTACTAACACCTGAACGCCCGCCAGGGTGACAACGCTGTGATGATGCTGGCCGGCTCCACTTTCGCTAAAAGGTTCATAGGCAAAAGACCCGCCTGCCATGGTAGCGATAGCCAGCGTGGCATCGCTTGTCACGGCGGGTGGGCGTTTCGGCGGGGATTCTACGGGGTGGGTGCCTGTTTCCTCCGGGACTGCCTTCAACATGGCCTGGATGACTTTCTCACCGACACCAAGCCCCATCAACTGCGTAATATCCTCAGCTTTCAGTTCAAAAGCGGAATCCGTTGCCTGAATCAGGGCAACAATGTCGTCATCACTGTATTTTTTACCACTGAGCTGGATAACATCGTAAACCGTGAGTGCCGCCGCCTGTCCGCATAAAGACAGTGCAATTACGGCCCCAGCTATCACTGTACGCGGCAGTGTGCCAGCCATGTTTCCACTCCTGTGAATTGTCAGGTTGCCAACCTCGCCTTATCGATATTAGAATTGACCTCGGTCGCACGTGATTGGTTGCAGGACACAGCGATTTCGTTCACTGATCTATCAGAGGTTACAGTTACATGGCTACAGGTACAGTTAAGTGGTTCAACGAGTCGAAAGGCTTTGGTTTTATCGCACCTTCAGACGGTAGTGACGATGTATTCGTACACTTTTCGTCCATCCAGGGAGA
>CAZVBD010000040.1:0-4621 GCA_964625255.1 uncultured Thiohalobacter sp. | reverse complement strand
AATCAAGGAGAAACAACATGAAGAAACTGATTGTCATCACAGCAGTGGGTTTAAGCATCCCCTTCCTGGCCATGGCTGAAAATGCTGCGTTATTGAGCGGCGAAAGCAGCACACCGGCGTTCGAAACTGTCGATGCGAACAAGGACGGCAAGATTACCCGTCAGGAAGCCAGTGCATTCTCGGCACTGGAAGTGACCTTTGACCGCGCGGATACCAACAAGGATGGCACGCTGGATGCGAGTGAGTTGTCCAGTTCCCGCCAGGCAGGCGGCAGCAAGTAGTTTTTGTAACGTATAACCTGCCCGGCAGCGCCGGGTGGGCTATGCGGCTCCGCCAAACCAGAAACCGGCATCTTTTTCCAGGAACTCGTAATACGGCATATAGTGCGAGCCGTCGCACGAGAAGGTCAGGCTGATCAGCCCGTTGAAAATATTGATCGAAGCCACACGCAGGTAAATGGTGTCGTCGGCAAAGCGCAACGCCTTCAATCCGCGCAGAACCGAACCGATCTTGTCCGCCGGTATCTCTGCATCCTGTGGGTAAGGCCGTGGTGGATAGGCCAGACAGACATCGGGATCCGACAGGGCATCACTTTGTAATATCCGGTACCGGAATGGATCATCAACAACCCATACGGTCACACGACTGCTGGAAAAGTGGATCACACCCTGGAACATACCCCGCTCCACGATTAATTCCTCCAGTATGGCCATTGCCTGATCGATATTCGTGTCAAACACACTGTCGACACGTGTCTGCTGGAATACCGTGCCACGAATAGCCGGGTCACCCTTGATCTGCTGCCACTTGCCACGCTCAACATAGAGATCACCCTGTATCGGCAGATCACGCAAGTCAAAGTCCGCACCCAGGTAACCGACCGGTTCACCCTCGCGATACAGCGTCTGCAATGCCGTGATCGAGGGGCGATGCGCTGACAGGGAGATATAAGCCTCAGACAGGACAAAATCCTGTTCGGGACTGGCCTCTTTCATATACGGGCGAGGCGCACGATCCCGGCCAAAATGTTCCGGCATCCGGCCATCTTTTCCGACGTTATCGGAAACCTGGCTGGCATTGAGATCAACCACATAGAGATAGGTACCATTGGCGATACTGGGGAACTGTTCCTCCAGTACCCGCGTCAGCGCTTCCCGCTCCGGCCAGGCTTTCTGGCACTCCGCCGCCACCCGTCGCATCGGGTTAACCAGCAGCTCAAACAGCGACGACCGCTGCTTGCGGATACTTTCTTTCCAGGATGAAACATCGGCCATCAGGTTTCCAGCAAACGAGGAATCAGCTCAACAAAATTACACGGCCGGGTCCGGTAATCCAGCTGCGGCTCGAGCAGCTTGTCCCACGCGGTACGGCAGGCACCGCTGGAACCCGGCACACAGAAAATCAGCGTCCCGTTGGCCACACCACCAAGCGCGCGTGACTGTATGGTCGAGGTGTGGATTTCCTCCCAGGAAATCATGCGGAATATCTCGCCGAAACCGTCGAGCTTTTTATCAAGCAAAATCTCGATCGCTTCCGGTGTTCCATCACGCCCGGTAATACCGGTTCCACCGGTTGAAATCACGATATCGACAGCAGGATCTGCAATCCAGGCAGAAACCACAGCGCGTAACTGGTATTTATCATCCCTGACAATGCGCTTATCCGCCAACCGGTGTCCGGCCGCTGTCAGCCGCTCAACCAGTGTTTTTCCGGAGGTATCATTTTCCTCAGTGCGCGTATCCGACACCGTGAGTATTGCAATATTGAGTGGTTTGAATACCCGTTTTTCCGACATGGTGACCCTCGAGGCTGAAGGATTAATAATCTGATACTAATATTCTAATGGAACGCCAGTTAATTACCATGTACTTATTATGACGAGTGTTAACACACCAGATACCGGGATCTCTGTGCTAGACTGCCGCCCAACAAACCAGGTAGTCTGAATAACACCATGTCGCACGCTTTATCCATCGAAAATCTGACAAAGGTCTATGAAAATCGTTTTGAAGCACTAAAAGGCGTCAGCCTCAGTGTTGAGGAAGGTGATTTTTTTGCCTTGCTCGGTGCCAATGGCGCGGGTAAATCCACCCTGATCGGCATTATCAGCTCGCTGGTCACCAAAACCTCGGGCTGCGTGAAAATCTTTGGACAGGACATCGACAAGGATTTTTCCCTCGCCAAACGCTACATCGGGCTGGTACCACAGGAATTCAACTTCAATGTCTTCGAACCGGTCGAGGAGATTCTCGTCAACCAGGCCGGGTATTTCGGTATCCCGCGCAAAATCGGTTTTGAACGTGCGGAGCAGTACCTGACCCAGCTCGGGCTGTGGGACAAGCGTCGCAGCCAGGCACGGGAACTCTCCGGTGGCATGAAGCGCCGTTTGATGATTGCCCGTGCCCTGGTGCATCGTCCCAGGCTGCTGATCCTCGATGAACCGACGGCGGGTGTTGATATCGAGATCCGCCGTTCCATGTGGACCTTTATGCGTGAGCTGAACCGCGACGGCACCACCATTATCCTGACCACGCATTACCTGGAAGAAGCCGAGAGCCTTTGCCGTAACATCGCCATTATCGATGAAGGGAAATTAATCGAGAATACCAGTATGAAAACCCTGCTGACCCAGCTTCAAAAGGAAATTTTTGTGCTCGACCTGAAGTCACCGATCCACGCCCTGCCCGCCTCCATGCCGGACTGCCTGCGCCGGGTCGATGACAGCACGCTCGAAGTGGAAATCTCACATGATGAAAGCATCAACTACCTGTTCGCCGAGTTATCGGCGAATGGCATTGAAGTGGTCAGTATGCGCAACAAGACCAACCGCCTGGAACAATTGTTTATGAACCTCGTCACACAGGACCCGGCGGCATGACACTGAAAGAGCAATACATCGCCTTTGAAACCATCCTGATCAAGGAAGTGCTGCGGTTTTCACGCATCTGGGTACAAACCATCATTCCACCAGTGATCACCATGTCGCTGTATTTCGTGATCTTCGGCAACCTGATCGGCTCCCAGATCGGCGACATGGACGGCTTCCGTTATATCGACTACATCGTGCCCGGTCTTATTATGATGGCCGTTATCACCAACTCCTATGCCAACGTGGTGTCGTCATTCTATGGCTGTAAATTTCACCACCACATCGAGGAGATGCTGGTGTCACCGATCCCGAATTACCTGATCATCGCGGGTTTTGTGACAGGCGGAATCGCGAGGGGAATGGCTGTCGGATTTGCTGTCACAATGGTATCGTTGCTGTTTACCGACCTGAATTTCCACAACATCTTTGTCATTGTGACAACAGTTTTACTGACCTCAACCGTGTTTGCACTGGCGGGCCTGATCAACGGCATATTCGGTAAAAGCTTCGATGATATCTCCATCGTGCCAACCTTTATCCTCACGCCACTCACCTATCTTGGCGGCGTGTTCTACACCATCAACATGCTTCCTGACTTCTGGCAGAATGCCTCGAAGCTGAACCCGATCCTGTACATGGTGAATGCATTTCGTTATGGATTTCTGGGCGTATCAGATATCAGCCTGTCTGCGTCCTATACGATCATTATCGCATTCATTGTTGCGCTATACAGCGGCGCGCTGTATCTGATGAATACCGGTTATGGCATTCGTCGCTAGACAAACGATGTTCAAGACTCAACAATGGCCAGTTTACCCGGTAATAATGCCTCATCGATTCCCATGCGCTCGGCAGCAAACACTCGGAGTCGATTAAAGCTGTCTATCAGCACAAAACTATATTCCTTTGCCAGTAACAGGTCTGCTGCAAAGCTGTCAGCCCGAATCCTATATTCATAGTCTTACACCGGTCCGGAAGGCTTCCTCATGCACAGGCAATATTTCAGTTTGCGGGTCAACCACCAACACATCGATAGGCTGCATTCCAAGGCGCCTCTGCAGTCTGGCGACCAATTGCAAGGCTTTGCGTTCACGCTGCGGCACAGGTTGCTCCAACTGAACAATCAGGTCGATGTCTCCGCCACGGGCGGTATCATCCACACGTGAGCCAAACACCAGGGTCGTTGCCTGCGGGCCAAATATTTCCCTGGCGGTATCCCGAATAATGGTTTGTGTTCGAGGGGAAAGACGCACGACAGAATGGCCTTAGTCTTCTTCCATCCAGCCTTGCAGCGCCTCGATAACCGCACGCGCCTGGTCAGGGCTGGAGATATTAAACTTGGACTTCTGCTGGTACTGGCCGTTGCGCTTCTGGTAGCGGCGGATGGTGTACTTGTCCTTGCTGTATTCTTCCTTGCGGCGATCCCAGTCCTGGTAACGGTAGATAATGGTGGACCAGGCCCCTTTGGTCAGTACCTTCTTGTCCAGTTCCTTTACCGTCACAAGGCCGTCTTCTTCGTACTGGACGGTCAGTTCATCAATTTCTGAGGACACACATTTTCTCCTGTCATGTTTATCGTGGCGTAATTTCTACGCGGCCGTTGCGGATAGAGACTAGCCGTTGACCATCGCGCAATGCAAGCAGTTCTTCGCCGGCTATTTCACGCCGCCAGCCGCTCAGCAAACGGGTTTTCTCACCGCGTATCAAGGCGATCAGGTCCTTCCTGCCGGCGATAAGGGCACTGTTTATCGC
>CAZVBD010000039.1:0-18940 GCA_964625255.1 uncultured Thiohalobacter sp. | reverse complement strand
ACCCGCAAGCCACCTATCAGAAATGGGTAGAGGCCCACAGGCTGCAGGAACATGATATACAGCAATATACCCTGCGGATGACGAGTGGCTGGTCTCTGCAACCCGCCATCCATCTGCTGGTAACTCATGTTTCGGGCCAGGAAGAAGCGCTGGCCGATACACTGGACTCCCTCGCAGCGCAACTCTACAGCGGCTGGGGGTTGAGCGTTATCTCCAATTCATCCTGTCCTGATCCGGTATTCGAAACGATGGAAATGCTGGAATGGTGTCAGGTCGATGGCGACCTGATGAGTGGTGTGAATGCCATTGTTGAGGCTTCCGGTGCTGACTGGCTGGGTCTGCTTGAAGCGGGCTGTATTTTCGAGTCACATATGCTGTATCAGCATATAGAACATCTTCACCAGCATCCGGAATGGCGTCTTGTTTACATAGATGAAGACCGGATTGATAACAATGGTGAGCGTTACGAACCCCGGTTCAAACCGGAATGTGACCTGGAGTTGTTACGTGCGATACCTTACATGGGAACATTCATTCTGGTGGAGCGGACGGCACTGCTTGCCGCAGGTGGCTATGGGCTAAAAACCGGTGTAGAGAGTTCTGATGCGATCTTCCGGGTTATTGATCAAAGTGGTGAGCAGGCAGTTGGTCACATCGCGGATGTATTGATGCACCGTCAGGACCGTTTCGAGTTGGCCCTGGACCAGGATCTCATCGACACCAATCGACTTGCCAGTGTTACGGCACACCTCAACCGTTGCGGTATTGAGGGTGAAGTAAAAGCAGGCACATTGCCAGGCAGTTGTTTTGTCGACTATGCCTGTCGTGACAGGCATTCCGTGGAAGTTATCGTCCCTGTTACGGGAAAACCGGAGACACTGGAACTGTTTCTGGACAGTTTATTGTCGAAAACACAGTATCCGGATTTCCGGGTTCGACTGCTGGTCAGCGATGCTGTCGAAATCCCTGCGGCTGTTTATAACAGGGATCATGTCGATGTCGTCAGCTCGGCATCCGGCGCTCAGTGGCAAGAAGTACTTGAGCTGGCGTGCAACTCGGATAGCGAATATCTGATGCTGATGAGTCCGGGCGCTATTGCTATTCAACCCAACTGGCTTGAACGGCTGGTGGCACATTTCCAGAAGCCGGATGTTGCCGTGGTTGCGCCACGCCTGATTTCATCTAACAAGATGGTGGTGGGTGGCGGTATTATTACCGGGGCAGGTTTGCACTCCATTGGTGTAGGCGCATTCGATGGCCTTTCGCTGGAAGATGCAGGCTATATGGGGCGTGCCCAGGTGATGCAGGCATTCTCCGCCGTGCCGGCACGCTGCATTCTGGTCCGCAAGTCGGTGCTCACGACTGTCGCAGATTCTTTGGCCCCATTCAGGCTGGCATTTTCCCAGTCGGTCGATTTCTGCCTGCGCGTGCGTGAAACCGGTGGAAAAATTATCTGGACACCACATTCGACATTGATGTTTATCGGCGAACATCAGCCTGAACTGGAGGGTGTGTCTGACCTGAAGGCAGTTGTTGCTGACGAGTCTGAAACGATATGCCGGCATTCATTGGCTGAACTTGCCAGCGATCCTGGCTACAATCCCAATCTCAGATTAAATGGCGAACAATTCTCTGTCGATGACAGTTTTACGCCGCCCTTGTCATCACACGAGCATTCCCTGAGTCGTATTATCGGCTTTGGTGTGGGATCTTATGGTTCCTGGCAATACAGGGTTGTGCAGCCACTCGATGCATTACAGATGAACGGTAAAGCACGGCGCATTATGGTGCCGTTTTCCGCGCACAATAAAGTTCCGTTACCGACACTGGCCGAGCTGGAACGCGTACAGCCAGATGCACTGCTTATGCATAATACCCTGCATGACAATTATATCGAGGCAATTCGTCAGTACAAAAAGGTTAATGATGCATTTATCGTCTTTGGCCAGGATGATCTGATGAGTGCATTACCCCCTTCAAATCCATTTTCAAAAACCATCTATAAAGACGTCAAGAAACGCATTCGTACCTGTCTGTCTCTGGCAGACCGTTTGCTTGTGACGACTGAGCCTCTGGCACAAGGACTCCGCGGGATGATCGATGATATCGTGGTTGTACCGAACTATATTGATGAGACCGTCTGGGGAAAACTTCAATCACAAAGAAACGTTTCTACAAAACCACGTGTGGGTTGGGCTGGTGCACAGCAGCATCTGGGTGATCTGCAATTACTGGAAGCGGTTGTGCGTGAAACGGCGTCTGAAGTGGACTGGGTTTTCTTCGGCATGTGTCCTGAATCGATATTGCCTCTGGTAAAGGAAGTGCACGATCCGGTGCTGTTTGAAGCTTATCCGGAAAAACTGGCTACACTGAACCTCGATCTTGCCGTGGCCCCACTGGAGCGCAACAAGTTCAACGAGTCCAAGAGTAATCTGCGTCTTCTGGAATATGGCATCCTGGGCTGGCCTGTTATAGCGTCCGATGTTGAGCCTTATCAAAATGCCCCCGTTTGTCGGGTGACTAACCAGGCGCGTGCCTGGATCAACGCCATTCGTGAACGTATTGCTGATCTGGATGCCACGCACCGGGAAGGTGATGTGCTGCGTAACTGGGTTCGTGAAAACTGGATATTGCAGAACCATGCAACGGTATGGCTGGATGCGATGAAGTCATCACACAGTGCCAACAGTCGCGGAAATGTAAACCGACTGGCAGCGGGCCTGTAATGTTCCGGGTGTAGCAACACCCGGGACCACTGTCTTCTACAGCCTACTGAGTGCGTGCCGCTAAAAGGCAAGTGGCTGTTTTAAAAGATAAATAAAAAGCCAAAAAAATGTCGCATACCCCTAAAGTTTGATTCCTCCTGAACGCTAACATCACTGGAAGCGGTGAATACCAAACTTGCTGGTATATCCGCTAGGCATAATCAAGACGAACGTCCTGCCAATTCTTAACAGGCATTCGTCTTCAAAATTCAGGAGTGTCTACCATGGCATTAACCATTAATACCAATATCGCGTCGCTTAACGCACAGCGTAATCTGTCCAGCTCTCAGGGCTCACTGCAGACTTCCCTGCAGCGCCTGTCATCCGGCCTGCGTGTCAACAGCGCAAAAGATGATGCGGCCGGCCTGTTCAGTATTCAGAAAATGACTGCAGATATCCGTGGTCTTAACCAGGCGGTTCGTAATGCCCAGGACGGCATCTCTCTTGCCCAGACGGGTGAAGGTGCCATGGATCAGGTCCAGAGTGCGATGCAGCGTATTCGCGAAATTGCGGTTCAGTCATCCAATGCCACAGTTGAAGACCGTACCGGTCTGCAGGCCGAGGTTGATCAGCTGACCCAGGAAATCTCCCGTATTGTTGATACGACCCAGTTCAACGGCAAACAGCTGCTTGATAACACCGGCGGTAGCCTGGTGTTCCAGATTGGTCAGGATGGTAATGCTGATCAGCAGATCACCGTCACGGGTCTTGATTTGACCGCACTGACAGCCTATGACACCAATCTGACCGCAACGGGTACGATTGACGTCAGTACAGCTGCTGCTGCATCGGGTGCGATTGCCGGCCTTGATAGTGGTACCACCGGTATTGACTTCGTTTCCAGCCAGCGTGCCACCTTCGGTGCGGTTCAGAACCGCTTTGAATCTGTGGTTGTTAACCTGACAAATACTTCGGAAAACCTGTCTGCTGCAAGAAGTCGTATCCAGGATACTGACTTCGCGATGGAGACGGCAAACCTGACGCGAGCGCAGATTCTGCAGCAGGCTGGTGTGGCCATGCTATCCCAGGCTAACGCCTTGCCGCAGACCGCGTTGTCACTGTTACAGTAAGTACCGTAGCAGTATAGAAGCACCAGGGAAGGGTGGGAGCAGGGATGCCCCACCCCTTCCAGTTTTAGAGAGCAGGTGATATATGTCCAGTGATTACACTTCATCAGCACCGATACAGGGGGTGACGACGCTACTGCCGAATGTATCGCAGAAACAGCCACCTCCGGCTCCATCCCTTAATCGACCGGACGCAGTGAAAGCATCCACAGCATTGCAGCCGGAGCGGAATGAAAAAGCCGCACGAGGAGAAGATTTGCCGCCCGCACAGGACAAGCAGAAAGTCGATGAAGCCAGCGTAGCGTCCGCTGTCAGTCGTATTGCCGATTTTGTGCAGAACTTCCAGCGAGATCTGCAGTTCAGTATCGACAAGGAAAGTGACCGGATGGTCGTGAAAGTTGTTGATTCTGAAACACAAGAAGTAATCCGCCAGATTCCGTCCGAGGAAACGTTGCGTATCGCACGAAACCTTGATTCGCCGGAAAGCCTGATTCTTCGTGAGCAGGCCTGAAAGCTGGCACCGCTTTTGCTTTGTAGCTGTCAAGGCTACTGAATTACAGAGCGAGGTTCTACCATGATTAGTGCACCTGGCGTGGGTTCCGGACTGGATGTTTCGTCCATCGTGAACCAGCTCATGTCGATTGAGCGCATCCCGCTTCGGCGCATGGAAGCCAGCCAGAAAGATCTTGAGACACAATTAAGTGCATTCGGGCAGCTCAAGAGTGCGCTGTCCACGTTTCAGACGGCATTCAAGGACCTCAAAACAGTCAGTTCATTCGAGATTTACAAGGCGACATCCTCGAATGAACTCGCTTTCACGGCGACAGCTGACAGTACCGCTGCGGTTGGTTTTAACAGCATCCAGGTCGTCAGTCTCGCGGCAGCCCATAAAATGGGGTCCGTCGCTATCGCCGATACGAATACCACCACACTCGGCGGCGCGGGCGACCAGATGACATTTACGGTCAATGGTAATGCATTTACTGTGGCTGCCGGTGGCCTGACCCTGTCGGGCATTCGCAATGTCATCAATGATGCATTGGACAATACCGGTGTATCGGCCAGTATCATCACAGAGACCACTGGTAGTAACCGACTGGTGCTGACCTCAACCCAGACCGGTAACGCCAATGCAATTGGTATCAGTTCAACAGGCACAATCGGTACCGATCTCGGACTGACAGATATCAACACCCCGACTCAGCTTGATTCAGAACTGCTGGTCGATGGTTTGTACACGGTGACCCGTTCCAGCAATATCATCAGTGATGCCATCTCCGGTGTGACATTGACGCTGCTGTCAACGACGACCACGTCGGACCAGCTGACCATAAGCCGGGATGTTGATGCAGTGAAGACATCGGCTCAGTCTTTTGTTGATTCGTTCAATGAAGTGAATACATTATTCGATAAACTTTCAGGCAAAGGGAACGACCTGGAAGCCGATAATACCTTGCGTAGTATCGAGAACCAGATTCGCGGTGTATTTAATACGCCGCCATCCGGCTTGACCGGCAGTTTTACCTATCTCTCGGAAGTCGGTGTCTCGTTCCAGCGCAATGGCACATTGTCACTGGACCCGATTGCTCTTGAGAAGGCGGTGAATGCCGATTTCTCGGGCCTGGCTGATGTATTTGCCAATGATAACCAGGGATACCTGTTCCGGCTTGACAGCCTGATTACTAATTTTGTCCAGACAAATGGGTTGATCAAGGTGCGTGAGGACGGGATAAATTCCCGGATCGATACAACCAAACAAAATATTCTGGATATGCAATCACGCCTGGATATTCGTGAACAGGGATTACTGAAACAGTTCAATACACTGGACGCATTGATGGGACAGCTCAATGGAACCAGTGCTTTTTTGACCCAACAACTGGCATCTTTGCCAAAGATTGGATGACGCAAGTGTGAAGAGGGAATAACAATGAGTTTTGGAAGCGCACGTAATGCCCTGAATCAATACAGCCAGAACGCGGTGGAGACGGCTATTGAATCAGCTACTCCACATCGTCTGATACAGATGCTCATGGAAGGTGCCCTGGGTAAAATTGCCGCGGCCAAGGGCTATATGGAGCGCGGTGAAATCCGTGCCAGGGGTGAACAGGTTGGTTCTGCCATCTCGATCCTTGAAGGGCTGAAAACCAGTCTGGACCATGAGAAAGGCGGAGAGATCGCCCGTAACCTTGAAGATCTCTACGTCTATATGGAGCGCCGTCTGATAGAAGCCAATCGGGATAGCGATCCGGCACTGCTGGACGAAGTCGCCGACCTGTTGCGTGAAGTGAAAGGTGCCTGGGATGCTATCGCCAATCACCCTGCCGCACAGCATAATCCGGCTGCCTGAGCATGAAAAAGGAAACCAGGAATAATCATGGATAGTATTCGTCGAGAACAACTCAGGGGGATTGTCCGCCTGAGCAAAGAGATGCTGGACAAGGCGGAAGAACTGGAGTGGGACGAGGTTGCTGCGCTTGAACTACGCCGTAAACAGCTTGTTATGGAATGCTTCCGGAAACCTGTTCCGGACCCGGCGGCTGTGGAAGTCGCTGCAGTCATCAAGGAAATTCTCAACCTGAACCAGCAGGTTACCGAGCTGGGCAAGCAATGCCAGTCGCAGTTGGGCATCGAGATTCATGCCAATAATCGCGGTCGTGCAGCGACCAGCGCCTACCTCAGCCACATTCGTTAATTCATGGGTTTTTCTACTGTCACCGGGCTGCAGGGATCCTGCGGCCGAGAGTGATGCAGAGCGATAATGATTCGGTGTATTTTGTTGTATACCTATTTATCTATTTAATACAGTCACCTGGTACATGTTTCCGTTTAAGGTTTTATTTACGACAAAATTTTGACATTTGTGGCGCGGAGTGCTTAACTTTAGGCATTCAATGTTTTCCAAAAACATATAATGCCAACCAGACTTGGAAGTGGTCCGGTCAAGGGGAATGCAGGTGTCAGTCAACGAACCCAGGGTACTCATTATCGAAGCAGACGCTGACCGCGGCCGCGAGCTGGAGTCGGTGTTACGGTTTATCAACTACGAGCCGGATCTGGCCGCCGATTGCGGTGACTGGAAAAGCAAGATCGACGATGCCCAGGATATACTCGCGGTGCTTGCAGGTAGCTGTAAAAATGAGAAGGCGCTGCAAAAACTGCTGAAAGAAATTCACGACTTCGACGAACATCTGCCCATTTTTCTGCTGACTGAAAAAAACCGCGAACCGACCGTTGCGATTGAACCCAGCTCCTGCATTCTGGGGCGTGTTGAAGTCCCCGTACACTACACCCAGTTAACGAGTGCACTGCACCAGGCCGAGGTGTATCGGGAAACCCAGGCCGACGATGCACAACATCGCCCGGTTGATCTGTTCCGTAGCCTGGTTGGAACCAGCCGTTCAGTTCAGATGGTGCGACGGATGATACAGCAGGTTGCGAAGTCCGACGCCAATGTGCTGATTCTGGGTGAGTCCGGTACCGGCAAGGAAGTGGTTGCACGTAATCTGCATTATTACTCTACCCGGCGTGAAAAGGCTTTCGTTCCTGTGAACTGCGGTGCGATTCCCGGGGACCTGCTGGAGTCCGAGCTGTTCGGTCACGAGAAAGGTGCTTTTACCGGGGCCATCAGTACGCGCCAGGGCCGTTTTGAACTGGCCGAAGGCGGCACCCTGTTCCTGGACGAAATTGGTGATATGAGTCTCAACATGCAGGTCAAGTTGCTGCGTGTTCTGCAGGAGCGCACCTTCGAACGTGTTGGCAGTAACAAAAGCATTCATGCTGATGTGCGCATTATTGCCGCCACACATCGAGATCTGGAAAAAGCCATTACCGATGGCTCGTTCCGCGAGGACCTGTTTTACCGCCTGAATGTCTTCCCGATAGAAATGCCGCCGTTGCGTGATCGTGTTGAGGATATTCCGCTGTTGGTGAATGAACTGATTCGTCGTATCGAACACGAAAAACGCGGATCAGTGAGATTCACGCAGGGTGGGATACTGGCCCTGTGCCAGTACAACTGGCCGGGTAACGTCCGTGAACTGGCCAACCTGATTGAACGCCTTGCCATTCTCTATCCGTTCGGAGTGGTCGATATGGGTGACTTGCCGGAAAAATTCAAGGCCGATGGCATGGGTGGTGATAAAACACAATTTGACGAAGAATTACTGGCGGCGCATGCACAGCCCATCAGCTATATGGATGAGGTGGAGCCGCGATTGCCCCGTAATGGTCTGGATCTCAAGGAGCATCTCAGCAACCTTGAGGTTGGTTTTATCAAGCAGGCACTTGATGACGCCAACGGTGTGGTGGCGCAGGCGGCCAAGCGGCTCGGAATGCGCCGCACGACACTGGTGGAAAAACTTCGCAAGTATGGACTGCAACGCTCGGATAGTGCGCCGGGAGTTTGACGTCGTCAGTTAGTGGGCTTCGCAAGTCGCTGATTTAAAATATATATCCAATTTGGGCATACTCTTTGCTTTGTAGCTGGTGGGCGCCAGAGTCCCACCTATTGAAGCACAGGAGCAGGTCCAACCATGAGCCAGTCGGCCGCCAGTAATCAGCAACTTCAGGAAGCTTTTGCCCTGTTTAACCAGGTATCGGAGCAGCTCACGGGTTCCTACCAGGCGCTGCAAAAGCAGGTGACTTCGCTCACCCGGGAGCTGGGTGTTGCACGAACCGAACGCAGTCGTTTGCTCGACGAGTTACAGATGCTTCAGGACGAAGTGGCGCATTCCCGTCGCCTGTCCAGCATGGGGCAGATGACAGCCCGTCTGGCTCACCAGATTCGTACCCCGTTATCCACCGCCCTTCTCTACGCCTCACAACTTAATAAAGATGAACTGCCCCGGCAACAGCACAATTGCTTTGTTGATCGATTGCTCACAGGCCTGCGCCATCTCGATCACATGGTCAATGACATGCTGGTATTTGCGCGTGACAGTCGTCCATACGATGAGAAAAATATTTTTCTTCCCGATGTGCTTGAGCAGGTACGAGAGTCCCTGCTTCCCCAGCTCGAAGCACAACAGGCCACCTGGACCGTCACCATGGACGATGATATTCCGGCAGTCAGTGGACAGCGAGAGGTTCTGGCCAGCGTTCTTTCCAACCTTGCCAGCAATGCGCTAAATGCCGGTAAAGAAGGTGTTCAGCTGAACTGGTTTATCGAAGTACACCACTCACAATTATTACTGGTGCTGGAAGATAACGGTCCGGGTGTGCCCGAGTCCCTGCGCGAACAGATTTTTGACCCCTTCTTTACCACCCGTGCCAACGGTACGGGACTTGGCCTTGCCGTGGTGCACGCTGTTATTGCAGCGCATCATGGCACGGTAGAGCTTGATACTTCGTATGCAACAGGAGCCCGTTTTGTGGTTCGGCTGCCGATACAGCAGCACGAGCAGCAACTTCCCAGTGCAATGATGAAGAACCACAAAAAGGCAGTTGTTGCCCGTTCGAGGTGTGCGTAATGAATCAACCGCTTGTCCTGATCGTTGAAGATGACTCCGCCCTGCGGGATGCGCTCTGCGCGACCGTTGAGCTGGCCGGGTTTTCTGTCATATCCGCAATAAATGGCGAGCAGGCATTAACGCTTGTTGACGAGCATGACATACAGCTTGTCGTTAGTGATGTGCAAATGGATGGAATTGATGGACATACCTTGCTGAACAAGCTGAAGTCAGCTGTCCCTGAATTGCCTGTCGTACTGATGACGGCATATGGCACGATTGAAAAGGCGGTGGAATCCATGCGTGCTGGCGCAGCAGACTACCTGGTCAAGCCTTTCGATGCAGAAGTGCTGGTAGAGATGATCAGACGCTACCTGCCGGACACGGACAGTGCCCCCGGGGTGATTGCAGAGGATCCCGCCACTCGCAAGCTGGTGGCGCTGGCAAAGCGTGTAGCGAAAACGGATGCCACCGTGATGATCAGCGGTGATTCCGGCGTAGGCAAAGAGGTTTTTGCCCGCCTGATTCACGACCATTCATCGCGTACAAACGGCCCCTTTGTTGCCATTAATTGTGCGGCAATACCCGAGAACATGCTGGAAGCCTCTCTGTTTGGTTATGAGAAGGGCGCTTTCACCGGTGCCTACCAGGCACGTGCGGGAAAATTTGAACAGGCTCAGGGAGGGACCCTGTTGCTCGATGAAATTTCGGAAATGGACCTGGGCCTGCAAGCCAAATTGTTGCGTGTGTTGCAGGAGCGCGAAGTGGAACGACTGGGTGGCCGTGAAATCATTTCTCTGGATGTGCGTGTACTTGCAACAAGCAACCGTAATATGCGTGAAGAAGTTGCCGCCGGACGATTCCGCGAAGATCTGTTTTACCGGTTAAATGTTTTTCCGCTTCATCTGACGCCATTACGTGAACGCAAGGCTGATATCCTGCCACTGACCAACCGTCTGATACAGAAATACTGCCCGGAAGGGCGTTGTGTACCACACCTGTCGAAAGATGCACAACAAGCTCTGTTGTCGCATCCCTGGCCCGGCAATGTTCGCGAGCTTGATAATGTGATCCAGCGTGCGCTGATCCTGTTGAGTGGTGACCAGATCGAAGTTGAGGGCCTGTGTTTTGAATATGATGCTCCGGGTATGGTCGGGACAATGCAGGTGCCTGATGCCGCCGTCGGAGAGATCATCAGTGAAGGGTTGGGTGATGACCTGAAATCAAAGGAATTCGAGTTGATCCTGGATGCGCTGAATCGTGATCGTGGCAGTCGCAAGGCAGCTGCAGAGCGTCTCGGGATCAGTCCACGGACATTACGTTACAAACTTGCGCGTATGCGTGAACAAGGTATAGCCGTTCCGGCCTAGGAGAACTTCGTATGAGCACTATCAGTAACGTCGATCAGGTCCTGGCAGAAATGCGGCGCTTGACTGCAGCCGTTCAAAGTACGCCGGCAGAACTGGATAGCACGCAACCGGCGGGTGGCAATTTTGCGGCGCTTCTCAAGCAATCGGTTGACGAGGTCAACAGTATCCAGAAGACAGCCGGAAAACTTTCTGCTTCGTTCAGCGCGGGTGATCCCAATATTGATGTCACGGAGGTCATGGTGGCTATGCAGAAAGCCGGTGTGGCATTCCAGGCGATGACCGAGGTGCGTAATCGCCTGGTGTCCGCCTACAAGGACATCATGAGCATGCAGGTTTAATCAGGAACAGGAAGCAGTTATGGCAATGGTTAAACAGGAAACGGTTCAGGGATTTCAGGGCTTGCCCGCACTGCGTCAGATCGGTCTGATGATCGGGCTGGCGGCCAGTGTGGCGCTGGGCGTGGCTGTGGTGCTCTGGTCGCAGGAACCTAACTACACCGTTCTCTATGCCGGGCTGGGTAACAAGGATGCCGGGCAGGTTGTCGATGCGTTGAAGAAAACCGGTATTGCATTTGAAATTGACCAGAAGTCCGGGGCGGTGATGGTTGCCAGTAATCGCGTGCGTGATGCGCGTATGGAGTTGGCAAAAGAAGGTCTGCCGGAAGGTGGAACCATAGGCTTTGAAATGTTGCAGAAAGATCAGGGTTTCGGTACCAGTCAGTTTATTGAAACTGCACGTTACCAGCATGCACTGGAAGGAGAATTAAGTCGTACCATCAGTACCCTGCGTAATATCGAATCTGCGAGAGTGCATCTTGCTATCCCGAAACGTTCGGTGTTTTTGCGCGATCGTGCTTCACCCACCGCATCGGTTATGGTTAATTTGTATTCAGGACGCAGGCTGAATGAAGAGCAGGTCTCGGCCATCGTACACCTGGTATCATCCAGTGTGCCAAACCTGGAAACCGCAAAAGTCACCATTGTTGATCAACGGGGTAACTTGTTGAGCAATGGTTCGGGTAGTAGTGGAATGGCGGCGAGCTCCAGCCAGTTCTCCTATAACCGTAAGCTGGAGATGACCTACACAGATCGTATTCGCAAGTTGCTGGAACCTATCGTCGGACCAGGACGTATTCGTGCGACAGTCAATGCCGATCTCGATTTTACAGTGACCGAACGTACCCAGGAAAATTACAACCCGGATCTCCCTGCGCTACGTAGCGAACAGGTCAGTGAAGAGATTTCAAATGAAAAAAGTGAAGGGGCGACCGGTATTCCCGGCGCCTTGTCCAACCAGCCGGCCGGGCAGCCATCCCTGGTAGACCCGAGCACATCAACTGGCGATACCGAAACAACC
This sequence comes from uncultured Thiohalobacter sp., assembly GCA_964625255.1. Taxonomy (GTDB): domain Bacteria; phylum Pseudomonadota; class Gammaproteobacteria; order DSM-19610; family DSM-19610; genus Thiogranum. The sequence continues at coordinate 6,932 of CAZVBD010000039.1, read as the reverse complement.
AGTATGAGTGGTAATAAAAGCACGCGTAGCGTCCGGAACTACGAGCTGGATAAAACCATCAGCCATACCAAACTGGCATCCGGCAATATCCGTCGCCTCTCTATTGCCGTGGTCATAGACAACAAACAGGAACTCGATGAAAACGAGGAATTGGTCAGTAAACCCTGGAGTGCAGATGAACTTGAACGCTTTACTACCCTGATCAAGGAGTCTGTTGGTTTCAGTGCGCGACGTGGTGATACGGTGAATGTCATTAATGCTTCCTTCGTAGTGCCTCCCGAGCCAGAGCCTGTTCCCGAGCTGTCGCTCATGGAACAGCCATGGATCTGGGATGTTGCCAAACAGGCAGTCGGTGCGCTGGGACTGCTGATTGTCGTCTTCGGCATACTTAAACCTGTCATGCGCAGCCTTGCGGAAAAAGGTGAACAGTCCGCGCAGCAACAGGCCGCTCTGGCTGCCGCTGGAGGTGGTGAAGTGAATGCAGGAGGGCAGGATCAGCTCAGTCTTTCCGGCGGGACGCCACAACTTGCCGGGCCGCAGGCTAATAGCTACGAAAACACACTCGAAACAGCGAAGACGGTCGTCAATGATGATCCAAAACGTGTTGCACAGGTTGTCAAAAACTGGGTAGGCGAAGATGGTTGAAGCAGCATCCAAAATGAGTGGTACTGATCGCGCGGCGGTATTGTTGTTAACGCTGGGTGAGGAAAGCGCCGCCCAGGTACTCAAGCATATGGGGCCAAAAGAGGTGCAAAAAGTCGGCGCCGCCATGGCCAACATGACCAATGTTCCACGTGGCCAGGTTGTCGGAGTTCTCGAAAGTTTTACTGAAACCGTCCAGGAGCAGACCGCGCTCGGCGTTGGTGCCGAAGACTATATTCGCACGGTAATGACCGATGCACTGGGAGAAGACAAAGCCAAGGGCCTGATGGATCGCATCCTGTTGGGCAGTAGTACCAAGGGTCTCGAAGCCTTGAAGTGGATGGATGCCCGCGCCGTTGCCGAGCTTATCCGGCTGGAACATCCGCAAATCCAGGCCATCGTACTATCCTATCTCGACAATGACCATGCAGCCGAGGTGATCAAGTTTTTCCCGGAACGTACCCGGCATGATGTGCTGTTACGTATCGCAACACTGGATGGTATCCAGCCCAGCGCACTTCAGGAGCTTGATGAAATACTCGAAGGCCAGTTCTCCGGTAACCAGAATGTTCAATCATCCAGCGTCGGTGGTATCAAGTCGGCCGCTGATATCCTCAACTTTGTCGACAGCTCCATTGAAGGAGAGATCATGGAGGCAATCAAGGATGCAGATGCCGAACTGGGCCAGCAGATCCAGGACCTGATGTTTGTCTTCGATAATCTGATCGATGTTGATGACCGTGGCATACAGGCATTATTGCGTGAAGTGTCTTCTGACACACTGATCCTGGCACTCAAGGGCGCCGATGAAACGATGAAGGAAAAAGTATTTTCGAACATGTCCAAGCGCGCTGCAGAAATGATGCGTGACGACCTCGAAAACAAGGGGCCGGTACGTTTGAGCGAAGTAGAAGGTGCACAGAAAGAAATTCTCGCGATAGCACGCCGCATGTCCGAGTCTGGCGAAATCGCGCTGGGTGGCAAGGGAGCAGAACAGTTTGTCTAGAATAATCCGCGCCAATGATCTGGAGGGCTGCGAATCATGGCATGTGCCTGAAGTTGGTGCTGCCGGTGAAGCACAACGTCCGATGACGGCACGTCAGCTTGAAGAAATTCAGGAACAGGCGCGACTGGAAGGATTTGAACAGGGATTGAAAGAAGGGCGCGAAGCCGGTACCAAGGAGTTTGTCGAGCGTGTACAGCACCTGGAATTGTTAATCGCATCACTTGACAAACCCTTTGAGGAACTGGACGAGGCTATCGAGCAGCAACTTGCACAACTTGCCATGATTGTCGCCCGGCAACTGATCCGGCGTGAACTCAAATCGGAACCGGAGCAGATTGTTGGCGTCGTACGTGATGCATTGGCGGCCTTGCCGCTGGCGGCGCGTAATATACGTTTGTCACTGCACCCGGAAGATGCAACGCTGGTGCGCGAAGCATTGTCGCTACAGCAAGGTGAGGCCCGTATCCAGGTGGTCGAGGATCCGGTGCAAACCCGTGGTGGTTGCCAGGTGCTGACCGAAAGTTCACAGATCGATGCTTCTGTAGAATCACGCCTTAACGCCATCATTGCCAATACGATGGGTGGTATGCGTGGCGGTGATGAGGAAGAAAAGGAAACCTGATGTTACAGACCAGCCGAAATCAAATCTGGCAACAGCGTCTGCAGCCTTACCTGCAACGTGCTGGTGAACCACAGGAGCTGGTTGTCGCTGGCAAGCTGACACGCATGGTTGGGTTAACACTGGAAGCTGTGGGTTGTCAGGCCGCTATCGGTGGACGTTGCATGATTGAATCATCGCAGGGTGATCCGATTGAGGCTGAAGTCGTTGGTTTCCATGATGACAAAATCTACCTGATGCCGATCGGTGAATTACGCGGACTGGGTCCAGATGCCAAAGTGATTCCGACCCCCGGTGTGTGTGAAGTACCGGTGGGTGACCAGTTGCTTGGCCGTGTTATCGATGGAGCAGGTCACCCGCTTGATAGTAAGGGACCATTGCACAATGAGGCCCGTGCACCACTTACCGGTCGTCCGATCAATCCACTGACCCGTTCGCCTATTCGTGAACCGCTGGATGTCGGTGTAGCGGCGATCAATGCCCTGTTGAGTGTTGGTCGTGGGCAGCGTATGGGTCTGTTTGCAGGCTCGGGTGTCGGCAAGAGCGTGTTGCTTGGCATGATGACGCGCTACACCAATGCCGATGTGATTGTGGTCGGGCTGATTGGTGAACGTGGTCGTGAGGTCAAGGAATTCGTTCAGAATATACTCGGTGAAGAAGGCCTGTCACGTGCAGTTGTGGTTGCTACTCCGGCCGATACAACACCGTTGATGCGCATGCATGGTGCCATGATGGCGACCAGTATCGCTGAACATTTTCGTGATCAGGGTAAACAAGTGCTTTTATTGATGGACTCACTGACGCGTTTTGCGCAGGCACAGCGTGAAATTGCGCTTGCCATCGGTGAGCCACCGGCCACCAAGGGTTATCCGCCGTCAGTTTTTGCCAAGCTCCCACAGTTGGTGGAACGTGCCGGTACTGGTGACCACGGTGGATCTATCACCGCTTTTTATACAGTACTGGCGGAAGGTGACGATCAAAATGATCCCATTGCTGACGCTGCACGTGCCATTCTGGATGGTCACGTGGTGTTGTCGCGTGAACTGGCAGAAGCGGGGCATTATCCCGCTATTGATATCGAGGCATCGATAAGCCGGGTAATGGTTGATGTCGCCGCACCGGAACACGATCTTGCGGCACGTCGCTTCAAGCAGATCTTTGCCCTGTACCGGCAGAACCGGGACCTGATCAATGTTGGTGCCTACCAATCCGGCAGTAACCCGAAAGTCGATGAGGCTATTGCCATGTACCCACAACTTTCCGCATTCCTGCAACAACATATGCACGAACGGGTGGCATGGAACGAGAGTCTGGCCGGTCTGGCGGCGGCGCTGGGTTCACCGCCTGGAGAATTTGCCGGGACGGCTAACGCTCAACCGGCCACGGCCGACAACCCGATACACTGAGGATAACCATTTTGCCCGCCATGAGCCGATCAAAACGTATGAAACCTGTGCAACGTGTCGCGGAATCCCGTGAACAGGCCGCAGTACACAAACTGGGGCAAAGTCAGCAGTTCCTCGATGCCCAGCGTACCAAACTGGAAGAGCTTTGTGCCTACCGGGATCAGTACAGTGCGGCTTTCCAGACATCCGGTGGTCAGGGGCTGGACGCCAATCGTCTGCAGGATTACCGGGTATTCCTGGCGCGCCTCAATGAAGCCATTCGACAGCAGGAGACCAATATTACCCAGTGTACCTGTCAGCATGAACAGACACGCCAGCAATGGGTGGAAACACGCAGTCATCACCAGGCTATCGGCAAAGTCATCGAGCGTTTTCAGAGCGAAGAGCAGAAAGACCAGGATCGTCTTGAACAGAAGGAGCAGGATGAACGGTCGCAGCGACCACGCGGTAAATCGTTGTAACGGAAAAACTGGCACGGCCATTGCTCTGGTAACAGACAGACAACTTGGGTCGAATCAGGAGCAACGGGATGAGTGCATCCTCGCCAACACTACCAGGGCTTTCTGCAGGCGTTGATTTTTCCGCCTTATCACAAGGTGATGCACCTTTAAATCAACAGCTTGCATCATCATCAAGCGAGTTTGGGCCGCTGCTTCAGCAGGCGGTCGGTGCGCTTGGTGACGCTTCGGTCATCACACCGGAAGGTCTGGAGGTGTTACCACAGCCGCTGCAAGCTTTGCCGCAGGAAGGCAAGCTGTTGCCGCTTTTACAGCAGGTTCTGGATGTGGCCGCTGCTGAAGGGACCGATGCCCGGACAGTACTCCAGGAGATCAGTGCAAAACTCAAGACCTTGCTGACTGACAAGGATCTGGAGCCTGAACAGGCGATTGCCGCCGCTATTCAGCAGTTTATTGATGAAAATCCACAGATTGCCGCTTCAGTCGACCCCCGTCTGTTACGTGGCTTGTCGGGTGACATCACACGAGTCCCAACGGGAGATACCAGTGCCCGCCCTCAGGCCGGGGAATCACAGCAACCGTTGACTGCAACCTCACCGGCTACAGATACCGGGTTATCAGAAAGCGCTGCGCATTCCACACAACGAACCCTGGCCGGGCAGAGCAAACCGGCTAGTGACTTTTTGCCGGTTGTCCCGGTACAGCAAAAGGCTTCACTGGATGAAGCCGCTGCCATGTTCAGTCGCCTCATGTCCGAGGCCCGGTCCGCCGATACCCCCGAGCTGCTGTCTCGTGCCGATAACCTGCTGACGACACTGGGTTCGATGACACCGACGCCTCCAGCAACTGTGGCCGCACAGCCATCGCCGGCGCTGCATAACACCAGCCTTAATGTACCTTTCAACCAGGCTGGCTGGGACAAGGCTCTGGGTGAACGCGTCCAGTGGATGATTGGACAGGGTATTCAGCGTGCCAACATCAAACTCAATCCGGCTCATCTGGGTCCAATGGAAATACGCATCCAGGTTCAGAATGACCAGGCGAGTGTCCAGTTTACTTCCGTGCATGGCGTAGTTCGGGATGCAGTGGAAGCTGCGCTGCCGCGCTTGCGTGACATGTTTGATAATGCCGGGGTGGAGCTTACTGATGTGGATGTCTCGGGTCAGCCTTTTGCCGAGCAGCAACAGGCGGCGACGGATGGCCAGGGTGGCTCTGGCAATGCTGGCCGGAACGCCCTGTTTGGCTCTCAGGAGGAGGCCGATACCATCCTGGAAACGCCGGTTTATCCGCTGCCTGAAAGGGGCCGGCTCGATCTGTTCGCATAAGCCGTTATATGTGTAAGAAAATGTCGCAGAGAGACCGGTATGTTCCCCTAACAGACTGATTGTACTTATGCATCTGCCTGTGATAACGTTTCACCACAATTATAACAATGCTGGAATTGGCAATGCCAACACCCACGAACAAGCGCAGAAAACCGAAGGAGGAGCGGGCCGGAGCACGACGAAAACCCTCCCACCCGGTCGTCGGCAAGGAATTCAATTACGTCCTCCAGCTTGACGAGGAAGATACACGGCTGCTGGAACGTTACAAGGACATCCTGGCTCAGGGTGCTGCCGGCTTCGCTGAAAAAACTTACAACTACATGTTCGATAACCCGGACATTGCCGATGTTCTGTACTCCTATGAGAGACAGGGCGGCAATATCGGCGATCTGGTGCGTGGCCAACTGGAACATCAGCTCAATCTGCTCAATGGCAATATCGATGAAAAAGCGGCGGCCGAAAGTGAGCGGGTGGGGCGCAACCATCACCGCTGGGGCGTTAAACCTGTCTGGTCAATTGGCGCTTACCGCCTCTTTGTCGACCATCTAAAGCAACTCATCGTCCACGAGCCGGGTATCGAGAGTGATGACCGGGATGCGCTGGAGTGCGCATTGCTCAAAGTGGTATTCCGTGACCTGGCCATTACCAGTGAGAGTTACTGGCGAGCCGCCGTTGAACAGCTCACCAGTCAACGCGATGAACTGGGTCACGAACAGGATCTTGCCGGTGAACTGCTGGGCAGCATTCCCCAGTTGCTGTGGACCGTTGATATTGAATCCAACCGTATCACCTACGCCAGCCCGGGTACGCAGGCTTTCTGCAGCGACGAAATGGAAGCGCCTATTCCCTGTTTCTTTCGTATCCCCGGCTCCGAGCGCGAGCGCGTACTGACAGCCTGGCAGCAGGTGATCGATGGTGACTCGGTACAACTGGAAATACCGGTCAGCAACGAAGAAGAAGGTGACCGCTGGTATCGAATGGCTTTTTATCCAACGGCCAATCGCCGTGGTCGCGTGCTGCGTGTACATTGCCTGATGGAAGATATTACCGAACTGCACAGCGATCGCGAACGCCTCGAACAGTTGTCGACCCAGGATGAAGTCACCGGCCTCGCCAACCGAACGCTCTGGTATGACAGGCTGGCGACCTCGCTGGCGGTTGCACGTCGCAATCCCGGTGCATCCGTTGCTGTTATGGTGCTGGATATCAACCAGTTCAAAATGTACAACGACACACTGGGCCACGAAGTCGGCGATGAACTGTTGCGCAAGATCGCTGAACGATTGCAGAAAGTCCTGCGTGACACGGATACGCTGGCTAGACTGGGCGGTGATGAATTCGGCATTGTATTACCGATGGTGCAGGATGCCGAAAAAGCCGCAGAACGCGTTGCCCGCGAAGTCATGAGTTCCTTGAGTGCCCCGTTTACCTTCCAGGGTCGTGAGCTTTGCCTGAGCAGCGCGATTGGTATTGCCG
>CAZVBD010000038.1:1342-18953 GCA_964625255.1 uncultured Thiohalobacter sp. | reverse complement strand
TTCTGTACGGTCTCCTTACCGAGATAATGGTCAATCCGGTATAACTGGCGTTCATCAAATACGTCCAGCAGCGTCCGGTTCAGTGCGCGGGCAGATTGCAGGTCATGCCCAAAGGGCTTTTCGATAACCAGCCGACGCCAGTGACCATCCTGCTCGGTCGCCAGGCCCGCATCGGCAATTTGTCCGGCGATGTCACCAAAGAAGGCTGGCGGTGTCGCCATGTAAAAGAGGTAATTACCCGGTGTTTTGCATTGATCATCCAGTTCGCACAGTTTCTTCGCCAGTGCCTGGTAGGCCGTCGGATCACGGAAATCACCTTGCAGATAGTGACAACACTGGACCAGACGATCCCAGACATCCTGCGAATAATCACCATCGAGGTGTATTCGGCTTTCGGTATTCATCAGCTCACGATAACTTTCGCTGCTGAAATCTTCCCGGCTGACGCCCAGCACCGCAAAGTGTTCCGGTAGCTGATTCGCGGCGGACAGATAGTAAAGTGCAGGAAACAGCTTGCGTTTGGCCAGATCCCCGGCGGCCCCGAAAATCACCATGACGCAGGAAGGTGCGGGAAGTGTATCAGTCTGTTTATCAGTGTTTGGCATGATGTATCCGTCTCAAGATTGTTATTTTTTCTTTTCCAGGTGACCACCGAATCCATAGCGCATGGCAGACAGCAATTTGTTACCGAAATCGCCTTCACCGCGTGAAGTAAACCGTTCATACAGTGCGGTGCTGAGCACTGGTGCCGGCACACCGGCTTCAATGGCCGCTATGATTGTCCAGCGTCCTTCGCCGGAATCAGAGACCTGTCCCTGAAAGCCGTCCAGGCCCGGGTCGTCATGTAATGCTGCTGCGCTGAGATCCAGCAACCAGGAAGAAACCACGCTGCCACGGCGCCACACTTCGGCCACTGCGGCAACATCAATCGTGTACTGAAATGCCTCTGGATCACGTAACGGTGTGGTTTCAGCATCAATGTCGGCGCTGTTTTTACCGACATTGGCGTGCTGCAGAATGTTGAAGCCTTCTGCATAAGCCGCCATCAAACCGTATTCGATACCATTATGGACCATTTTAACAAAATGCCCTGCCCCGCAGGCACCACAGTGCAGGTAGCCCTGTTCGGCCGGCGTCGGTTCGCCCTGGTCACCTGCTGTACGTTGTACGTCACCTACGCCAGGTGCCAGTGCCGAGAATACCGGGACAAGATGCTGTACGGGTTCAGTCTCACCGCCTATCATCAGACAGTAACCCCGTTCCAGACCCAATACGCCACCGCTGGTACCAACATCCAGGTAGTGAATGCCACTGGATTTAAGTTGTGCACCACGGGTAATGTCATCCTTGTAATAAGAATTTCCACCATCAATCAGGATGTCACCTGCCACCACTTGCTTACCCAGCTCTTCGATGACACCGCCCACCACGGCTGCGGGTACCATGACCCAGATGGCACAGGGTTTATCCAGGCTGGCCACAAGATCTGACAGATCGGTCGCCCCACGCGCCCCTTCCGCCTCCAGTTCGCGGATGGTTTCCGGGTTATGGTCAAAAACGACACACTCATGACCGGCACGCATCAAACGGCGAACCATCGCTGCACCCATACGCCCTAAACCTACCATACCAAGCTGCATATTCTATTCTCCTTGTTCCTGAATCTGTAACGATTGGCTTATGCCTGACTATCTCGTCCTGCCCGTACCAGTTCGTGCAAACGGTTAAGCGCTGCCACTGTATCTGTCCCCAGGTGCACGCGCAGCACCCGTCGTTCACGTTCTGCCAACACCTGAAAATCACCTTGTGCCTGGGCGGCCTTGACGATACCAAAACTGTAACCATGACCCGGCACAGAGATATCCTGCGCATCATCGCTGGTCAATTGCAGGAATACTCCGCTATCCGGCCCGCCTTTATAGGCCTGACCGGTCGAGTGCAAATAACGCGGCCCGAAGCCCAGACACGTGGCCACCTGATAGTTATCACGTACCTGGTGACGAATGGCCTGCAGGGTGGACTGATAACCATCATCGAGCCGGTCAAGGTATGCCAGCAACGCAAAATAATCCCCTGGCTGGATACGCCGCAGATGCGCCCCCAGCAAGTCCGCCAATGTCGCCTGGTCACCAACCATCGTGCGGAGCGCTTTGGCATTTCTCTCATCAGCATACAGCGTCAGGTTTGGCTCTGTTGCCAGTGGCGTTTGCTCTGGCAAGCTACCGGCAGCTTCATACGCTGTCATCAGGTTGCGGGTGACTATCTTACTGGATTCAACATCGGGCTGATTGAATGCATTGATGCCGATCTCGGCACCGGCAACAGCGGTGGCAAACTGCCAGCGAAACATCTCCTGTCCCAGGTCGTAGATATCCACTACGGCGAGCCGAACCACCGCCTGTCCTGCCTGTTGCAGGGCCTCGATGGCACTGTCCTGTTCGGGCGCAACATCACCTTCCAGGCGCAGATAGATGAATAGGCGGTCATCACCACAGGCTTGTGGCACAACCGGCAGTTCGTCAACGACAGGAATAATACCTTTACCCTGTTTACCGGTGGATTCCGCCAGCAGTTGCTCAAGCCAGGCACCGAGTGCAGCAATGCCAGGAGACAGAATGAGTGTGACTTTATCACGTCCATGCACAGCAGCCTGTCCCAGTACTACACCGAGCAAAACACCAGGGTTATCTCGTGGTGGCACACAGGGAGCACACGCCTCCACCATTTCCAGTGTACTGTCCAGCAGTTTGCCCACATCCACGCCGGCAAATGCGGCAGGTACGAGGCCGAAACTGGACAGTGCCGAATAACGTCCACCGATACCGGGCCTGCCGTGGTAAACACGTCGGAAACCTGCTTTGGTTGCGAATTTTTCCAGTTCAGAACCGGGATCAGTGATGGCGGCGAAATGCCTGGCAGCCTGCTTTGCACCGATCTCATCACGGATACGGTCGAAAAAATAGGCCATCAGGATATTCGGTTCCAGTGTGGTGCCGGATTTACTGGCAACGATCACACCGGTTCGACGTAAATCGATAGCCGTCTCGATGCGCCGTATCTGTGCCGGGTCGGTAGAATCCAGCACGTGCAGGTGCGGGTGTTCAGGCTGGACACCAAACACGCTGGAAAATACCTCCGGCGCCATACTGGAGCCTCCCATGCCCAGCAGCAGCACATCGGAAAAATAATGCCCCTGCGCGAAACGACCCAAACGACGCAAGTCGCCCAGGTGTTCAAGCTGGTCATCAGCAACATCCAGCCAATCGAGCCAACAGTTTTCATCCTGGCCGGTCCACAGACTGGCATCACGTGCCCACAGACGACAAACCTTGTCGTTATCCGCCCAGGCGTCCAGCGCCCTGTCCACAGCCTGTTGCAGGTCGACCGGCAGTAAAGCCGTTTGTGAAGCCGCCTTTGGCACACGTGCGCCTTGCAGTGCCTGTGTCACGGCATCGAGTAGTTTTTCATAGGCAACAGCAAATTTATCCACACCCTCGCTTAACAGTGCATCGGTAACCTCGTCCAGCGAAATTCCTTCGACCTCCAGCGCGGCCAGATCTGCCTGTGCCTGCTCCAGACCCTCTTCCAGCTGTGGCTGTGCCGAGCCATGATCACGGAAGGCATCCAGGGTAGCCGGCGGTACGGTGTTGACAGTATCCGGCCCAATCAGAGACTCAATATAAAGCACATCGCTATAGGCAGGGTTTTTGGTGCCGGTACTGGCCCATAGTAGACGTTGACTGCTGGCACCACGGGCAGCAAGCGCTTCCCAGCGCGGACCGCTGAACAACACTTTATATTGTTGATAAGCGAGTTTGGCATTGGCCACTGCAGCCTTACCCTTGAGTGTCTGCAAATGGGCAGCACCTGCTGTACCGGGTGCTGATTCGATTTTTTCATCCAGCAGTCTGTCCACAGCACTTTCCATCCGGCTGACGAACAGACTGGCTACGCTGGCCACTTTGGAGACATTGCCACCGGCTTTATCCAGCTGCTCCAGACCACGCAGGAATACCTCGGCCACCTGTTCGTAAACCTTGCGTGAAAACAGCAATGTGACATTAACGTTAATCCCTTCGCCCAGCAATGCTTCAATAGCAGGCAGACCAGCGGGGGTGGCAGGCACCTTGATCATCAGATTCTCGCGGTCAACGGTACGCCATAAATGGTGTGCCGCTTCGATTGTTCCCGCTGTGTCATGAGCCAGTCGCGGTGAAACCTCAAGGCTCACATAACCATCCCTGCCCTTGCTGGCATGGTAAACCGGGTGCAGGATATCGGCAGCGTACTGAATATCATCGATGGCGATTCGCTCGTAAACGCTTTCGGCATCACTGCCTGGCTGTTCGGCCAGATCCCGGATAATTTCAATGTAGTCATTACTGCCGGCGATGGCTTTCTCGAAAATGGAGGGATTTGATGTCACCCCCTTTATACCATCGTCTTCAATCAGGCGTTCAAGACCACCATAAACCAGTAGGCTGCGGCGGATGTAGTCCAGCCAGACCGACTGGCCGGCTTTTTCCAGTTCTCTTACCGGGTTCATTATTTCTCCTTTGACGAAGACTGCAAACACAGTAAACAGATACTACGCCCTTTCGATGACAGCGGGTGTAGTCAGGCATTACCTGGTCCTGATAGATCCCGGCAGACAGACCAGAATGATAGATCCTGTGCGCTACACACAGGTCAAACCCTGAAGATCACTGCATAGCAGTAAATAAACGAAACGTTCACAAAACCCCTGTCACCAGCCCTCCGGTAACAGGCGTTTATTTCGAGTTCGAAGTGAACGGAAAGTTCCTGTTCTGTACAACATGTTAACTGGCCTGATACGGTATCCATGTAAAAATATCAGGTGCGCCATTGTTTGAGTTACTATGACACCCGGATGACAGGCTGGCACACGTCACAGACTCAGGGAACCGCTGTATGAAAGCATCAGACCTCTTCGTCAAGGCACTGGAAAAGGAAGGTGTTGAATACATCTTCGGGATACCGGGTGAAGAAAATCTTGATTTTCTTGAGTCGCTTCGAAACTCCTCTATCCGTTTTATCGCGACCCGACACGAACAGGTAGGTGCCTTCATGGCAGCCACCTTTGGTCGCCTGACCAACAAGACCGGCGTTTGTCTGGCAACACTCGGTCCAGGGGCAACCAACCTGTTTACCGGTGCCTCCTATGCCCAGCTCGGTGGTATGCCCCTGCTGCTGATTACCGGTCAAAAAGAAATCCGCGGTGCAAAACAGGGACAATTTCAGATCGTCAATGTTGTAGAAATGATGGGACAGACGACCAAATACGCCCGACGTATCGAAAGCGGTGACAATATCGGCTGGATGGTGCGTGAAGCATTTCGCCGTGCGGAGGAAGACAAGCCGGGTGCTGTGCACCTTGAGCTTCCGGAAGATATCGCCCGGGAACAAACCGGCGCACCACTACTCGACAGGAGCAATGTCACCCTGCCCGTTGCCAGCGAGTCTGCTATTGATGATGTTGTTGAAGCACTGCGCAATGCAAAACGTCCGCTGGCCGTCATAGCCTCCAGCGCCAACCGGCACGAAAATGCAGCGGCAATTTCAACCTTTATCACCCGTCTTGGCCTGCCCTTTATTTCAACGCAAATGGGCAAGGGTGCGGTCGACGAACGGTTGCCGAATTTTATTGGCAATGCTTCGCTTTCCGACAAGGATTATGTCCACCGATCCATCGACAGAGCAGATCTGATACTTAATATCGGGCATGACGATGCCGAAAAACCGCCCTTTGTCATGCACCATAATCATCAGATTGTGGCGCATATCAACTGCTCACCGGCTGCAGTCGACCCGGTTTATTTCCCGCAACTCGAAGTGATCGGAAAGATTTCGGATAACGTTCTGCGTATTGCGGAAAAGCTCGGTACGCAGACACATTGGGATTTCAGTTTTTTTGAGAAAGAGCGTGACAAGCTTGAAGCCAGCGTAAAAAAATACGCCGCTGATGATCACTACCCTGTGCGCCCACCCTATCTGGTTAAAACGGTGCGTGAGGCCATGCCGGACGATGGCATTATTGCACTGGATAATGGCATTTATAAAATCTGGTTTGCACGCAACTACAAGGCTTATCACCCCAACACCGTACTGCTCGATAACTGCCTGGCCACCATGGGTGCAGGACTGGCCTCTGCCATGGCGGCAAAGATTGCCAGCCCCTCATGCAAGGTCATGGCGATCTGTGGCGATGGCGGTTTTATGATGAACTGCCAGGATCTGGAAACCGCAGTTCGCCTCAAGCTTGACCTGGCTGTTTTGATATTACGTGACAATGCCTACGGCATGATCGAATGGAAACAGGCAGGCATGGACTTCCCGTCATTCGGACTGGGCTTTGGCAACCCGGACTTTGTGGCTTTTGCCGAGTCTTTCGGCGCCAGGGGCTTCCGTGTTGAGTCTTCTGACACGCTGCTCGAAACACTGGAAAATGCACTTAAGATTCCCGGGGTAAAAATTATCGATTGCCCCGTGGACTACTCCTGGAACGACCGTCTGTTACATAAAACATTCCAACAGGAAGCCGCTGCACTGGAGCTTTAATGCGTTATCTACCCTTCGCCTTCATCGTAATCCTGACACTGCTTATCCCGATAGCCGCTACCTTCCAGCACGAAAACTGGTACTGGCTCCTGTTGATTACATTACCGCTTGCCCTGCTGGGGGTCTGGGATATATTTCAGACAAAACATAACCTGCTGAGGAACTACCCTCTGCTGGCCCATTTGCGTTGGGTATTCGAAGGCATACGGCCTGAAATTCGCCAGTACCTGGTGGAAAGTGATACCGAAGCAATCCCTTTCAACCGTGAACAACGCGCTCTGGTCTATGAACGTGCCAAGGATACGGTGGATGTCCATCCGTTTGGCACTGACCTTGATGTATACAGTGAGAAATACGCCTGGCTTAATCATTCAGTTGTACCCACCAGGAAACTGGATTCCTGCTTCTGCGTCAAAATCGGTGGTGAGCAATGCAGCAAACCTTATTCTGCATCGGTGTACAACATTTCCGCCATGAGTTTCGGTGCACTCAGTGCCAATGCGATCCGGGCGCTGAATAAAGGTGCGAAGCTGGGAAACTTTGCGCACGATACCGGTGAAGGCAGCATCAGTCGCTATCACCGTGAGTTTGGTGGTGACCTGATCTGGGAAATCGGTACCGGTTACTTTGGCTGCCGCAATAACGATGGAACATTCAATGCCGAAATGTTTGCCGAGCAGGCCAGCATTGCCCAGGTCCGGATGATCGAGATCAAGCTGTCTCAGGGCGCCAAACCCGGACACGGCGGTCTACTCCCGGGCCACAAGGTCAGCGTGGAAATTGCAGCTGCCAGGCATGTTCCTGTGGGTGTTGATTGCCTGTCACCAGCGGGACACAGCACCTTCAATACCCCGATTGAGTTACTGGAATTCGTCCAGAAACTACGCACTCTGTCCGGTGGAAAACCGACAGGCTTCAAGCTCAGCATTGGGCACCGGTGGGAATTCCTGGCCATCGTCAAGGCCATGCTGGAAACCGGTATATTGCCTGACTTTATTGTTGTCGATGGTGCAGAAGGTGGCACTGGTGCCGCACCTCTGGAATTTTCGGACCACCTGGGAACACCCTTGTACGAAGGCCTGCTGTTCGTGCATAACGCCCTGTATGGCACCCGGTTGCGCGAGCGCATCAAGATTGGTGCCAGTGGGAAGATCGTTTCTGCATTCGGCATGGTTCGAACCATGTCACTGGGTGCCGACTGGTGTAATTCAGCACGTGGATTCATGTTCGCGCTGGGGTGCGTTCAATCCCGCAGTTGTCATACCAACCGCTGCCCGGTCGGCATTGCCACACAGGACCACAGGCGGCAGCGCGCCCTGGTTGTCGAGGATAAGGGACAACGCGTTTATAATTTTCACAGGAACACGTTAAAAGCCCTGGCTGAAGTTATCGCCGCTGCCGGCCTGGATCATCCCGCCCAGTTACGCCCCTACCACTTTTACCTGCGCACAGCCCCGAACACCGCTGTCCCTGGCAATATGGCAGTAGATTTCCTTGATTACGGTGAACTGCTGGAAGACACCGACAATCATCTATTCAGGATTAACTGGGCACTCGCCCAGGCGAATTCCTTTGCACCGCTAAAACCGCTTCACGTGTAGAGGTCATCACGTCTCAGCGGTACAGGTTGTAGCTGGTGCTGGTGACCGGCCAGCACCTGGTGCAACCCAATACTGCCTTCGTCAAAATAATAGGCACAACCTGCCATGTACAGGCGCCATAACCGGTAGGTCTTTTCACTTGAACAGGCGATTGCCTCGTCACGCCCGGCTTCCAGCGCCTGAACCCAGTGCCGCAATGTCATGGCGTAGTGCCGTCGCAGACATTCAACATCCAGCGGTTCAAAACCGGCCCGCTCCATGGCATCGCTCACATCACTGATGCGTGCCAGTTCACCATCGGGAAAGATGTAGCGGTTCATGAAACGGGTCAACGGTGTACGTTGCCAGCCGGTTTCGCTGGTAATACCGTGATTGAGAAACAGGCCATCGGGCTTGAGTACCCGCCGAACCGTACCGAAATATACCGGGAAGTTCTTGACGCCGACATGTTCAAACATACCGACACTGACCACACGATCGTATTGTGCATCTTGCGGGAGGTCACGATAATCCAGCAGTTCGATATTCACCTGGGCTTCAAGACCTGCACTACGCACACGCTCCTGTGCCAGTTGTTGCTGGGCCTGGCTGAGTGTTATGCCATGCACCTGTACGCCATAATGACGTGCAGCCCACAGCGCCAATGCACCCCAGCCACAGCCGATATCAAGCAGTGTCTGGCCGGGTTCAAGACGTAGTTTGCGGCATAAATAATCCAGTTTATCCTGTTGCGCCGCAGCCAGTGACTGGCTGTTGTTGCGATAATAGGCGCAGGAATACACCATTTCGGAGTCGAGCCATATTCGGTAAAAATCATTACTGACATCGTAGTGATAGGCAATACTGGCGCGGGAATTTCGATGTGATGCAAGCTTTGCACGCCAGTTTCTCCAGGAACCCTGATGCGACAGGCCCGGCAGCCGCAAGGCCTGTCTCAACAGGTACAGGCGTGTTCCCAGCCATAGATTCAGGTTGCCCAGGTACGTCTTGAGATCAAACAGAGATTCCAGGTCACCTTCCACATCAATTGCGCCACTCAGATAACTTTCCGCAAGATGTAAAATATTGCGGCGAAGGATCAGGTCGCGTAGTGCACCGGGTTCTTTGAAAACAATCGTACAGGGCGCATCAAGCTTCCCTTGTACAAGGGTTCCATTCCAGAGCTTTACTGCAATATCACCCCGGTAATCCGCGAGTACAGCTGAAATAATATTGGCACTGATTAACTCGGCACTGTCACGTGACACCGTACCCGGACTCCCCGCAGACACGACATCTTGTAGTGAATCAAATTTTTTTCCTGAGAATAGCATGTTGTCACCTCCATCAAGGCTAGTCACATACTTCGTGGTTACACTTCTCTTTCCGACGAATGTGGTAAACAGATTCAACCGGTAACACAGCAACAATTCCATCTCCATCAAGACCGGTATGCGCAATTTCCATTATGGCTTCGGCAACTTCTTCCGCCTTGTTTTTCCCGATAAACACTTCGATGCGAACATACTCACACAACCAGTCCGGCTGGTAGAAATTGGCGTATTCACCATACCCCTTGACCTTGGTAACACTGATGCCAGGTACATCCATACTCCGCAGCTTTTCCTCCACGGCCTCAAGGCGAGTGGGACGGAAAATGGCCGTTACTTTTCGAAAGTCCATAGGTATCTCCTTTGTTAGATACGCGCATTGCGCAAGCGCAGCGAGTTTGTTATCACCGATACAGAACTGAAACTCATTGCCGCCGCTGCGATAATAGGCGACAGCAACAGACCGAACACCGGGTACAACACGCCAGCAGCAACCGGTACACCCAGTGAGTTATAGATAAAGGCAAAGAACAGATTTTCACGAATGTTGCGCATGACCTTGCGGCTCAAACGACGAGCCCGCACAATCCCGCGCAAGTCACCTTTCACCAGGGTAACGCCGGCACTTTCCATCGCCACATCGGTACCCGTACCCATAGCGATACCGACGTGGGCCTGGGCCAGCGCGGGGGCATCGTTGATGCCATCACCTGCCATGGCAACTATCCTGCCTTCCTCCTGAAGTTTTTTCACAATCGCGGCCTTCTGGTCCGGCAGGACTTCTGCCTCGATCTGGTCGATACCCAGCTTGCTGGCAACTGCCTGTGCCGTTGTCAGGCTGTCACCTGTTAACATCACGACTTTGAGGCCCTCTTTGTGAAGATCCGCTATTGCTTCCGGTGTCGATTCTTTAATGGGGTCGGCAACACCGATCAGCCCGGCAGCTTTGCCATCAATCGCCACCAGCATGACAGTCTGACCTTCTTCACGCCCTGCTTCTGCCAGTTGCGGTAATTCACCCGGGTCGATGGACAGGCTTTCCAGCAGTTTCAGATTGCCCAGCGCCACTGCACGTCCATCAACTTTTCCGGTAACACCCTTGCCGGTGAATGATTCAAAATCTTCAGTCGGCAGCAGCTCAGCATCCTTGTCTTCGGCACCTCGTACGATAGCCTCTGCCAACGGGTGCTCACTGGCTCTTTCCAGACTGGCACCCAGGCGAAGGATGTCATGTTCCTTGAAACCATTAACCGCAACAATCGACACCAGTTGTGGTTTGCCCTCGGTCAAGGTACCGGTCTTGTCCACCACCAGGGTATCGACCTTGCGCATCACCTCCAGTGCTTCGGCATTTTTGATCAGCACACCCATCATTGCTCCTTTACCGGTACCGACCATGATCGACATGGGTGTCGCCAGTCCCAGTGCACAGGGACAGGCAATAATCAGAACGGCAACTGCATTAATCACCGCATAGGCCAGTGCGGGCTCAGGCCCCCAGTTCCACCAGACAATGAAAGTAATAATGGAGATCAACACCACGGCCGGAACAAAGTAACCGGCTACGACATCCACCAGCTTCTGGATGGGTGCGCGGGTACGTTGTGCCTCGGCAACCATCTTTACAATTTGTGCCAGCAAGGTATCTGTGCCGACTTTTTCAGCCCGCATTAACAGGCTGCCCGTGCCATTCACTGTGGCACCAATCAGCTTGTCTCCCGGGGCTTTCTCAACCGGAATAGATTCTCCGGTCACCATGGATTCGTCCACACTGCTTCCGCCATCCTGAACCGTGCCGTCCACCGGAATCTTTTCACCCGGGCGTACTCTCAGGATGTCGCCGACCTTCACATGCTCCATGGGAATATCTTCTTCCGATCCGTCCTCGCGTACGAGGCGAGCGGTCTTGGGCGCCAGTCCCAGCAACATCTTTATCGCGGCATTGGTCTGGCTGCGCGCACGAAGCTCCAACACCTGCCCCAATAGCACCAGGGCGGTAATAACCGCAGTAGCTTCAAAGTAAACGGGTACCACACCCATATCATTGAGCACTGATTCCGGAAACACGCCGGGGAAAACCGTTCCAATCACGCTGTAGATCCAGGCCACCCCGACACCAATCCCGATCAGGGTGAACATATTGAGATTGCGGGTAACAAGTGACTGCCAGCACCGTACGTAAAAGACCCAGCCACCCCACAGTACTACCGGTGTCGCCAGTACCAGCTCAAGCCACTGGCGGGTATGAGGTGCAATAATTTCCGCCATCGCCTCGGGCCAGAACTCCGCCGCCATGGCGCTGATAAAGACCGGTATGGCGAGGACGGCACTTACCCAGAAACGCCGCGACATATAATCCAGTTCGCTGGTGTCCTCTTCTGCCTCAACGCTACGGGCTTCCAGCGCCATTCCGCACTTCGGACAACTGCCAGGGTGATCCTGGACGACTTCCGGGTGCATTGGACATGTGTATTCTGTCCGTGTCGCCAGTGGCACTGTCATGGGTTCCAGCGCCATACCGCACTTGGGACAGGCACCCGGCCCCGTCTGCTGCACCTCCGGGTGCATCGGGCAGGTATAAAGTGACGTGTCAGTATCACAGCTATTATCCGGGCAGTAACCGCTGCTTCCGGTTTCTTCGGTAGTATCCTTTTCTTCCGGGTGCAGGTACTTGTCAGGCTCGGCAACAAATTTCCCACGGCATGAATCACTGCAGAACAGGTATTCAGCACCGTCATATACATGTCGGTGTTCACTGTCTTCTGTCACCGTCATACCACAGACAGGGTCTGTCAACGCTACGCCGGTATCTGATGATTCATCAATATTCAACATGGTGATTCCTTTTTTTATTTTCCGGTGTTACTCACAATTCAGACACTCACGTAATTCGTGTTCCGTCGGCTGCCGACGGAATTTAACCTCACCGTCGACAACCAGATTCGGGGAATGCCGAATATTGTATTTCTCAACCAGCTCCGGCTCGGCTTCGACATGGACCAGCCGGTAATCGATACCAAGATCGTCCAGCTCCCGTGCCAGGTTCTTGCCATGGGTGCATGCTTCGGATGCGATAATCATGACGTCCATTGTTTTATCTCCCGTGCTTCTGTCAATTAACAAGTTAACGTTAGTACAAACTCAGTGCTTTTTATCGGAATACTCACTCTCATTTCTGGCAAACGACTCGATCAGGTGGCAAACAGAATGTCCGTCCGGAACGCCATCCGGCATACTGCCCCACTGATCAAGCGCCTGTTCCATACGGACCTGCAATGCCATAAGCTCCTCCAGCTGCTGACGATTTTCATCAATACGTTTCAGCAGTATTTCCCGCACTCGCGGGCATGGCGACTTTTCCTGATCCGAGTCATGCATGATTTCCCGAATTTCACTCAGGGTATAACCCAGACGTTTTGCCTGCCGAATAAAGCGCAGCCAGCCCACTTCACGATGCTGGTACAGGCGATAACCGTTACCCGGGTCGCGCTCTGGGCGCAGCAATCCCATGCGTGTGTAATAGCGGACAGCGTGGGGGGTAGCGCCACTGCTGTTGGCCAGTTCTGTAACAGTTAATGTGTACATATTTTCTCCGGTTATTTCACAATTGCCATTTGATGCCCTTCACCGGCTGGCAAGGCAATCTCACCCAGTACCTTCAAAGTGCTCTGATCAACAACCCAGATCTTTGGTTCCTGACGACTTGAAACATAAAGCTTTCCGGTACCGTGAATGGTGTTCAGGTGATAAGGAGCAGGTGAAAGGCTTGTCTCATGAAGGACTTTACCGGTGCTGGTATCCAGCGCGACCAGCTTGTCACCCTGCTTGCTACTGATGAATAATGTCTTGCCATCATCACCGATATCCAGGCCATGCACCGTCTTGCCAATCTGCCAGGTATCAATCACCTTGCCGGTCTTTACAGAGACAGCAGAAACCTTTCCTGCGCGGGGGTTGGTGACGAACAGTTTTGTTCCATCACTGGATAACACCATGTGCGTGGGGCCGGGGCCACCTTCAAGTGTGCGCGTCACGGTCCAGGTCGCCAGATCGATTTCACTGATGGTTCCATTGCCGCTATTGCTCACGAAAGCCCGTTTTCCGTCAGGCGCAACCACCGTATAGTTGGGTGCAGGCCCTGTCTTGATGGTTTTAATCACCTGGTTACTCTGCATATCCACGACACTGACGGCACCGCGTGTCGGATGTGTGGAAATCACATAGCGCCCATCCGGGGTAATGGCCTCGTGGTGAGTCCATCCAACGACAGGAATAGTGAGCATGACGTGCCCATGGGCCGGGTGGATCAGGGCCAGTTTACTGTTGGGTGTATCGGCAGGCTGACCTGCAGTGAGCGGGGTTTCACTCAGACTGCCGGCTACCAGATATTCACCATCCGGTGTCGCAACCAGTCCATGCGGGTTTTCAACACCGGTAAAAGTTGCCGTAATGGTATCGGTGGCAGCATCAACTGCGATGACCTGGTTTCCTGAACCCAGTGGGATATAAACCGTGGGTGCTGCTGTGGCATGACCCGCAGTAACAACCATGCCCAGTACGACAAGAAGTGACGTAATCAAGTGTTTCATGGCAAATCTCCCTCGTGACTAAAATGCATCGCCTAATCTACAACCTGTACCTTGGACACAGGTCAAGGTTAATCCGCTAGTTTTTTCAAAATAAGCGTAATAATGTCCCGCGGGACACCAGAGGATAGGGTGTTGTGGCAGCAAACTGCTGCCTGAAAGGGATTACACGATAGGGGGAGGTGATTCGGGAGGAACGTTCAGACCGGTAAAACTACTCTGGAAGAGTGCCACCACGTGGTCGCGTGGCATGGCGGGGAATTTAACAGTACCTGTCAGAAGGGCTGCAAGTGGTGACACCATGGAATGTTGGCACCCACCATCACCCATAGAGCTGCAGTCATCAACATAGACGTTACAGGTGCAGGGCATTTTTTCAGCTTGTGCCTGCGGCATGTCTGATGACGCCTGCTTTTGTGTCGCATGGTAACAGGGCACCATGGCGATATCCTGCATCGACACTCGATCACCGGCTCGCGCCATTGACGCCAGCGAAACGCTAACCGGTGCGACAACCAGCCCTGCCAGTAGCAGGACTTTCAGTAATGTCTGTAAAACCGGGTTCATCAGTTTCAGATTGTCTCCACTGTTTGCGTTCTACATAAAGCTACCACAAACTTCTGGTGTTATCAGTAAGAATGCGTTGACTCAGGTCAACAAGTCCATCAAATATCAGTCATAAATGATTAGTCCGCAGCCTCACTAGCACCTGTGGGCAGATACTAGACCCGATTTTCCGGCTTTTCTGTCACCTGGGTTACACCCGGCCTGAAAATGGGTTCAGCTCAGGCTTGCCGCGAGTGACGGTCTTCAAACACCCAGCCAGATCCTCAGCGGCAAAGCGACAAAGGCTGCAAAAAAGCCAATGCCCCAGATAATCACCGAAGACCAGTAGATCCGACGGTTCCAGACTTGTGCCCGTTGACAGCGACGAGCCAGTGCCTCATCTGAAGGACAGGTTCTTCCAGGCCGATACATAAGCCAACCGGACAGCACCAGCATCGCACCGGAAAAAGCAAAGACCCAGGTCTTGTGCAGACTGAGCGTAATCAGAAAAGGAAAACTGCTGGTCAATGCAGCCACTGTGGCTCCAAAACCCAGCGATACAAAAATGATAGGCAATGCACAGCACACCAGCGTCCCGGTAGACGCAAACAGGGTCAGCCAGGTGGCGCCGGCAGTCGGGTCATGCCGGTCGGTCGTATCATTCACTTTTATCAAGCTCATCCAGTGATTTTGTCGTCATGCTGCGATAGGTGAAGCCGGCATCCTGGAACAGGGTTTTCATCTGTGGCTCGCTCAAACTGACCCCTTCAGCCACATCAACAACCACCAGCCCGGCATTGAGATCCACATCGATCTTGCCGACCCCTTCAATCGCTTTCAGCTTCTTTTCGATACCGTAAGCACAATAGGGGCAGGCCAGTCCATCGACGCGCATCCGGTATTCCGTGCCTGCAGCAACTATCACAGAACTCCAGACCATACCTAATATAACGGCTGTCATTACCTTCATCATGATTCCACCTCAATTCCTGATTAAATTTAAACAGAACTCACAAATGCCATTCCAGGATCAGCCGGGAACGAAAATCGGTATTGTCCTGACGACCGTGTAACTTGCTGACAATCGGAATCTGCACACCGGCCTTGACGGCAAAGTTACGTTTTGTCCAGAAGATACCGGGTGAAAGAAACAGCTCCGTTCCGCCGGTGTTGGACAGGTCTGAACCCCGGAATTCCGCACGCCGCCCATACTCACTGTTCAGTTCGAGTAACCAGACTGTGTCAGGTTCCATATATCCGGTGAGTTTCGGTCGAAACCCTCCGACCAGGTCGACCAATACCTTGTCACCACGACGCAGACCGTCGTCATTTTCACCATTGCGCCGGTAACGAATGCTCGCCCAGCGATACCATTTACGGCTTTCATAACCGTATGACAAACCCAGAATAGCGTCAGTACTTCCCGAACTAACCGGTGGTGACTTGCCGTCCTCACCGCTGTCAAATTTGACCTTGACCAATACTGCGGCTGATTCCTGGGCACCCAGTGTGTCGTTGCGCCAGAAACGGTATTTGGTGAACAGGCTGACGTCGCCAACACCGGATGCATCATCCGAACCCTCTTTATTAAACTGGTAAGGCAGGTCAATGCCTGCTGCCCAGTCACCGGTCAGGCCATAGGTCAGTTCAAGGGCTAATGCAGCCTCGCGTTCACTACCTTTCTTACCCGTATGAACCTCGGGTGCTACCTCTACCCCACCCTTGTACAGGACATGAGGGCCGATACCGAAAATCGGGTCATGCGCCCACGCGGCATTGCCCGCGCCACCCGCCAGGAACACGATACACAAAATAATTTTATTCTTTTGATACATCAGGTTATCTATCACTGCCCCCGGAATACCCTTTCTTCCTGTGCTGTAGATCTACTACACAACTCGGGATAGCCTAATGCCTGGAGTCAACTCCAGGTCAAGCTTTTTTTGACTTGATACTCGCGGCATACCTACACGTGTCGTAAAAACTTCACCGGCCTGTCACTAACCCTTAATACTGTGAATTCATGCTCAGGTGCGTACTCCACCTCAACCGGAAAGAACACATGATGGGAGATCAGCAATGATAACTTTTGAACAGGAAAAACTGGCGAAAGAGGAATTGGTCGAGTTCCTGCACTATGCGTTGCTGTTCTTGTCCGAGATCACCGACATGCTGGTGAAAAATACCGATGAGACACGATTCACCAACAACCAGCGACTCGCACTGGAGCGGTTATTTTCTGAATTTCGTAATAGCTTCGACGTTGAGCTGGCTGAAAACCAGATCTGGGAAATACATCCCTCTGACCTGGAATCTGCCGATCTGTATGGCTCGCGACTGCACATAAAGATTCGTGCTATTCAGTATTGGGATCAACGCTGCGCACCGACGAACCTGGAAAGGAACCTGTATTTACCCTGTCTTGTTACGGCCATCGACAGCCTGCTGAGTAAACTGATAAAGGACTGCTGTATTGATGAGGCACCGTTGGAAATCAGTCGACTGCTACGCAATTCAATCAACAGAACAGAGGAATCTTCCAGTCAGCCGTTATCCTGGTTGTCTGATGATTCCCTGGTTCAGGCTTGCTTACGATAAAAGCACATAAGCAAGATAAAGCGTTGCCGCAAGGCCGACAAACCAGATAGCTGTTCTGAGTACGGGGACTTTGAAATAATACATAGGCGCATAAAAAAAACGTGCCCAGAAATAGGTCTGGCAGGCGATAGCCGTCGCTTCAGTGCCGGTTCCGGTGACATGAACACCAATCGCAACCGGTGCAAACAAGGCAATACCTTCAAACGCATTCATATGGGCACGGTATGCCCTGTGTGCCCAGTCATCATTAAAAGGGCTGTCACCGGGTAATGGCCTGAGAAAGGCCTGCCAAAGCCCACCCAGCTTTCCCACCCGGTAAACCGCATAGGGTAAAACCATCATGGCGGTTAAAACCACATTCCACGTTAACCAATAAATTTCTTCAGACATT
>CAZVBD010000038.1:0-1242 GCA_964625255.1 uncultured Thiohalobacter sp. | reverse complement strand
TCAGCAATACCCAGTAAATCCAGTACCTTTTTTGCTATAACAAACCCAAGGCAGAATCCGGTCGCTGCTGCAAAGTACAAGGCGCCGGGAATCAACCAGGCGACCCAGTGCACCTTGTCGAAACCGGTCAGCCAGTTGGCGAGCAGATTCAGGTTGGCGAGATTGAAAAGAAACATGCGTTGTACTCTGCTTGCATTGAACATAGAGAACCTCCCGGTTGGTGTGAACATTGACTTGCCTGTTGACGGGAAATTCTAGGAAGGTAAGCTATTAATAACAATATTCCTTTCTAATACATCTGTGTTCTCATAGTTAGAACAATAGGGGGTACAATGGATGACCTCAGGCGCATGGTTATTTTTTTCCATGTGGTGGAAGCACAGAGCTTTTCAGGGGCCGCGCGTCAGCTTGGGATCGCCAGATCTGCTGTCAGCCGCCATATCACTTTATTGGAAAAAAGCATCGGCGTCCGTTTGCTTAACCGGACGACACGTCGGTTAAGCCTGACGGAAGCTGGAGAAACCTATTTCCAGAGCTGCGCACGTATTGTCGCCGAGGCCGAAACCGCAACACATCGTATTAACCAGTTGCAGGAAGAACCGCGTGGAACACTGAAGGTCGCGGCTCCGATCAGCCTGGGCAATCAGTTCATCACACCATTGGTAAGAGCATTCATGCAGCGATATACCGCACTGAATGTCGAACTGCTACTCGATGATGAAATGGTCGATATGGTGGGTGAAAGCATTGATGTCAGCATTCGCGTGGGATGGTTACACGATTCAACACTCATCGCCCGCAAGCTGGGTGACTGGCCACGCTTTCTATGTGCCTCACCGGACTATCTTGAACGTCACGGCAGACCGGAATCACCGGCTCAACTGACCGATCATGAATGGATCATCTTTACTCGCCTGCCTGCCCCTTTCCACTGGACATTCACAAGGAACAAGCGTGAGGAACGCATTCAGATCAAAGGGCGGTTGAGAAGCAATAACGCCGATGCAATACACGCCTCGTTACTCTCGGGTGTCGGTATCACGGCTCAAGCTGCATTTCTTGTTAACGATGATATCAAGGCAGGCAGGCTGGAGCGCCTGTTGCCTGAATGGGACTGTGGCAACGTTGGCATGTATGCGGTCTACCAGGACCGGAGGTACCAACAGGCCAGGGTGCGGCTGTTTATTGACTTCGTCAGTGAGGCCTTTGATCGTATCAGGTGATAAGAATTTGATGTTATTA
>CAZVBD010000037.1:0-19249 GCA_964625255.1 uncultured Thiohalobacter sp. | reverse complement strand
CAATAGCGTGGTGATCGATGAGCGCGATACTGGCGGCGGCGGCCAGCGGGATGCCCTTGTAGGCCGGACCGAACAGAACATCGAAATCGATGCCGGAATCCACAATGGTCTGCGCATAGAAACGCCCGAGCCGCGCCAGGTGGCTGCCACGGTTGAACAGGCCGGCATTAAAGAAGTACGGGCTGACGCGGCCGGACTTCAGGGTGAACTCGCCAAAGCGCAATACGCCGGCTTCAATGGCAAAGTCGAGAAATTCTATCTTGTAGGACTGCATGACGTTCCACCGGGAATGAAAAAGCTCCGGTATGATACACGCGCAACCGCAACAGGAGAACGCATGCGCATTATTACCGTCAACGTTAACGGGATACGTTCGGCCGCCCGTAAGGGGTTTTTCAGCTGGATGGTGCGGCAACGTGCCGACGTGGTTTGTCTTCAGGAGACCAAAGCGCAGCTTCACCAGTTGCAGGATACTGTGTTCCGGCCACGTGGCTGGCATGCGTATTTCCACGATGCGGAGAAAAAAGGCTACAGCGGCGTGGCTATTTACTGCCGGCGCGAGCCGGACAAGGTCATCAGTGGCCTGGGCTGGCCGGATGTTGACTGCGAGGGGCGCTATCTTGAGGTGCGGTTCGGTGCACTGGGTGTCGTCTCGCTGTACATGCACTCCGGTTCGTCCGGTGAGGAACGCCAGCAGAAGAAGTTCGAGATGCTGGAGCGCTTTATGCCGTACCTGCGCAAGCTGCGGCGCAGCCGCCGTGAGTATGTGATTTGCGGGGACTGGAATATTGCACACCGCAAGATTGACCTGAAGAACTGGCGGGGCAACCAGAAGAACTCCGGTTTTCTGCCCGAAGAGCGGGCCTGGATGGATGAGCTGTTTGGCCCGGCCGGGTTTGTCGATGCTTTCCGGGTGGTTGATCAACGGCCGGATCAATACACCTGGTGGTCGAATCGCGGCCGCGCCTGGGAAAAGAATGTGGGCTGGCGGATCGATTACCAGGTGGTGACACCGGGTCTGGCCAAACGTGTACAGAAGGCACGTATCTACAAGGACAAGCGCTTTTCCGATCATGCGCCGCTCATTATGGATTACGACTATCCGTTATGAATGACACGCTAAAGGTGATTCTGTCCGGGCGCATGCTGGTGACGCTGTTGATGGGCTTTTCCTCCGGTCTGCCGCTGCTGCTGACCGGCTCGGTGCTACAGGCCTGGATGACCGATGAAGGTGTTGATCTGGGCACCATCGGGTTGTTTGCCCTGGTCGGGTTGCCCTATACGCTGAAGTTCCTGTGGGCGCCGCTGGTTGATCGTTACACCTTGCCGTTACTCGGCCGCAGGCGCGGCTGGTTGTTGCTGATCCAGGCGTGTCTGATGATTTCGATTGTAGCGCTGGGCTGGACCCACCCGGCGCAGGATGCCTTGCCGGTGGCGCTGGCGGCGCTGCTGGTGACCTTTTTTTCAGCGAGCCAGGATATTGTGATCGATGCGTACCGGCGTGAGGCGCTGGTCGATCGCGAACTGGGGCTGGGGGCGTCACTGTATGTGAATGGCTACCGGGTTGGTATGTTGCTGGCGTCCGGCGGCGGGCTGATTCTGGCGGATTTTATTTCCTTTCCGCAGGTTTTCCAGTTGATGGCGGTTGTGATGCTGATCGGTATCGGGACGACGCTGTTTGCTCCCGAACCGGTGGCGGTACAAGGCTTGCCGACCACACTGAGCGAGGCTGTGATTCATCCTTTCATTGATTATTTCAAACGTCACCATGCCTGGTTGATTCTGTTGTTCATCCTGCTTTACAAGGTGGGCGATACCATGGCCAGCAATATGACGGTGCCGTTTTACCTGGATATCGGTTTCAGCAAGAGTGAAATTGGCACGGTAGTCAAATTGTTCGGATTCTCGGCCATACTGGCCGGGGGGCTGGTCGGCGGTATTATTATGCTGCGCATTGGTATTTACCGGGCGCTGTGGAGCTTTGGGCTTTTGCAGGCTGTTTCAACGGCGGGTTTCGCAGCGTTGGCGGTCACCGGTTACAACCTGCCCATGCTGGCAGCCGTGATCGCCTTTGAAAATTTCAGTGGTGGAATGGGCACAGCGGCCTTTGTCGCCTTCATGGCCAGCCTGACCAACCGCCGGTTCACGGCCACGCAATACGCCCTGTTGAGCAGTCTGATGGGCATCCCGCGCGTTATCGTTGCCGCCCCGACGGGGTACATGGCGGAAGGGCTGGGCTGGGTCGGCTTTTTTGTTTTTTGCACCCTGATTGCCATCCCGGGGCTGTTGCTGCTCACGCGGTTCCGTGGCTGGCTGGTGGAACCCCAACGTGCTGACTGACGTTTCCCTGCTGTCGGCGTTCCTGGTCGGGTTGCTGGGGGGCGTGCATTGTGTGGGGATGTGCGGTGGCATCGTGACGGCGCTATCGCTGGGGTTGCCACCGGATGATCGTGCCGCTCGCTGGCGTTACCAGCTGTCCTATAACGCCGGGCGGATTATCAGCTACAGCCTGGCCGGCGGACTGTTCGGTGGCATCGGGTGGCTGGCGTCAAACTGGAGCGGTATTCACCAGGTCCAGCTTGGCCTGCAACTGCTGGCGGCATTTTTCATGATCGCCCTGGGGCTGTATCTCGGGGGTTGGTGGAACGGGCTGACGCGCATTGAACAACTGGGTGGTGCCGTCTGGAAACGACTGGAACCACTGGGCAGACGCTTCCTGCCGGTGCGTAGTGGCAGGCAGGCGCTATTGCTCGGCACTATCTGGGGCTGGTTACCCTGTGGCCTGGTCTACAGCGTGCTGGTGTGGGCGATAGCAGCGGGTAGTCCGGCGCGGGGTGCGGAGTTGTTGTTGAGTTTTGGTTTGGGCACCCTGCCCAATCTGTTGCTGATGGGTGCGGCGGCGGACAAGCTGGCTGCGCGGGTGCGAGACATACGCACCCGGCAACTGGCAGGTTTGCTGGTGTGTGGGTTCGGCCTGTATACGCTTTACACGATCATTCTGTAAAAAACTGGTGGCTGAATTTCACCTCGTGCGCGTCACCCTTGTCTCCCGGTTTGACCTGCAATGTGAAGCGCAGTGTTTCTTCGTGTGCAATCGGGAAGTCTCCAATGTAATAAATGGCATTCCCTTCACGAATTTCGCGTAGCGTGATATTGCGTTTCTGGCCGGCCAGGTTGATCGCACTGGCGGAGATCTCGGCTTCGACCGGTTTGCCCGTTGTACCCATCACTTTGCGCAGTACGGCAATATTGAGCATGCCGCGGTTTTTGCTGCGTTTCAGGCCATATTCGCGCGTGATAGCAGGAGGCAGGTAGCTGGTATTCAGCGCATTGAAATGGACGACATAGTCGCCAAAATCCTGGGAGTTCTCCGCAGTGGCTGCACCCGACAGGACGATCATTGCGCCAAACAGGAAGGGCAACAAGGTTTTCTTGAGCATCCGGATTCTCCTTCAGTTTTTTGGTTGTCCAGAGAAATTATAGACTAAACCAGGCCGCAAAGGTTTCCGGGGGTGTAGCGTGTTAAACGATGGCTTCTTCTGCCGTCTGTGCGGTTGTGACGGGGGAGGGTGTGGATTCCCTGTCGCAGGAACGAATTGAGTGGCGAATCTGTTGCAGGGCGTCAATTTGTTGCTTGGTTTCCCGCAGGGTGGCGCCCAGTTCCTTGATGCGCGCATCAAGCGTATCGCGTGATTCACTGATACGGCGAAGCGTTTCCAGGCGCTTCTCCATGGTCGCCTTGTGTTCCTTGATTTGCCTGACCAGCGGATTCATGACTTCCTTGAGCCAGGCATTGGCATCCTGGTTGGCCTTGAAGAACAGGCTGCGGGTATGGCTGACCAGCGAGATGAAGAATTTTTTGATCACAAAGGACTGTTCGGTCACCGTCATCACCGGACTGCGACGGAAGTTTTCCGCTTCCTGGTAAAGCCGCTCCAGGTCGGACGAGAAACGTGCCGTCGAGAACTGTTTCGGCATAATCTGCGGCAGGCCATGTTCTTCATGAAATTTCTTGTAGGTTGCGCGGATTAACATGCGCGTTTGTTCGGAGTGGGTGGTGACCTGGTCCATGGTATCCCGGGCACCTTCAAAGAAGGTTTCCATGCCACGTTTCAGTCCTGCCGTTGTCCAGCTGTGGGTCATGGTATCGCGGGTCTTGTTAATCAGGCGGTCCAGTGCCTCCATGCTGAGGGTATCGAGCATATTGCGGGCCTGGTTTTGCAGCAGGCGCCGGCTGTTTTGAAAGCTTTCAACATTACGCAGGTAGGCGGCCTGTTCCTCACGCGACTTGTTCATGAGGTGCATGATGACGTCGGCATTCTTGCCGCGCAGAGAGCGCAGCTCGATCAGTTGTTTGGTGGTTTCGGCCTTGCGGCTTTCCAGGATGGTGATGTTTTCATCAATCATACCGCCGATGTGCTCGATAAGGTTGTTGCGGATAATCGTCTGTTTCCCCGGCAGCACGGTATTAGCGATATAGTTTTCCAGCTCGGGCAGGCGGCTGTCATTGAGCAATTTCTTTTCACCACGGATCTTTGCCAGCAGCGCTTTCTGCGCGGACATCGGAAACACCAGCTCAGGCGAAATACCCAGTTGTTCGGCGCTGGCGATGCGTTGCGATTCGATACTGGCTTTTACCGCCGTGGGCGTCTTGAGTTCATCCCAGAGTGTATCGATTTTATTCAGTACCACGATCACGTTACTGTGGGACTTGCTGCGGACAGCGGAAACATGATGCTCCCACATTTCCATATCACTGCGCGTCACACCGGTGTCGGCGGCCAGCAGAAACAACACGGCCTGGGCGGAAGGCAGCATGCTGAGGGTTAACTCTGGTTCGCTGCCCATGGCGTTCAGACCAGGCGTGTCCAGTATGACAAGACCCTGTTTGAGCAGTTCGTGGGGGAAATTGACCATGGCATGTCGCCAGCAAGGAATTTCGACCTGTTCCGGTCGCTTGCCGGTGGCTTTGAAGGCGGGGTCGGCCGCCTCGTCGTAGAGACCGAGTTCACGGGCCTTTTCCAGTGGTACATGGCGCGTTTTGATCACCTCGTGCAGCGCCTGCGCAATCTGCTCCGGGTCATTAATATTTAATGGTGTGTGACTCCAGTGAACAGGCTCATGCTTGAAGTCAGCAATACTTTTGTCCTTGAGGCGTGTTTCGATGGGGAGCAGGCGAATATAAGCATCCGGTGTATCGGGATCGTAGAACAGTTCGGTCGGACACATGGTGGTACGTCCGGCCTCGGAAGGTAACAGGCGTTGCCCGAAGTGGGCGAAGAACAATGCATTGATCAGTTCTGTTTTGCCGCGCGAAAATTCTGCGACAAAGGCAATCGTCAAGTGATCATTGCGGAGCGCTTCAAGGGTTTCAAATATCCTGAATTCCTGTTCACTCGATGCCAGTTGGTGAGTCTCGAGCCATTCCTGAAACAACTGGACATTGTGAACCAGTTTTTCGCGCCATCGCGTATAGTTTTTGAGACGGCGGTCAAGTTGATCCTGCTGCATGCATTTCTTCCCGCTGAGAATGAAAGCCTGATGAACAGGCATGGCCGGTTTTACGCCGAAGCGCATCTTCCCCGGATAACGGCTGCTGAGGTGAGGGCTTTAGTCTGTTTTTTAGAGGGTTAGCCAGGATATGGCGAGGCTGGTGGCATGACCGGTTCAGGTAGACGGTTGGGGCGGTTGATACGCACTTTTTTTGTGCGACCGGTCTGGCCACTGATCAGTTCGACACGGGCACGCGGTACCTGGCAGTATTTCGCGAGAAAGCGCAACAGGTGCTGGTTGGCCTTGCCATCGACAGGCGGTGCGGTGAGGCGAATTTTCAGGTGATCACCGTACACGCCGACCACTTCGTCCCGACTGGCGCGTGGCTGCACTCTGATTGACAGGATCAGGTC
Organism: uncultured Thiohalobacter sp.; assembly: GCA_964625255.1. Lineage (GTDB taxonomy): Bacteria > Pseudomonadota > Gammaproteobacteria > DSM-19610 > DSM-19610 > Thiogranum. Next base: position 13,343 of record CAZVBD010000037.1, on the reverse strand, counting down.
ATCGTCCTGCCAGCGGTAACAGGGTTCGGGCATGTGGAGGTGTTACAGGAACACTAAAAACAGTGGAAGTATCAAATACTTGGCAAGTTGTATGGCGATCAGGGCGACCAGTGGTGACAGATCCATGCCGGAAATCGGCGGTATCAGGCGCCGGCAGGGACGCAATACGGGTTCTGTGATGCTGTACAACAGTGACACCACCGGGTTGTAGGTGCCCGGATTCACCCAGCTGATAATAACCTGAACAAAGATAGAGAACAGGAACACATTGAGCGCCAGTTCGGTCAGCTCACGGAGTGACAGTATCAGCATTGGCCAGATGGCCAGCGGTCCACCGCGCAGCAGGCTGATCAGGGTAAAGGACAGCAGTTGCAGGAGCAGCATCAACACCAGTGCGCTGGTATCCACTTTACCGGTACTGGGGATAAAGCGTCGCAGCGGGATGAGTACGGGGTTGGTGGCTTTAACCAGGAACTGGCTGACCGGGTTGTAGAAGTCTGCTCGTACGACGGCCAGCAGCAAACGCAGCATGACCAAAAGAATATATAGTCCAAACAAGGTGTTAATCAGAAATTCAAGCGGGTTGGTAACGTAATTGGTACCCATTAATCTGCTCCGAACTGTTTGGCCAGCTCACGCGAGCGATCACAGGCGGCTTTGAGGGCATCACTGAACAAGGTGCGTAATCGGCCCTCTTCCAGGACCGCCAGGGCTTTCTCCGTGGTGCCACCCGGCGAGGTGACCCGTTGTCGGAGTGTAGCGGCGTCATCGCGGCTCTCCAGGGCCATCCTGGTGGCGCCGAACGCAGTTTGCAGGGCCAGCAGCCGGGCGGTTTTGTCATCCAGCCCCAGCGACGTTCCGGCTTCCTGCAACGCTTCGATAACAAGGAAGAAATAGGCCGGGCCACTCCCGGAGAGGGCGGTAACGGCATCCATTTGTGCCTCCTCACCGATCCACAAGGCCAGTCCGACGGCGCGCATAATGTTCTCGGCCAGCGCTTTCTGGTCATCATTGACCGCCTTGTTGGCGAACATGGCGGTGGCGCCACTTTGCACCAGTGCCGGGGTATTCGGCATACAGCGCACCAGTGCGCAATCGCCGCCCAGCCAGCGCTGCAGGTCACTGGTACAAATTCCGGCAGCGATTGAAATCACCAGCGGCTGTCGGGTTTGCACCGTGTTGGCGAGTTCTTTGGCGACGTCGTGCATGATTTGTGGCTTGACCGCCAGCACAACCAGTTCGCTTTGCCCGACAGCGGTCACATTGTCGGGGGCACGGGCCGTGCCGAACAGACGGGTAACAGCGGCCAGCTGGTCGGGGTCAGGGTCGGATACCGTTATACAGGCAGGATCCCAGCCATCGGCCACCAGGCCACCGATGAGACTGCGCGCCATGTTGCCGGCACCAATAAAAGCAAGTTGGGTTTTCTTCATGGCGCAGACCATACCTCACCCCAAATGCCTGATTCAAGCGGAAAACCCGGTTACGAGGCACAGTTGTGCCAGGCCACTATACTTGGAGCCGTCAGGCCGGGGCGTAAGGTCAAGTTATAGGCCCGCGTGACGATAAGAAAAACCAGTACTGATAGTTGGGGAAGCGCATGGATATTGCCGAGTTACTCGCTTTTAGCGTCAAAAATAACGCATCTGATCTACACATTTCTGCGGGCTTGCCCCCCATGATTCGTGTTGACGGCGATATTCGCCGGATTAACGTGCCGGCACTGGACCACAAAACTGTGCACAGCTTGATCTACGACATCATGAACGACAAGCAGCGCAAGGATTTCGAAGAATTCCTGGAAACGGATTTTTCATTCGAGATTCCCAACCTGGCACGTTTCCGTGTTAACGCGTTTAATCATAATCGTGGGGCAGGCGGCGTATTTCGTACCATTCCATCTACCATCCTGACGCTGGAAGAACTGGGCGCTCCGGCAAGCTTCAAGGATATTGCCGATCAGCCACGCGGTATCGTGCTGGTGACCGGGCCGACCGGTTCCGGTAAATCCACCACGCTGGCAGCCATGGTTGACCATGTGAACAACGAGCGCTTCGAGCACATCCTCACCATCGAGGATCCCATCGAATTTGTGCATGAAAGTAAAAAATGCCTGGTCAATCAGCGTGAAGTGCATCGCGATACCCACGGTTTTAATGAAGCCCTGCGCTCGGCTTTGCGTGAAGATCCGGACATTATTCTGGTTGGCGAATTACGTGACCTGGAAACCATCCGTCTGGCACTGACGGCGGCTGAAACCGGCCACCTGGTATTTGGCACACTGCACACCAGTTCTGCGGCCAAGACCATCGACCGTATTATCGATGTATTCCCGGCGGCTGAAAAAACCATGGTGCGCTCCATGTTGTCGGAGTCACTGCGCGCGGTTATTGCACAGACGCTGTTGAAGAAGACCGGTGGTGGACGGATTGCCGCACATGAAATCATGGTGGGTACACCGGCCATCCGTAACCTGATTCGTGAAGACAAGGTGGCACAGATGTATTCCGCTATCCAGACAGGTCAGTCACTGGGTATGCAGACGCTTGACCAGAATCTCCAGGATCTGGTGCAGCGTGGTTTGGTCAGCCGCATTGATGCGCGCTCCAAGGCCATGAATAAAGAACTCTTCCGCTAACCGGGGCAAAGCATGGATTTTAATTCTCTACTCAAACTCATGGTACACAAGCAGGCATCCGATCTGTTTATCACAGCCGGCTTGCCGCCGAGTATGAAGGTTAATGGACGGATCAAGCCGGTATCCCAGTCTTCATTGACGCCGGATCAGGCGCGTGAGGTTGTGCTGGGCGTCATGACGGAAGCACAGCGAAAGGAATTTGATGACAAGCTCGAATGTAATTTTGCCATCAGCGCGTCGGGTGTCGGGCGTTTTCGTGTCAGTGCATTTTATCAGCGTAACCATTGCGGCATGGTGTTGCGGCGTATCGAGACGCAGATCCCCACCATAGAAGAGCTGACGCTTCCGCCGATTGTTAAAAACCTGGCCCTGACCAAGCGCGGCCTGATTATTTTTGTCGGTGCCACGGGCACGGGTAAGTCAACGTCGCTGGCCTCCATGATCGGTTACCGGAATGCCAACAGTACCGGCCATATTATTACCATCGAGGACCCGATTGAATTTATGCACCAGCACAACGGGTGCATCGTGACCCAGCGGGAAGTCGGTATCGATACCGAGTCCTTCGCCATGGCGCTGAAAAACACCCTGCGTCAGGCACCGGACGTTATTCTTATCGGCGAGGTCCGTACCCGTGAGACCATGGATCATGCCATAGCGTTCGCGGAAACCGGCCATTTGTGCCTGGCAACACTGCACGCCAACAATGCCAACCAGGCCATGGACCGTATGATTAACTTCTTCCCGGAAGATCGCCGCAATCAGCTGTTAATGGATTTGTCACTGAACCTGAAGGCGGTCCTGGCGCAACAGTTAATCCCCACGCCGGATGGCAAGGGGCGCCGGGTGGTTGTCGAGGTGTTGATCAATACGCCTTTGGCGGCAGACCTGATTCGTAAAGGTGAAGTACACAAGATCAAGGAATTGATGAAGCGTTCCAATCAGCAGGGAATGAAGACGTTCGATCAGGCATTGTACGAACTGTATCGTGAAGGTGAGATCACTCAGGACGATGCCATTCACTATGCTGACTCGGCCAACGAAGTGCGTTTGATGATCAAACTCAAGGATAGCGACGTGGAGGCATCCAGCGCACTTGATGGCGTGACACTGGTCGAGACGCCCTGATTTTTAGCGGGTCAGAAAACCGTACTGGCTTCAAAGACGGGGCCATCGACACAGACGCGTTTCATGGCGACTTCATCACCGGTCTGTACCTTGACGACACAACCGGCACAGCCACCAACAGCACAGGCCATGAATTCTTCCAGTGATACCTGGCAGGGCAGGGCATAGTCCTTCGCCAGTTTCGCTACGGCCGCCAGCATCGGGTGCGGTCCGCAGGCATACACACTGACTTGCCGGCGTTGTTCCTCACCCAGTTCATCCAGCCAGTGACGCGCCAGGTCGGTGATATAACCGTTGTAACACCCCGCATAGCCTTGCAGGCTGGCCAGTCGACTGGGAATGCCCCAGTCATCGAGTAACGGCATGGCGGCAATTACACCATCCGGCATGCCGGGTACCATGATCTGTGACGGACACTCACTGAACGGGAAAGGAACTTCCGATCCCATGAGTACCAGCGCCTGGCTATCGTGGATATGTTTCAAATGCTCGGCGAAAAAAACCATCGGCGGGATACCCACGCCACCGCCCAGCAACAGCGCGCGCGGTCGTTCCGGATCTGGCTCGAAGGGTTTTCCGATGGGACCAAGCAGGCTGAGTGTTTCACCGGGTGTTCGAGTTGCCAGCAGGCGTGTCCCTCGCCCGACAGCCTTGTAGAGGAAATCCACCCAGCCCTGTTGTGCATCGACACGCATGATGGATAAAGGGCGCCGCATGGGCAGCATGGGGTCACAGGTCAGATGGACGAACTGGCCGGGCTTTGCGAGCGCGGCACATTCAGGGGCCTGCAGGCGCAGGATGAACTGGTCGCCCTCGAATGCCTGGTGCGACAGGATTTCAGCCATTTCCAGGGCAATGGTCTCGCGGTGGTCGGGGTGTTTCATCGGGCCTCGCGGGTAAAAATAATATGGCCGTCGCGCAGGGTGTAACGTACTTGCCCGGGCATTTCCCAGCCAGTGAACGGGGTGTTTTTGCCCTGGCTGAGCAAGCTGCCGGAATTAACTTGCCAGTGTGCATTCGCATCGAAAATACATATGTCGGCAACCCGGCCAACACTCAGTTCTCCGCAAGGCAGGTTAAGCACAGCCGCCGGGCCGCTGGTTACGCGGGCGATAGCGTCGCTCAGCGTGAGGTGTTGTTCCTGCACAAGCTTGAGGGTCAGCGGTAGCAGGGTGTCGATACCGGAGGCGCCGGGTTCTGTGGCCGGGAAGGGTGCCAGCTTGGCGTCAGCCTCGTGCGGCTGGTGGTCGGAGCAGAGGGTACTCAGTGTTTCATCCCGCAGCCCGTTGATCAGTCCTGCCCGGTCATTCTGGGTGCGCAGTGGCGGTATGAAGTGGAAGTCGGGATTGAATTCCGAAGCGTCCAGGTCGGTCAGGTACAGGTACGGGATGGCGACATCGGCGGTAACAGGCAGGCCATCGAACTGTGCGCGTGCCACCATCCGTACAGCCCGCTCGGTGGTCAGCCGGCAGAAGTGAGCACGTACACCGGTCTGCTGGATCAGGGCAAGGTCGCGTGCGACGGCAACGGTTTCCGCAGCCTCGGGTATACCGCGCAGGCCAAGTCGTGTGGACGTATGCCCTTCGTGCAGACAGCCGTCGACGGACAAGGCCGGGTCATCGGCGTGCAGGAACACGGTAAGATCGAAGGTTGCGGCATATTCGAAAGCGCGCCGTCCGATCTGGGTCGACGCCAGGGGTTTCAGCGCATTAGCCACGCCGACGCAGCCAGCCTGTTTCAGCGCGGCCATTTCGCTCAGGTGTTCTCCGTCCAGGGCGCGGGTCAGGGCGCCGAGTGTGACAACACGGGCACCACCGGCCTGGCTGGCCCGGTGGCGGATGAGTTCCACCACGGCCGGTGTATCGATCACCGGTGTGGTATCGGGTGGGCAGCACAGGGTGGTGATACCACCGGCTGCGGCCGCGTGACACTCACTGTCGATGGTCGCCTTGTGCTCCTGTCCGGGGTCACGCAGCCGGGCACACAGATCCACCAGGCCGGGGATAACGTGCAGGCCGCTGGCATCCACTGTGATGTCGGCGTTGAACCCGTCCGGTGCCGTGCCGATGGCCGCAATGCGTTGATCGGCGATATACAGGTCTGTCGGTGCATCGATGCCATTGGCCGGGTCGACCAGGTGTCCGCCACGGATATGGATAGTCGCTTCAGCCATGATTTTCCCGGGTTGGGGTGGGGTGCATGGCCATGGACATCACCGCCATTCGGGTGGCGATGCCGTAGGTTACCTGTTCCAGAATCACCGAATGAGGCCCGTCGGCAACCTGCGAGTCCATTTCCACGCCCCGGTTGATCGGCCCCGGGTGCATGACCGTGACATCCGGCTTTGCCGTTGCAAGGCGTTCCTGCGTCAAACCATACAGGCGGTAGTATTCGTGCTCACTGGGCAGCATGGCGCCCTGCATGCGTTCGCGTTGCAGGCGCAGCATGATGATGACGTCAGCATCGCGCAGCCCTTCGTGCAGGTCGTGGAACACGCGGACGCCGAGCGATTCGACGTGGGCCGGGATCAGGGTGCGGGGTGCTATGACACGCAAATCACCCACGTTCAGCAGGTTGAGCGCATGGATTTGTGAACGTGCAACCCGTGAATGGGCGATGTCGCCGACGATAGCCACGGTCAGCCGTCCGAAATCGGGGCCTTTCTCGCGTCGGATAGTGAACATATCCAGCATGGCCTGTGTCGGGTGTGCGTGACGACCGTCACCGGCATTGATAACGCTGACGTGTGGTTGTACATGCCGGGCAATGAAATGGGCGGTGCCGCTGTCAGCGTGGCGTACCACGAACATATCGACATGCATCGCCTGCAGGTTGCGCAGCGTATCCAGCAGCGTCTCACCCTTGACGGCGCTGGAGGCATTGACGTTGATGTTGAGGACATCAGCCGAGAGTCGTTTTGCTGCCAGCTCGAAGGTGGTACGGGTGCGGGTGCTGACTTCGAAAAACAGGTTGACGATGGTCCTGCCGCGCAGCAGAGGGACTTTCTTTACCGATTGCTCGGTGACGCCGGCAAAGGATTCGGCGGTGTCGAGAATTTCTGTCAGCAGGGTGCGGTTCATTCCTTCAATGGAAAGGAAGTGGCGCAGTCTGCCATCCTCGCCGATTTGCAGATTGGCACTCATGGTGCGCGGTTGATCTCCAGTTGCAGTGGTTCCGGGCCGGTCAGTTTGACGTGTTCCTGTTCACCGAGTTCCATGTGCTGTCCGGTAACAGCAGCCTCGATGGGCAGTTCGCGTCCGTCACGTTCCACCAGCACGGCCAGCGTAATCGACGCCGGTCGACCATAGTCAAACAGCTCGTTCATGGCGGCGCGGATGGTACGGCCGGTGTGCAGGACATCATCGACCAGAATAATGTGCCGGTCGTCGACGGAAAAGGGCAGTTGCGAGGGGCGTACCTGCGGGTTCATGCCGATGCGGGTGAAGTCATCGCGGTAGAAAGAAATATCCAGTTCACCGAGCGGGGCTTCGATCCCCAGCCGCGAGTGCAGCTGCCGGGCAATCCAGACGCCGCCGGTATGGATGCCGACCATGGCGGTTTGCTCGTCGATCTGCACGCGTTCTCGCAGTTCCCCGGCCATGCGGTCGATCAGGGCTGAAATATCGATTGTTTTGTTCAATTATTTGGCTCTTGCTGTAACCAGTCCTGGAGAATGACCTGTGCTGACATCGCGTCGATGTCTGTATTTGCCTGTTCCCGTGCACTGAGCCGGTTTTCCACCACCCAGGAGCTGAGTCGTTCTTCTGCCTGGTGTACGGGCAGACGGTAACGGCCTTCGAGCTGACGGCAGAATTTTTTTGCTGCGTGGGTCATGTCCTGCTCAGTACCATCCATATGATACGGGATTCCGACCACCAGTGCGCCTGGTTTCCATTCCTCGATCAGGTGGGTGACCGATGGCCAGTCCGGTTTACCATCGCGGGCGCGGACGGTGGTCAGCGGTGTGGCCGAGCGCGTCAATCGCTGGCCCACGGCGACACCAATGCGCCGGCGACCGTAATCGAAGCCGAGCAGGGGCTGGCTGGCTTCGCTGTCTGGCATCAGGCGTGGCCCGCTTCTCCGGAAAGCAGATCCAGGTCAACACCCAGCGAGGCCGCTGCAGCTTTCCAGCGTTCCTCATCCGGTTTTTTAAACAGAATATCGGGGTCGGCCGGGCCGCTGAGCCAGGTATTGTCAGCCAGTTCCTGTTCCAGCTGACCGGCTCCCCAGCCCGCGTAACCCAGCGAGACCAGGCAGTGTTCCGGTCCGGTGTCATGGGCGATGGCATTCAGAATATCCAGCGATGAGGTGATACCGATACGGTCGGTGACCTGCAGGGTCGCCTCCCAGTTGCCCAGTGGCGTGTGCAGCACAAAGCCGCGCTCCTGTTGCACGGGGCCACCGAGATAGAGGGGGATTTGTCGTGCCTCGATGGAGGCATCCCCGATATCGATATGCTCGAGGATTTCGCCCAGCTGCATATTCATTGGCCGGTTGATAACCAGCCCCATGGCACCGTCTTTGTTGTGCTCACAGATGTAGGTGACGGAATGGAAGAAATTGGGATCCTCCAGCCCGGGCATGGCAATCAGGAACTGGTTGGTGAGGAAGGATCCAGTCATATCGCTAGTATCCTGTAGCGAACCACGGAGTACAAGTCACGAATTGATCGGGAGCCTGACACGCAATGGCAAGAGCATCATGAGTGCCTCTCCGTGATGATGGTGCAGGCCCAGTTACAACTACTTGATTACACCATATCTTTCGGACCCTTCAGCGGAAGTGCCTTGACCATGTTGGGCGGGAATACCGGCTTTCAATTGTGTCAGCCAGGCACTTTGGTACTCCCGGCGGCAGTGCTGCTCCAGAGTGTGTCGTATGTTTGCCTCTACACGTTGTAAGGGTAATGTTTGGGCCAACTGAATTTTTTCGCATCTTATGAGATGGAAACCCGCTTCGGATTCAACAACCTCACTCATTTCTCCTTTCTTAAGTCTGAACAAGGCAACATCCAGTTGCGGATATAATTTCCCGCGTGGGATATTGCCCAAAAATCCGTCCTGCAGGGCGGTGGGGCATTCCGAATGTTGTTGTGCCAGTTTGGGAAACTTTTCGGCATCCTGCTCCAGCAGCAGGGCAAGTTGCTGAATGCGGTCAAGCGCAGCTTCGCGGGTATTTTCCTGATACGCGGAATTGACCGTGATCAGAATATGACGTGCCGTACGCTTTTCAGGCGTTATGAAACGATCTCTGTGCGACTGGTAAAAAACCTTCACATCGAAATCACTGACCAGGACATCCTGGCTGGAAACTTTATCCATCACCGTGTCAAACTGTAATTCGCGGTGCAGTGCACGGCGTAAAGTCGTTTCATCCAGTCCATTGCTGTTCAGGTCTTTCAGGAATGCCTCATGATCGGGATAGCGGCTGGCAACTTCGACAACGGCAGCTTCCAGCCGGGCTTCGGAAAACACCGTGTCCCTCGCCTCGGGCGTGGACAGTACCAGGGACTCCAGGGAAAAGGTTTCACCTGCCCGGGCGCGGGCCTGTCGGTATTGCCCGTCATGCAGTTCCCGTGGGCACTTCCCGAACAGATCCAGGGCACCGCGCAGTAAATGGTAGGCATATTCGGGAGGGGGTTCTGAAAATACCACCTTGTCAGATTTGTTCATCATGATACTGCCCGGCTTGAAGTGTTACGGAGGTGGCAAGCTTGAGCACGGCTTCCGGCACCTGAAGGGTGCGCCCCGGAAAACGGACATGGTAATGAATCGCTTCCGGCATATCGCACAGCACTTTTTGTATTTCACCCCGGGCGCCTTTTTCTACAATAACCCGACCTTCGACCGCCAGCGCCTTGCGGCAGACAACCTTGTCCCGGAATTCAAACCGACTGGCCACCCAGGCCTCATCGACCCCGATCAGTTCTCCTTCACGGCAACCGATAATCCGGTTGATACCCAGGAAGTGAACTGAATAGATAATCTGGTCCTGCAGGAATGCCCCCCTGTCTTGTACATAGCCGACACTGCCCCGTCGCACCAGCAATTCACCCACTTCACTGCCGGGGAAGGTGCCATCGTTGCGAACATTCCGGGTTACCCGCACTGAGTCACCGTAGTCAAATCGTGGCTTCACCATCAAACGCCCCTATCTCCCGACATCCGCCAGTGGCACAAAGACAAGTTGTGCTTCGTTCTTTTTGAATACCTTGAACACCTTCTCCGCGAGCGCGCTGGATGTTACGAAGTCCTGGTAGGCGCCACGCAGCAGGCCGACATACAAGTCGTGTCTTTCACTTTCAACACCCGGCAACTTCGCCTCACCGATATAATCGTGAAAACGCTGCAATATATGAAGACGATTGACCTGCACCACACACGGGTCGTAGTCAATACCAAAGTAATCCAGGAAGTCCTCCGCACTGCTGAGTTCCTCCATATCCTGTTCCAGTTTATTTTCACTCATGACGATTTCCCTGCTTTGATATTTGCAACCCGAGCGCCCGACTGTTCCCCGGCCAGTATTATCAGGTCTGAAACTGCCGTGCTTCCGAGCATTTTTCATAGAACAGCACAAGATCCTCTGTGTCCGGCGTGCGCTTGGTACGGGTAACATATCGCCGGATACACCCCAGAACATTGGCTGCCTCGACCCGGTTCAGTATCAGACCGAGCTTGCCGTAGGCACGCATCACTGCGTGAGTGCCTGAATGTTTTCCCAGCACCAGCCGATGGCTGCGCCCCAGTTGCGCCGGATCCACACCCTGGTAATTGAGTGGGTCCTTGATCAGACCGTCCACATGGATACCGGCTTCGTGTGTGAAAGCACCAGCACCTACCAGACTCTTTTGCCAGGCGACAGGCCGGCCTGAAGCTTCCGCCACCAGTTCGGACAAGGATGAGAAATCCTGCATCTCAATACCGGTTTCGATGCGGTACAACTGCCGGAGTCCCATTACCACTTCTTCCAGTGGCGCATTACCGGCCCGTTCACCCAGGCCGTGCACCGTAGTATTCACATGGGTGGCGCCACCCATGGCTGCCGCCAGGGTGTTGGCCGTAGCCAGGCCCAGGTCATTGTGGGCATGCATTTCCAGTTCGAGGTCGCTAACGAAGTGCAGGCGTTTCATCAGGCTTGCCACCCCAAAGGGTTCCATCACCCCCAGCGTATCGGCAAAACGGAAGCGCTGGGCGCCGGCATGTTGTGCAGTCTCCACCACCCGGAGAAGAAAGTCCGGATCGGCGCGTGAAGCATCCTCGCCACCGACGCAAACCTGCAACCCCTGATCCAGCGCGCTGGGCACCTGCCGTTCAATTTCCGATAGCACCCATAGGCGGTCACGACCCAGCTTGTTTTCGATCTGTTGATCTGACACCGGGATCGATAAATCCACCATGTGTGCGCCCAGTCCCACGCATTGTTTCAGATCATCAGCACGCATCCGGCTCCACACCATCAGGCGGGCCTTCAAACCGAGTTCCGCGATGTGGCGGATAGAAGCCCGCTCCTCGCCGCCCATCGCCGGTATGCCTACTTCCAGTTCCGGAACGCCCAGGGTATCCAGCCGCGAGGCGATACACAGCTTCTCCTCCAGGGAAAAGGCGACACCGGCCGACTGCTCGCCATCCCGTAGGGTGGTATCGTCAATCATCACGGACGGTTTTTTACAGGGCATGGTGATAACACCTGGCAATTCGCGGTAACGGGAATAAAAACGAATCAGGCATAATGGGGGGCGAAAACCTTTCCCGGTTCTTCCACGGGACCGTCCCCGTCCCAGTAGGGGGAGAGCTTGCGCAGTTGCCTCATAATCGGCGGCACCGCTTCGATAACTTTCTCGACCTCGTCCAGGGTGTTATAGCGGGACAGGGAAAACCGTATCGAACCGTGGGCGGCCGTGTAAGGAATACCCATGGCGCGCATGACATGGGAAGGCTCCAGCGAACCCGAGGTGCAGGCCGAGCCGCTGGAGGCAGCGATACGCTGTTTGTTCAACAGCATGAGTATGGCCTCGCCCTCGACATACTCGAAGGCGATGTTGCTGGTATTGGGCAGACGATTTTGGGGGTCACCGGTAACAAAGGCGTGCGGCACGGCGGCCAGAATGCCCTGTTCCAGGCGATCGCGCATGGCCGCGACAAAGGTTCTTTCATCGTCCAGGTGTTCGCACGCCAACTCCGCCGCCTTGCCAAGCGCCACAATCGATGCGGAATTTTCCGTGCCCGCACGCCGTCCACGTTCCTGGTGCCCACCCCGCAGCAGGGGGCGGAAGCGTACGCCCCGGCGCAGGTACAACACCCCGATCCCCTTGGGGGCGTGTAATTTGTGGCCGGACAGGGACAACATATCGATCCGGGTATTGCAGATATCCAGCGGGATCTTGCCCACTGCCTGTACGGCGTCGGTATGAAACATCACACCTGCTGCATGGGCCAGTTCTGCCATTTCCACTACCGGGAACAGCACGCCGGTTTCGTTGTTTGCCCACATCACCGAAACAACCGCCACCCGGCTCGACAGCAACCTGCGGTATTCGTCCAGATTCAGGCGGCCCCGGTGATCCACTTTCAGGTAGTGGACCTTGTAACCTTCCTTTTCCAGGTATTCACACAAACTGAGTACGGCGGGGTGCTCCACGACCGTGGTGATAATCTCGTTGCGGTCGGGCTGCGCCCTGAGCGCAGACAGAATCGCCGTGGAATCGGACTCGGTGCCGCAGGAGGTAAAAATAATTTCGGAATCATATTGCGCGCCCAACAACACCCGGAGGTGCTGGCGCGCCTGCTTGATGGAAAACCCCACCCTGTTACCAAAGCTGTGCATGGATGATGGATTGCCGAACTGCTCACAGAAATACGGCAGCATTTCTTCTACCACGGCCGGATCAACCCTGGTCGTGGCATTATTATCCATATAGATATCTTCCATCATCTAACCTCCTGCAACGGTATCTCTGCGACAGGTTCGTGTACCGCGCCCGGATCGAACACCTCCCCGCTTTCTGCCAGTACCGTGGTCAGGATTTCCTCGATGGCTTCATGACAGGAAGAACAACCGCCGCCCGCCTTGGTGTAGTGCGCAACTTCTTCCACCGTCCTGAGGTGGTTGGCACGAACAGTATCCTCGATCAGAATGGCATCGACGGCAAAACACTTGCAGACCAGTGCGCCTTCTTCATGATCGTCCTTCCACTCTTCGCCACGATAATTTGCCACGGCGGCATGCAACGCCTCGCGCCCCATCACCGAACAGTGCATTTTCTCCGGCGGCAGTCCGTCGAGAAAGTCAGCAATGTCCTGGTTGCTGACCTGAAAGGCTTCATCCAGGGTCATACCCTTGATAATCTCGGTCAGGGCCGAGGAGGATGCAATAGCGGAACCGCAGCCAAACGTCTGAAACCCCGCTTCCTCAATCACTTCGTTATCCGGATTAACCCGGAGCGTAAGGCGCAGGGCATCACCACAACTCAACGAACCCACGTCACCGGTTGCGTTGGCCTCTTTTACGGCGCCGGCATTACGCGGGTTATAGAAATGCTCTTTGACTTTTTCGGAATAGTCCCACATCTGACATC
>CAZVBD010000036.1:1874-19647 GCA_964625255.1 uncultured Thiohalobacter sp. | reverse complement strand
CCATGTCATACCTCAATGATCCACGAGTTCTGTTTGCTGCGGAGCGGACCTTGCTGGCCTGGAATCGTACCTCCATGGCACTTATTACGCTGGGATTCGTCATTGAACGGTTCGGCCTGTTCATAAAGATGCTGCATCTTTCCGATATTGCCGGACAGCGATCACTGTCTTTTTTCATCGGCCTTGTATTGATCGCCTTTGCCGCCTTGATGAGCCTGTTCTCGGTCATACAGTTCAGGCGTTTTGTAAAAAACCTGTCCGATGAAGAAATCCCGAAAGGCTACATGTTGTGGTGTGGTACGAGCACCAATATAGCGGTCTCTGTCCTGGGTGTTTTGCTTATTGTCTACCTGGTACGTGGTTTTGGTTAATGGCAGAAACTGCGACAACGCCATCGATCAGGCGGCGTGCCGCTGTACTGTCCACGCTGGGCGTGGAACTCGGTTTGCAGCTGAGCTTGTGATACGGGACCGGGTAATGTGTATCACAAACTGAACACACAATTAGACGCCGGGGAGGCGTGATTATGACATACAGCCATCTGTTTTCGCGCACGACTATGTTGCTGCTGCTGGCGGGATTACCGCTGCTGGCTGGCAGTAATCCGTTGTCATCGCCAGAGGTCAGGGATGCGGGCAAAAGCATACAGGGCTCTCTTGCGCTGGGTGGTTCTGTAGCGCTGGCGGATCTGACGGCCCTGTGGGCACAGGATTTTCACCGGATGCATCCTTTAGTTAAAATTGTGCTGAGTGATGCGGGTAGTGAAGCCGGTATTGGCGCATTGATTAACGGTAGTGCCGATGCGGTATTGCTGGGAAAGTCACCCTCCCGTTCGCAACTTGACCTGTTCAGGGACAAGTACGGTTATGCACCAGAGCTGATTCCGGTTGCCAGGGATGCTGTTGCGATTTACGTCAATACACTCAATCCATTGCGGCGTATAACGCTGGCACAGCTTGATGCCATATTTTCAGTGACGCATCGTTGTAGTCAAACGGCAATAACTGACTGGCAGCAACTGGGTGCTCCCTCAAGGGGTGAGTCAACGCGTATTCAGACTTATGGACTGGATGACAGTACGGCAGTCTACCAGGTGTTTAAACAGGTCGCGTTGTGTGGTGGGGACTTCAATCCTGATTTTCAGGCTATGGCCGGTCCCGGCAACGTGGAGTCAGCCATTTCCAGTCAACCCGGTGCTATCGGGTTTTCCAGCAGTGCGCTACGCTCGGCAGGGATTCGTCCCCTGGCTGTCGCACGTGACAATATTGATAAGGCTGTTGCCCCTGACATAGATGCGATTACCCATGAGCGCTATCCAATGAGCCGGGTATTATCGATTGCGGTCAATACACCCGCCGGGAAGCCGTTGTCACCGTTGCTGCGGACATTTGTTGATTATATATTATCAGCAAGTGGACAGGATACGGCACGCAAAGCAGGTTATGCGCCACTATAAATGAGAGTCGTTTACCAGTTGCGAAAGGGTGGCTCTTGCCAGCCTGTCACTTCACCTTTGCTGTCCAGCATTACTGAGCCGCCGCCAATACCGGGATAACGGTAATACCACAGTGTCTGTTGATCCAGGACCATTTCCGATTGAGGTTTGCCGAGCAGTTGGCGCAGTTCAGTGCGTGACAGACCGCGCTGTAACTGTTTCCAGTTTGTACGCAGCACTTCAAGCTCACGGTAGGCAGCCAGTCCAGGTAGTGCAGGGGTGGAGGTAGGAGCAGGAGTGGAGGTAACGGGTGATGGAGGCGTTTCGTCGGTATTCGTTGTACGGCTGCCGGCAGATGTATCCGGTGGTGGCTGGAACGACTGAAGCATTTGTTCCAGTCGTTCCAGCCGTTTATTCAGGGTATTGATCTGTGCCTGCATGGCCGTAAGCTGTTTGTTAACGTCAGGCGAAGTATCGCCCGCTTGCGCCGTAAACGGCGCAAGCATTGTTATCCACAGTACGATCCAGCGGCAGGACACAGGTCTTACCACATGAGCCAGGTATTAAAGTACAACGAGTTATTGTCCGATGCATCACGCCCGTCACCGTTATAGTTGTTTTCACTGCCATTGAACTTGGTATAAGCCGTGTACTGGAGTGAGAACTTGGTGTTCTGCCAGGGCAGGTAGTCAACTTCGGCAAGGAAGGCTGCACTGTCGGGGTTGCCGTTGCTGCTGTTGTCAATTGCCCCGGGGGTGGTTGTATACATGCCCGGATCGCTGTCTCCCCAGGTATTGAAATATCCTAACGAGAACTGGCCGTGGTGACCGAACTCATAGCTGGCATCGACACGAACCTGTTCGAGGGTATTGTTGCGATTGCTCGACAACCCGGCCAGGAAGCTTGAATCGAGTTGTTGATCCTCATGGACATAAATGGCGTGCATGGAAAGCAGACGGTTGCCATCTATCGGAAGCATGTAGGTTGCATCCACAGCCACGTCGGTGTATTTGTCGGACTTGCCCACAGCACCAGCGCCCATCATTCCGCGTGAAAAATCGGTGTACAGCCCGTAAGTGCCGATCTCCAGGTAAGCATTGTTGGCAAAATTACCCTGCCAGGCAAAACGTCCATAAGGTGCAACCTTGTTCAGCGAGCCGTCTATAGGCGCTGCGCCCTGTCCTAATGGAGCGCTACGGTAAGCGGTTACCATGCCATACCAGTGGTCGTCCAGCATGGCGTAACCGCCGAGGCCCACAACGTTCATGAGTCCATTGACAAGAGGGCTGGCAGTCGGTGACGGGGCTGTTTCGGATGCTGTATAGGGATAGGTCCACGCCGGTGTGGTATTCCACACATCTTCCATACCCGGAGAATTGTTCAGGCTCGCGCCATAGACGATATCGTGATCACCGACTGTCACACGGCTGGCAAAGCGGATATCCGCCATGTCGAAACTGAACTTGTCTTCCTCCTGACTGTAAGTCATTTGCAGAAAGGTTCCCATGTGTGTACTGATCTCACCAGCATAGTAGAAACTTAGATCCTGCGGGAACTCTACGTTGTCATTTTGTTCACCCGGAACCTGTTTCTTCACGTGAGTAAAGCCGGTTTGCAGCATTGCCGAGAGTGGAGGAGTCTCATTTATTTTCATGCTCCCGGCGACCCCGTTGGTCTCGATCTGACTCATGTTCGCCAGCGTATAGCCACTGAGCTTGAATGATCTGCCAAAAGCGGTCAGTTCCGGAAATACGGTATGGCAGGCACCGCATGGTACGCCGGTCTGGCGTGCAAAACTGGGCACTGCCAGTACAGCGGTGGTTGTCAGGTAAAGCGCCAGGGCCAGTATGGCAGGCATATAGAAACGTGTTGTGGGTGCAGCTGTATTCATTGAGACTCCCTGGTATCTCTATCTATTGTGTGTTAGCGAAAAGTCAGTTCCGCTTTCCCGTCCCGTTCATCAGGCGGTGAAAACGGCCTCCCACTAATAGTATGTAATTATATTATAATATCATTGATGTCGATCAATTTATTGCAAAGTTGGTTATCGACAGACCGGCAACAGGGGGCGTCTGCGTGGCTGCTTGTGCCGTAAAGGGCACAAGCATTATCCACAATGTGATTCAACGAGAAGGCAGGATTCTTACCACATGAGCCAGGTATTAAAGTACAGAGAGTTATTGTCTGATGCGCTACGCCCGGCCCCGTTATAGTTATTTTCATCACCATTGAACTTGGAATAAGCCGTGTACTGGAGCGAGAACTTGGTGTTCTGCCAGGGCAGGTAGTCAACCTCGGCAATGAAAGCAGCACTGTCGGGGTCACCACTGGCACTATTGTCCACTGCGCCGGGGGTGGTTGCATAGAAGGCTGGATCGCTATCCCCCCAGGTATTAAAGTACCCCAGCGAGACTTGGCCATGGTGACCGAATTCATAGCTGGCATCGACACGAACCTGTTCGAGGGTATTGTTGCGGTTGCTCGATAATCCAGCCAGGAGGCTTGAGTCCAGCGTCTGATCTTCATGGATGTAAATGGCATGCATGGAAAGCAGGCGGTTGCCATCTATCGGAAGCTGGTAGGTTGCATCCACGGCCACGTCGGTATATTTATCGGACTTGTCTGCGGCACCGCTTCCCGTCACACCGCGTGAAAAATCTGCATACAGAGCGTAAGTTCCGATTTGCAGGTAAGCATTGTTCGAAAAATTACCTTGCCAGGCGAGACGTCCGTAGGGGGCAACCTTGCTCACTGAACCGTCTGTCGGGGCAGCACCTTGCCCTAATGGAGCGCTACGGTAGGCGCTTACCATTCCGTACCAGTGGTCGTCCAGCAGGGCGTAACCTCCGAGTCCCGCAACGTTCATGAACCCGTTGACGAGAGGACTTGCCGCAGGCCCAGGGGCTGTTTCCGAGGCTGTATAGGGATACGTCCACGCTGGCGTAGTATTCCATACGTCTTCCATACCCGGTGAATTGTTCAGGGTTACACCATAGACGACGTCGTGATCACCAAGTGTTGCACGGCTGGCGAAACGGATATCCGCCATGTCGAAGCTGAACTTGTCTTCCGGCTGGTTGTAGGTCATCTGCAGGAAGGTTCCCATGTGTGGACTGATCTCACCGGCATAGTAGATACTCAACTCCTGCGGGAACTCCACGTTGTCGTTTTGTTCGCCCGGGACCTGTTTGTTTACATGAGTAAAGCCGGTCTGCAGCATCGCCGAGAGGGGAGGGATTTCGTTGATCTTCATGCTCCCTGCGACCCC
Source organism: uncultured Thiohalobacter sp. (assembly GCA_964625255.1). GTDB lineage: Bacteria > Pseudomonadota > Gammaproteobacteria > DSM-19610 > DSM-19610 > Thiogranum. The sequence continues at coordinate 14,944 of CAZVBD010000036.1, read as the reverse complement.
GGTTGTCTCGATCTGTTTCATATTGGCCAATGTATAGCCGCTGAGTTTGAATGCTCTGCCAAAAGCGGTCAGTTCCGGAAATACGGTATGGCAGGCACCGCACGGTACGCCGGTCTGGCGAGCGAAACTGGGTACTGCCAGCACAGAGGTGGTTGTCAGGTAAAGTGACAGGGCAAGTATGGTTGGTACATGGAAACGTATTGTAGGTGTGGCGGTGTTCATGGAATCTCCCTGGTATTTTTATCTACCGTGTATATAGTGATCAGTCGGTGCCGCCATGACATCTCAATACAATGCTTGCGACACTGGTGCAGTATCAATTTCACTTGTTGTACTGGTTCACCGGGTTTGAAAGCAGTCTGCAACTAATAATAAACAGGAGACGGCTAATGTCATTGACGCCAATCAATTTGTTGCGAGGTTATCAACTACGATCTGGTAATAGAGGGTGGATGTGTTTGATGGTGTCGTTCGCAAGTGTATTTTTGTTTCCGAATTTATTTGCTGACACCATCGCTAATAATATATCCATACACTATCCCGAGTATCCTTCAGCGCATGTTGAAACAGGTGCAGACAAGGCACAGATTGCGCGAGGTGAATATTTTGTGAAGTTGGGCGATTGCATGGCCTGCCACACCGATACTGACAACGGAGGTGCTCCTTTCGCCGGTGGCTTGCGTATCGATACACCCTTTGGCGCTTTATTTGTCCCGAATATCACACCTGATAAAGAGACCGGTATCGGTGGCTGGAGTGAGGATGATTTTGTTACTGCCATGAGAGAGGGCATCAGCCCGGAGGGCCACTATTATTATCCCGTTTTCCCCTATAATTATTTCAGCCGGATGAGTCGCGAAGATGTGGTGGCGATCAAAGCCTATCTGGACCGCATACCTGCCGAAAAAAATATCAACAAAGCGCCGGAAATGAAGTGGCCGTTCAATTACCGCTGGCTACAATTCGGTTGGCGCTTACTGTATTTTGATTTTAACAGGGGGCAATATGTTTCTGATCCGGACAAGTCTGAAAGCTGGAACCGCGGGGCTTTTATCGTCGAAGGTCCGGGGCACTGTGCCCTGTGTCATACCGAACTGAATATGCTGGGGGTTCCGAAAAAAGAATATTATCTGGCGGGCACTTTTGTTGAAGACTATTACGCGCCAAATATTAATGCGCAGGGGCTACAGTACCTGCCGCCCGGTGCTGTTGCGGAAATATTTATGCGTGATCTTAAACCCACAGGAGGGAAGCTGTTGGGCCCCATGAGTGATGTTGAGCATAACAGCCTGAGATATCTTCGCCATACAGATATGCTCGCCATCGCGGATTACCTGAAACAGGTAAAAAGCATATCGCCCCCTGTGGAAGGGTTGCAAACACCGCTAAGCAAGGATGCCGGGCGCAAGCTTTATGAAAGCAACTGTAGTGCCTGTCATGATACTGGCATTGTTGGTGCGCCTGAGATCGATAAACGGAGAGTCCGGCAGATCTTGCGCGACCAGGGGCGTGATCATCTTTACCAGGCCGCCATCAAAGGCGATGGTCCCATGCCACCCAGGGGCGGCTGTAATATCTGTTCCGATGCTCGTCTGGAAGCGGCGGTAGATTATATGATCAAGCTTGGTTCCAAAACGCATTGAAACGGCTGAGGGGTTATATCAGGGATTGTTTGCAGCATTATATTGCTGCTCAAACGCGGCATTCAACGCAGCCCGTAACAAAACAAGAACCTTGTCGAAAGCCGCTGATTTTGCCTTGTGCCCCTGTGCAACCTGTACAAAGAGTGGCGTCAGGGCCTCATCGGCCTGTTTGAGTGGAATATCGAGTTTATCGCAGCCCAGATAGTGAGCGGCGGTGTGTAAATATTTTAGTGCATCTCCCTTGCTGTCTCCTTGCAGGATATCTTCAGCAAGTCCCAGTTGTGTCCCTGCAGCTCGAACTTCCGGATCATCAGGCAGACTCAACAGTGCTTTGTGCAGGAGCGGGAACCAACCGAGCAGTTGCTGGTAGTTCTCACTGTCTTTAGCCGTCAGTGCTGCATTAATCAGCTGCCTGGTTCGTGCGGCATCATTGTATGCTGACGCCAGTGTCAGTGCACTTGCCGCCCGGCCCAGGGCGACATCGGTCGCAGCACCCGTCTCGCTCTCCATGGCATGTTGCGCCCTGGCAACTTGATCCAGTGTGATGGATAGTTCTTCCAGAACCCTGCTATCGGTCGTTAACGGTGAGCAATATTGTCCGGGCTTTGAAACTGCTTCGGCATGAAGGTAGGTGGCTGGAACAAGCAGTGCCAGCACAAAGAGCAACGTATAACAAAAATTTGTATCCGATAAACGGTTCATCAACATTATCTCCGGGAAGATTGAAGGGGGTTACGCACATAAGCACCAACGCCGGCATAGTGTGCTGCCTCACCCAGGTGTTCTTCGATGCGCAGCAGCTGGTTGTATTTTTCCACCCGTTCTCCGCGTGCCGGTGCGCCCGTTTTCAGGTGACCGGTGTCCAGTGCCACGGTCAGGTCGGCAATGAAGCTGTCAACCGTTTCTCCCGAGCGATGCGAGACGAAAGCCCCCCAGCCATGATCACGGGCGAGGCGAGTCGCTGCGATGGTTTCGGTCAGCGTGCCGATCTGGTTGAGTTTAATCAGTACAGCGTTAGCGATATCCTGTTCGATGCCACGTGCGATAATGGCCGGGTTGGTACAAAAGATATCATCGCCCACCAACTCGATTTTTTCGCCCAATATCTGGTTGAGTACCTGCCAACCGGACCAGTCGTCCTGGGCCATACCGTCTTCCAGCAGGACCAGCGGGTATTGGTCTGCCAGGTGTTGGTAATAGGCTGCCATCTCGGTTGAATTGAGCCGGCGGTCTTCTGTGCGTAAATGGTAACGTTCGTCATTAAAGAATTCACTGGAAGCAGGGTCACAGGCGATACCCACATCCTCTCCCGGACGTAATCCTGCCTGGCCGATGGCTTCAGCGATCAATTCAAACGGTTCCTCGTTGGAGCGGACATGGGGAGCAAAACCGCCTTCATCACCCACACCGACCGAGAGTCCGCGTTTTTCCAGCAGTGCCTGCAAGGCATGATAGATCTCGCTGCCCCATTCCAGGGCTTGCCGGAAGCTGTCAGCACCGTAAGGTGCAATCATAAATTCCTGGAAGTCCGCACCTTGCCAGTGAGCGTGAACGCCACCATTGAGAATATTCATGTGCGGTACCGGCAGGCGCGTAGCACCCGGTCCCCCCAGGTACTGATAGAGATGCAGACCGCACGCACTGGCTGCAGCACGGGCCACGGCCAGTGATACACCGAGCATGGCATTGGCACCAAGCCTGGCTTTATTGGGTGTGCCGTCCAGTGTGATCATGGCCTGGTCGATGACAGCCTGCTGACGGGCATCCTGACCCAGCAGCGCCGGTGCGATGTTGTCGTTGACGTTGGCGACAGCCTTTAATACCCCTTTCCCGCCAAAGTGCTGCGCATCTCCATCCCGGAGTTCAACCGCTTCACGGCTGCCGGTGGAGGCGCCGGAGGGTACAGCTGCACGACTGTGGGTGCCACCAGACAGTTGGCATTCCACCTCTACGGTGGGATTGCCCCGGGAGTCGAGAATCTGGCGTGCCTGTAAATGCGCTATCTGGAAGTGCTCATCCATGTGGATCATGGCCGGTCATGGGTTGTTTCCATTTTTGTCAGTGGGTGTATTGTGCGCGTGCAAGACCGGCGCGGCTGTAACCTGGGTGACAGCCAACGAATACAGGACTGTTTTAGAGTGCTGGTACAAGTTAACGAAAGTTTCATTCCCACAACCCGAGAATAAGGTGAGATCCCATGAGCAATGAAGGCTACCATGAACCAATAGATGAACTTGATAACGAGACCCGGGATATGCATCGCGCCATAGTGTCGCTGATGGAAGAACTGGAGGCCGTCGACTGGTATAACCAGCGGGTTAACGTATGCAAGGATACCGACCTCAAGGCGATCCTTGCCCATAACCGGGATGAGGAAAAAGAGCATGCCGCTATGCTGATGGAATGGATACGCCGTAAAGACAGTCGTTTTGACAAAGAGTTAAAAGATTACCTGTTTACAGCTGATCCCATTACCCATCTGGAAGGTACGCACAAAGAATCATGAGTGTAGCTGGAGTCAGCGGAACCATCCTTTATAGTGGAAGTACCAGATCAGTCCCAGTGCAAGCGACAGCATGATGAGCAGCACGGCTCCATATCCGTAGTGCCAGGACAGTTCCGGCATATCGTGGAAGTTCATGCCGTAGATGCCTGCTATCAGCATCAGCGGCATAAAAATTGCTGAAATGATAGTCAAAAGGCGCAGCCGGTTATTGGTTCTGTCCTGTAATAATAGAAGGAAGTGCCGGTCCAGTTCGCCCAGGTGATCTTCTACACGCTCGATGTAGCGCAGACTGTGTTCAACATGTGCGACTACGTCGTGTAGTGGTTCCCGAATACGGGCCAGGTCAATAAGCCGGGTATCCAGTGACAGCAGAGCCATCAAGGTCCGGTGCTTGGCTTCCAGGGCCATTTCAAAATGTGCTGCAGCACGCTTCAGGGCCAGAATGTGCCGGCCAAGCTGCTCTTCGTCAACAATCTGCTGCATGTCTGTTTCCAGTTGCTCGACGCTGAGACGTGCCTTTAGCGTCAGTTCACTGGCCCGGTCTACAATGCTATCGAGAAGCGAGAACAACAGACCTTCCGTACCCGGTTGCCGGCTGGAAATGGACGCCGGGTTATTCAGCAAACTGCCAGAGTATTCTGTTTGTGCATTAATATATATTGTGACCAGTGCATTTGAAAAACACAGAATGGTCAGTTTGGAATGTACCGAAGCCTGCCAGTCCTCTGCAATCGGCAGCTGCAAAGACAGCATATCGTTATAGGTATAAACGCCAGAAACTGAATCCGGATCCAGACAGCGTTCCACAACTAGGGGGCTTTTGTAGATCGCATTAATGATGCTATTTAAAGGCGCCGGTTCGCGGGCTGATATGTTGACCCTGAACAGACGTTTTGTATCTTGCCGGTGTGCCAGGAAATCATTCCAGTCGCTGGATACCGGGTTTCCATCGATGATTTCACGGACATCAATTTTGACGGCTTCCATTTACTGGTCACCACGTACAAACCGGGCCTTGAGCGTATTAAGAAAATTACGATGGCGTGGTGTGCGGTGCCCCAGGTGTTGATAAACCGCTACCTTGACCAGGTCAGTGACATAAGCAGAGGCAATGGAATAACCCCAGATAAGGGCAATCTCTGGCCAGGTGATAGGGGTTATCAGGTCAAAACCATAGGCGGCCAGCAGGGTTGCAGCCAGTTTGGTGACAACGGCTGACCAGATCATAATGGGTGCCGGCCAGGGCCGTTTCCAGAAGTGACTCTTGCTGCGGGCGACGAACAACACCAGGTGTCCGGCAACCGCCATCTTCAGAAACACGTAAGTCTGGATCTGCCCGATATCAAGATGCAACCAGTCCATGGCGATTAACAACATACCAAAACTGCCGATAACACCGGTAATGCCCATGGCGGTGGCGACGGTAATCACCTGCCTCATATCCCACCTTACCGGATCTTTTTCCAGGTTAGTGTGGTCGTAGGCAATCGTCATGATCGGGATATCGTTGAAGAACGCAAGCAGAATAATCATCACCGCAGTGATGGGATAAAAGTTGAAGAAGATCATTGCCAGTACGACGAAAAACATGATGCGGATGGTTTCGCTGATACGGTAGATAGCATAGGCATTCATACGTTCAAAGATGCGCCGTGCTTCTTCAATAGCTTTGATAATGACAGACAGACCGGGATTGGTCAGGACGAGGTCGGCCGCCGCCCGGGCGGCGTCGGTAGCGCCACTGACGGCAATACCCACGTCTGCCTGTTTCAGTGCCGGGGCATCGTTGACGCCGTCACCGGTCATACCGACGATATGATTATTCCCTTGCAGTATCTTGACGATAGAAAATTTGTGCTCAGGGAACACTTCGGCAAAACCGTCTGTATTCTCCACACGTTTGGTCATATCGTCCGGGGTGTTGGTGCCGCTATTGTCGGTTGGCAGGCTGTTTGCCTTCAGAATATCGGTGCCAAGCCCCAGTTTACCGGCAATCTGGCGAGCGATGGAGACATTGTCACCCGTGACCATTTTTACCTGCACGCCATGCTCGCGAGCGCTGGCAATCGTCTCCGCCGAGTCTTCACGCGGCGGATCGAACAGGGACAGGATACCCAGGAAGACCCAGACACCATCATCCTGCTCCTGGCGTGCAACGCCCAGTGCCCGGTAGCCCTCGCTGGCAAAGTCCTCTACTACCTTTTGCGCGCGCTCCAGCTCGGTGCCGGACAGACCTGACAGCTGCATGATGACCTGAGGGGCACCCTTGGCGACGCGAAATGATTTGCCTTCATCATCGTGTATCGTTGCCTCAGTACGTTTATGCACCGGATCAAAAGGGATGAAAGCGGTTTGTTTGAAGTGACTGATTTGATCTCTGTCCTTGAGTCCGTGCAGCACGGCTTCATCGATGGCATCCCGGTCTTCTTCCCGTGAAGCCAGGGCGGCGGCCAGTAACACCTCCTGCTCATCACTGGCATCGAACAATTCAATATTGCCCAGAGTAAGCTGGTTCTGGGTGAGGGTGCCGGTCTTGTCGGAGCAGAGTATGTCCATACTGGCCATCTCTTCGATGGATTCCAGCCGGGTGACGATAGCCTTGTGTTTTGACAGCGCCATCGCGCCCAGTGCCATGGTCATAGACAGAACCGCCGGCATGGCTACGGGAATGGAGGCGACAGTGAGGATCAGGGCAAACTGCACCAGTTCCAGCCAGGGGGTGTGGCGGTGCAGTTGCACCAGTACCAGGGCGATAACCAGGGCCAGGCTGACATAGATCAGGTAGTCACCGATCGTCAGTACCGCCTTCTGGAAGTGAGAGACCGTCTTCGCCTGTTCCACCAGGCTGGCTGTTTTCCCGAACCGGGTGTTTTTGCCTGTGACGGTGACCCGGGCGACCGACTCCCCCTGTTTAATAATGGTTCCAGAGAAGGCTTCATCATCGTGCTGTTTGGTGACCGGCAGAGATTCTCCGGTGAGTGCCGACTGATCGACACTCAGGTAGTCGTCTCCCACCAGCCTGACATCGGCGGGGATCACATCACCGAGGCGCAGGCGGACGACATCCCCCGGGACCAGTTGGGTGGCATCGATCTCCTGCCACTGACCGTCGCGTAACACTCTGGCCCTCAGGGCCAGCTGTTTCCTGAGGGCTTCCACCGCATTGCCGGCGGTGTATTCCTGCCAGAATCCAACCCCGGCGTTGAAGAGCAGCAGTGTGATAATGATCCAGAAGTCAGGCCAGTGCTGGATCAGGGCGGAGAGGATTGCGGCGACTTCGATCATCCAGGGAATGGGACCCCAGAAGTACCCCAGCAACTTTAACAGCGGGGAGACTTTCTTCTCCTCCAGCGCGTTGGGTCCATACTGTTGCAGTAGTTCGGCCGCTTCCGTTGATGTGAGACCGGTTGTCGGGCTGTTTTCTGTGGCTGACTCGATCATGATACATTCCCGGGTAAACGAGGTGACTATTTCAACAGACAGCTGTTATTGATGGGCGGATTGTGCATGTACCTGAGAGAATCGGCTGTAACCTGGGTGACAGCGGGGTTGATCTTGTCGCGATAATTCCGGTCTGACTAACGGGTAAGGTAAAAGGAGATTATGGGCGACGAATTCATTCCATCCTGGTCACTGCTGTTTTACACCAGTGAATGGTTGATAAGGCTGGTTATGCTGGGCCTTGTCATCGATCGACACCCTCCACGTGTAGCGATGACCTGGCTGCTGGTCATCTTTTTCCTGCCCTGGCCCGGGTTGTTGTTATACCTGTTTATTGGTGAGAACCGCTTGCCGCACCGTCGGTTGGTACAACGCAAGGCACTACAGGCAAGGCTGGAGAGCGTGCACGGGCAGTATATGCCCCACAGGGAAAATGTGTCCTCGAGAGTGGATCAGTCATTATTGCCAACGGTCATGCTGGCTGAACGATTAGGCTATATGCCTATTATGTGCGGTAACGAAGCGACATTACTGGCCGATACGGATACAGTGATTGATGTGCTGATCGAGGACATTGATGCTGCACAACATCACGTCCATTTACTGGTCTATATATTTGCCGCAGATGCAACAGGGCAACGTGTTGTTGCGGCGCTTGAACGTGCGGTGTTACGGGGTGTCGAGTGTCGATTACTGGCGGATGCACAGGGTTCCCGGAAATTCCTGAAAAAGATGTCAGGGCGACTGGCCAGGGCAGGTATTAAATGCTATCCAGCACTGCCGGCCAGTTTGTTGCGTGCCTGGGTTTCGCGTATCGACCTGCGCAATCATCGCAAGATTTTCGTTGTTGACGGTCGTATCGCCTATACCGGATCACAAAATATTGTTGACGCCAGTTATGGGCACCGGAATTTGAAATGGCATGACCTGATGGTGCGTTTAACCGGTCCGGTCGTACTTGAGTTGCAGGCTGTGTTTGCCGGTGACTGGCTTGCAGAAAGCGATGAACTGCTGGATGGGGTTGATATATTTCCCGACAGTAACCAGCTGTCTGGGGGTGACGTTGCCGCACAGACCCTGCCGAGTGGCCCGTTGTTTCCAGCAGAAAATTACCAGCGTCTGGCGGTGGCTTCGTTGTATGCAGCACGACATAAAGTCACCATCACAACGCCCTATTTTGTACCGGACGAAGTCTTCCTGGAAGCGATGGAAACGGTGGCGTTGCAAGGTGTTGTGGTCGAGTTGATCGTACCGTTGCATTCCGACCAGCTGCTGGTGGGTAATGCGGCCCGGGGTTATTACGAGCGACTGCTAAACAGTGGCGTTAATATTTACCTTTTTAACAAAGGGTTAGTGCATGCAAAGAGTATGACAATCGACGATTCGCTGGCCTTTCTGGGCTCGAGTAACTTCGATATCCGCTCGTTTGCACTCAACTTTGAAATCAATATGATTTTTTATAATGCGGGGTTTGCCGAATCGTTGCGTCAACAGCAGAACGGGTATCGAGAGCATTCACGTCAGCTCACACTGGCGCAGTGGCAACAGCGTCCCCGTTACCAGAAAACGATGCAGAATATTATAAAGTTGTTGAGTCCGCTGCTCTAGAGCGCCTCCGGAAAATTTATCCCTGGGGTCGCGGTCTGAAAATCTCTCGTGATTTGTCACCTGTGTGACAGAATTTCCAACGACTTTTCGACATAGTGCCGGTAGTTTATCAAGGAGGTATTATGAACAGACTATTTATCATCATCATGAGTATGACGCTGTTGACAGTGAGTGCGTGCGCTACCCGCGGGGTAAACGAGGTTGGTCCCGATTCGACGAGCTACCTTATGCACTATGAAGACGGCAGGGTTGCAGAAATCAAATCAGTCGTCGTCAAGGATGATGGGACAGGTGGTTTTCTGGGCGCCATCACAGGTGCTGTACTCGGTTCAACCATGGGCAGAGGGCGTGGTAGCGCACTGGCAACGCTGGGTGGTGGCCTGCTGGGTGCCTATGCCGGCAATGAAATTGCAAAGGCCAATGCACAGGAGCTGACGGTTGACCTGAATAACGGTGACTCAGTCGTCGTGATTGCCAAGGGCCAGCAATTTTCTGTGGGGCAGCACGTCAGAATAGTACTGGAAAATGGCAACGTTGTGTCGGTGGAACATAACTAGGCTGATGCCCGTCAGGCAGTCTTTTATGTGATACCGTTATTTTGTCGGATCGTAAATGGAGAGTCCGGCAGACATCTCAAGGGAGTAATATTATGAAATTCAAAAATGCTGTTTTTTTCAAAACATGGGCGATGATTTTCGCTGTTTTTATGATGGGGGTCGGTTCCTCGGTGTCAGCGGGAGATCAGTTGGAACCCTTCATCCTGGCGTATAAGGCCAATGGCGATATACAGACTGTTGCCGATATAGCCAGAAGCAAGGTTGAGGAAGCCGGTTTTCAGGTGGTTGGTTCTTATTCGCCTTACCCTGGAGCCATCATTATTGCCATTACCGACGATGACCTCAAGAAAGCCGCTGCCAGTTCTGATTTCGGAGGTTATGAAGCCGGTCAGCGTGTGGCCATGACCCAGGTCGGGAGCGAAGTCCAGGTCAGCTATACCAACCCGGTGTATTTTGCCAATGCCTACCGTATCAGCGATATGTCAGGTGCGATAGCGGCACTGAACAGTCTTGAGAGTGCATTGGGTAAATCCGCCTCCTTTGGTACTGGTGATGAACGTCTTGATGCTGCTGATCTGCGTAAATACCACTATATGTTCGGTATGGAGTACTTTGACGATCCAAGCGAGCTGGCCGAGTACGATAGCTATAGCGAGGCCATAGCTGCGGTCGAGAAGGGTTTGGCCGAACGTCGTGGCGATGCATCCAAGGTGTATCGTATCGATATTCCGGGAAAGGATGAGACGGTGTTTGGTGTCGCACTGGGTGGTAGTGACTGTAGCGGTGACGAGTACATCATGAGTCGTATCGACAAGGCTCCCCTTCGTTCCACCGCACATCTTCCTTACGAAATCCTGGTCTCGGACGGCGATGTCTATGCGCTCTATGCCCGTTTCCGCATTGCGATCAGCTGGCCGAACCTGCCAATGCTGCAGAGTGACACGGGTGCTACGTTCTTCAGCATCATGTGTGCCCCGGGTGCAATCGAGGATGTGCTGATCAAGGTTGCCGGGGGTGATAATTAGGAATGTTGCGGGTAAAGAGGGTTAAGCCCGTTATCCTGGTCGGGCCTGGCGTCGGTTTTTACCTGTAAGCCGTACCTGAATTCATCCCAAAGTGCCGCACCATTCCAGTCGCTGGTCTCGGCGGCGTAGAGGCTGCGATCCAGTGCGATGAGTTGTGCCTGTCCTTTCTTGAGGCGTGCAGCCAGTGCGCTGAGGCTGCGCGGGGGATTGTCAGGCCATTGTACTTGAGCGAGGTTCAGCAGTGCGCTGGCAGCAGCGTGCCGATCATTACTGGCACAGGCTTTTTGCAGGGACTGCAGGGCGGTTTTTCGACTTGCCTTATCGTGCTGTGCCGATCGTGGTGTTCGCTCTGCTGCGCCCGGTTTCTCCTGGCGAGGCCGCCTTTTCCGTTGGATCACCGTCACTAATAAAGCCAGTGCCAGCAGTACCCCTCCACCTGCGACTAACCATCGCTCGTTTGTTTTGACTGCTGCAAGTATTGTTTCAGGTATTTTTTGTTCACTGTCCGCTTGTGTTGCCTGGCTTGCCGGGGTTGTTGGCACGCCTTTGCTGGCCGGATTGTGAGAGGGTGCCTGCGTTTTATGCGCAGTGCCCGTGGCGCCGGGCAGTACCTTGAATTGCCAGGCTGGCAACGTGGTACTGGTCGCTTTGTTATGGCGTGTATCCCACCAGTTCAGCGTGATCGCCGGTACATCCAGCGTACCCTGCACATCAGGGATGTAAGTCAGCATCTGGGTACGGATGCCATAGAGGGTCTTGCCGTCGGTACGGCTTTCCTGCGTCGGTGTTTCCGGGTACAGGCGGGCATTGCCCGGGGCGGCAATAGCCAGTTCGGGTATCTGTGAGCCGGACAGTCCCCTGGTCTGAATAGTAATAGTGCGTGAGACGGGTTCACCGGCCTTGAACTGTGGTGGATTTTCAACCCAGCTGTCGGTCAGCGTTACCGCTTCGGCAGGCAGCCAGTTACGACTGGCTGTGACAGGCCGGGGTTTGATGTCGATATTGATGGGACGACTGCGGGCAGTGACAGGCTTGCTGGTATTGCCGCCGAAAAAACGACTGGAGAGCAGGCTGTTACGGAAAAAAGGATCATTGGCAAACGGGCTGTTGCCAAGCATTTCCTCCATCAGACTACCAGGTCGACGGTTCCGTCCTCGCTGTTGCGGAACCGCAATACTCCCCTTGAACGTGGCGGGTGGAATATGCAGTGAACCGCTTTTTTCCGGTGAGATCACATAATGGCGTTCAATGACCTTATACGGCTGACCGTTGCGCGTAGTGCTGTAGTTTTTGTCCTCACCAAGCTGTTCGACGATAGCATTTTGCAGTTTCGGTACATTGAGTTCGCCCTCTTGCAGACGTCCATCGTAGTAAAGGCGTACGGTGTAAGGGATTTGTTGCTGTACATAGATCTGCTTGCCAGCCGGGTGAAGTTCGGCCTCAATAAATACATGCCGGTTAGCCTGTGTTGCTGTCTGTTGAGGAGCCTCGGTAACCTTCAGTTCAACGGGTGAAGTCTTTTGCCTGCCGACGCTGAGAGGAGGAATACGCAACAAGCCGGTATGACGCGGCTGAAGCTGCATCTGCCACAGCGTTTTGTCTGAACGCTTGCCATTAATGATACTCACCTGGGTGCTGGTACTGGTGCCAAGCACGTCAAAATCTTTTTCCAGTGGCGCGAGGTCCGGTTGTAACCCTGATTGTTGGCCATCGCTCTCGATGGTCAGGGTTAAGGTGTCACCTGCATAGAGTGTGTCACGGTCGAGCGTGGCGCGCACGGCTGCCTCACCCGTACCGACCATCAGTATCAGCAACAATGCCAGCAGAGAGACCGGCCACAGTGACTGGTGGCGATTATTCCGCATCGATGTCGTTAACCTGGATTTCATTTCATACGCTCCATTGCTGATTACCAGGGCTGCCGGCTGCCGGTGCCCTCACGTTGTGCCCGTTGCTGATATTGGTAAAGGAACTTGCGGCGCAGCAGACCACCGGGATCGTCCGGGATACGCCGTAGCCATTGTTCGGCCGCCATCTGTTCCTCACTGTTGAGTGATTCTGCGCGGGCTGGTTGACCGTCGGTTTGTGGCGGCTGCTGTTTGGCCTGAGCTTTGCCACCGTTTTTGTTGTGGCCTTCATCCTGCTTCTGACGGGATTGTTTTTCCGTTTTTTCCGCAGCGGATTTTTCCCCGCTGTTTTTCTTTTCCAGCGCTTTGGCCGCATCGGCAAACTGGTTTTTGTCAGCACTACCGTTTTTCTGTTGGTCCTGCTTACCTTTCTGAGCCTGTTT
>CAZVBD010000036.1:0-1774 GCA_964625255.1 uncultured Thiohalobacter sp. | reverse complement strand
GCCTGTTTATCCTGCTGGTTCTGTTTGCCTTGTTGGCCCTGTTTACCCTGTTGGTCCTGTTTACTTTTCTGGGCCTGTTTGTCCTGCTGGCTCTGTTTGCCTTGCTGACCCTGTTTACCCTGCGACTGATTCTTTTTCTGCTGCTTTTGTTTGCGTAACAGGGCTTCGACTGCCGCCTTGTTGGCTACAGCGTCTTCCATACCGGGGGCTGATTTCAGCGCGCTGTCGTAGGCACTGATGGCCTCCTTGTAGCGACCGAGCTTTGCCAGCACATTGCCACGATTGTAATCGGCTGTGACGCCGCCATTACTGGAAAAGTCCTTCAGCGCCTGCTGATAATTGCCGCGCCGATACTCGGCACTACCACGCAACAGTGGGTCTTCCGCTACCTGGCTGGCACGTTCGTAATCTTTTTCAGACAGGGCTTTTGCCGCTTGCTGATCGGGGCGTTGCCAGAGATCGTCCCAACCGGCAGCCATGGCCGGTTGTGGTGGTGACAGTACACCCACCAGTAACACCAGGCTTAACAACCAGCCCCGTCGGAAGGCCAGTGCTGCCAGCGGCAGTAGCAATACCACCAACCAGGGACCACGGTCTTTCCAGTTCTGGCCCTGCATGTCGCTGTTGACCAGGTTTTCAGTTGTCAGTGGCGTAATGTTATCCAGCAGATATTTGATATCGGTATCGCGGTTATTAAATGTGCGATAACGACCACCACCAGCCTCGGCCACCGCCTTGAGTGCCGCAGTTTCAAGCTGCGGTACGATGAGTTTATTGTCGGTGGTGCGTAGCAGCTGGCCCTGTGCATTGGTCAGTGGCTGGGCCTTCTTGCCACCAACACCGAGTACCGACACACGGTAGCCCTGTTTGCGTAATTGTGCCGCAGCCTTGCGGGCCTTGTTACCGGTCACGCCATCGGCAAACAGCAGGATCTGACCACTGCTCAACCCGGCCTGCTGCAACAGTTCACCGGCTTTTTCCAGGCCCAGGTCTGCGCGGCTGCCCTGTACTGGCATAAGACCAGGGTCGAGCGCCTTGAGCAGGGCACGAATCGTGTCCACGTCACGCGTTAGCGGTGTAACGGTAAAAGCATCACCGGCAAACACCACCAGCCCGGTCTGTCCCTCATCGTTGCGAGCAAGGATATCCTCAATTTTGAAACGTGCGCGTGCCAACCGCGAGGGTTTGAGATCCTGATCAAGCATAGAGCGTGAAAGATCCAGTACGATAACGCGTGCCGCACTGGTCTGGTAAAGCGGTTGCGGCTGTTTTTCCCAGACCGGATTAGCCAGCGCCAGGGCAGCGATCAACCAGCCCAGACTGAGCAGCCATAACAGAGAACGGCTGACCTTGTGGTCCTGGCCGGTCAGCAACAAGGGCAGCAAGCGCGCGTCGATGATACGAGTCCACGGGTTGTCACCAGCGCTGGTTTGCCGCAAGCGCCATACCAGCAAGGCCAGCGGGATCAGGCTGAGCAGCCACAGTGGCTGGAGAAAATGAAATTGCTCAGGCATGTTGAGCCTCCACGTGGGGCGATGTTGCCCGCCACCCGAAGGCAGCGGTCAGGGCGATCAGTGCACTGAGCAGTAACGCTGCACCGAGCGGCCAGAAATACAGTTCGTCCACCGGTCGCCAGGTCTGTTCATCTTTGGAGACCGGTTCGATACGGTCCAGCAGGGCATAGATTTTTGCCAGTTGAGCGGTATCGCGGGCACGGAAATAACGTCCGTTGGTTTTACTGGCGATAGCTTTGAGGCTGGACTCATCGAGGTCA
>CAZVBD010000035.1:0-19753 GCA_964625255.1 uncultured Thiohalobacter sp. | reverse complement strand
GCCAGTTCCTTGATGGCGGTGGTCTTGGCCAGCCCCGGTGCACCTTCCACCAGCAAATGGCCGTCGGCCAGCAGGGCGATGAGCAGGCGGTCGATGAGTACCTGCTGGCCGATGATGCGTTGTTGCAGGTGCTCGCGGACCTGGTGGAAGGCCTGGTAGTGAGTACTGTGGGCAGTCTTCAGATCTGCTGGCGCAATGTTTGCGTTCATTTTCAAATAACTCCCTGATTTTGTTCAATGGGCTGCATAGCACCGCTATCCCGCCGGATTTTCGTCCACGGCATTAACGACAATGCTGTCATGGATCAGGCCTGCCTCGGCATCAGCCAGGATCTCACCTGCCTGTCCGGGATCTTTTGCGGAAAGTGATTTGAGGGCGGATTCAACTTTTTCAAGTGTTGCTGCAACGGGCAGGTCGACAAAACTGTATTGCAGTTCGATGTCCACAGCCTTGAGCGATTCGACAACTTTCTCATGATTGCCGCGAACTGCATCCAGATGGGTTTTCCCCAATTGTTGCTTGAGCTGCTCGGTGATTTCCACACCCTCTTTGACGCCCAGCTGTGAATAGATCGGTACCCGGCCAGAGGTGCTTTCGTTCCCGGCAATGGTGCTGGATTTCAGTTTTGTCAGCAGGCCTTTTGCCTGTTCAAGATACTGCCGGGCTTCATCAGCGTGTTGCCCGGAAAGTAATCGATGTGCAGCGACAATGTATGACATGGCCTCGCGACCTTGCTGCGCCCGGACATCGGCCTGGTAGATTTTCTGCTGCTCGGGACTCAAATTGGCATGTGTGCCGGCGACTGCTGACGTTGTCGGCGCGGGCTTTGGTGCAGTGGTGGCCATGACGGCCGTGGCGCTGAAGGTTGTGGTTGCGAGCAGAAGTAATGTGGCGACTGAATTCTTCGCGGTAGTGTGCATGTGGCTATCCTCATTGGCTGGCCGCCGGTCAATATCGGCCTCTGGATGCAACAGTACGTTGTTCAGGTTTAACGGGAGGTGGAGGAGAGATTAAGATTTGTTAATGTTTATGCTGCTGATAGACTCCTGACCTTCAAGGATTTACGCTTTTTTTCTGCTCCCCATAAATCGTACTGCGCCTGCTGATTTAGCCAGCTTTCAGAAGACGTCCCAAATGCCAAAGAAAGACGAACTGCCATTTCAGGACTAATGCCTGCATGACCATTCAAAATAGCAGACAAGGTTTTTCTGCTAACACCAAGCGCTTCGGCAGTCTCAGTTATACTTAACCCCATTGGTTCGATGCAGAGTTCCCTGAGTACTTCACCGGGATGGGGTGGGTTGTGCATCTTCATCATTACACCTCAATGATAATCTTCGTAATCAACAGCTTCTGCATCCATTCCCACAAAACGAAATGTCACACGCCAGTTACCACTAACCCAAATCGACCACACTTCTCTCCGACGACCACTGAGCTCATGTAATCTAAGCCCTGGGAGATCCATGTCCTTTGGGTTTGTAGCAGCATTCAGCCGGCCAAGAATTATCCTTAATCTGGCGGTATGTTTGGCCTGAATTCCTGATTTGATCCCTTTCAGGAAGAACTTCTCAAGACCTTTGTGCTTGAAGCTCCTTATCATGTCGTAAATCGTAACCTATTACGTTACGGGTTACAAGTGGTACAAATGCGCTCGTTTACGATATTTGTTGAAAGCCGTATTTTCCATAGATATTTATAAGGAAGCTATATTTAACAGAATGCTCTATGTGCAGGTCATAACCGCACTGGAAGCTTATTTAGCAGACACGCTGATATCACACGTGATCTATGACAAGGAGCATCTTTTTCGATTGATTCAGAAGGACAAAGGATTATGTCGAGAACGCTACTCTGAAGCCATCGCTATCAGGCATGATCTAGTTCACAGGAATGGGCGCAAGAAAGGTGAAGAGGGATATCATTTCATCCGGCGACCTGATGTGGAGTATCTGGCCGATACTGTCGAGCGGTTGGTACACGAAACACAAGGCCAGATTGATATACTACTAGAAATACCGTTCTAAATGGTTTGTATGTCCGTAGTTGGCCGAACTTGGAAGCTTTATCGAAAAGCTACCCCACCCGTGACGATTTCAACCACCCACCCGTTCATCGATAACAATATCAACCTTACCTGTCGTCTCTTTCGTCGAAACCGGACTCTGCATACCCTGCAAATCACCCGCTGACGGCATAGCCTGGCCTGATTTCGAAATTCTGGCACCAATACTCACCTGCGGGAAACGTGACAGCACCATGGCCGATGACATGGCCATGGAGTCGTCCAGTGTCACGGTGACAGGCAGATCACGGACCTGCTTGCGCACAATGGCCAGCGGCATGCGTGGGCCATTGACAGCGCGGGCAAAGATAAACACCGTGTCATCGGGTGCTGCGCTGTCCCGCAGTGCGGGGTCGAGAGATACCGTCACCTGAATGGAGGTTTTGTTTGCCGCCGTGTCTGTTGTCGGACCAGGTTCAACCGGTGCTGCATTACCAAGTTTGGTCCGCGCCAGTTGAATCTGTTGTTGCAGGACAATATCGGTTTCACTGCCGGGCTGAACCTGCGTCGCGACACTCTGCCAGTTTTCCAGTGCGCGCTGATAATCACCATGCTGGAAATACCAGTGTCCGATCAGCCATTGCCCCTTGGGGTCGTCCGGCTGTTGTGCCAGCGCCTGCTTTAACATGGCACCCACTTTGTCACTGAAACTTCCCCTGTTGGCTGCAACCAGCGTGTCGGCATAATCGATCAGCAGTTCGGGTGAATCACCACCATATTTACGTGCTTGCTCGTAAGCGGCTATAGCCTCGTCAAAACGGCGTTGTGTGGTATAGCTGCGTCCTAGCAGCATCCAGCCATCCGGGTGGTCCGGTTCTTTTTCCAGCCGCTGTGCCAGCTGTTCCAGCATGCGATTGATTTCGTGATCGGACATGCCACCGGCATTTTCTGCCTGCGCACTACGCACCTGTGCTTCCCGTTCAGCAAGGTCACCAACGCCCAGTTGCGTGTAGAGCATAACGGCCAGCAGAGGCACTACCGGCAGAAGTATGACCAGTATCCAGCGACCGCTGCGTGATGCTTTTTGAGGCGCCTGCGTATCATCACTGACGGTGTTGAGCAGTTCGCGCTCCAGGTCGTGACGTGCCGACTCAAAGGCTTCTGCATCCAGTTTTCCAGCTGCCATGTCGTTTTTGAGTTCAGCGAGCTGTTCCCGGATCATGGCGGTGTTGAGCTGGTCGCGATCAACATGTTCTTCGCGCTGTTTGCGCATCACCGGCAGGGCGATAAAGATCAATGCGAGCGCGGCCATGGCGCCGGCCAGTGGCCAGAAAGCGGTCATGCGGGTTTATCTCCGTTGCTGTCGTCACCGAGCAGCTTTTTCAATCGTTGTTGTTCCTGTTTGGAAAAGCTTGCTTCAGGCTGACGCTTGCGTTGGCGAACGGTGTATAACAGGATCAGCAGCCCGAGGGCGAGTAGTCCGAACGGACCGTACCAGAGTATCCAGGTTTCCGGTTTGACGGGCGGGTTGTAAAGCACAAAGTCACCGTAACGCGAGACCAGGAAGTCCACGATATCCTGGTCACTTTTGCCCTGTTCCATTAATTCGAATATCTCTCGGCGCAGGTCGTGGGCCAGTTCGGCATCAGAGTCGGCCAGCGACTGGTTCTGGCACACCAGGCAGCGCAGTTCGACGATTAACGATTTAAAGCGCTCCTCATCGACCTTGCCGCTGAAATCAAAAGCTTCCAGTCCTGCTGCCTTAAGGGGTGAGAACAAGGCAGATGACGTTATCAGACCGATAAGGAGCACGAGGTGAAGATATTTTTTCATCCGTTTTCCCCACGCAGTTTTCTGATTAGCGGCAGTAATTCACGTTCGACAGCATCCCGGGTCAGCGGCCCGATAAACTTGTGACGGATCACACCCTGTTTGTCGATGACGAATGTTTCCGGTGTACCGTAAACGCCCCAATCGATACCCACACGACCCTCGGCATCAAATGCATTGGCGACATAAGGATCACCTAAACGCTGCAACCATTGCCTGGCGGCAGGGCGCTTGTCCTTGTAGTTGAGTCCATAAATCGGTATGCCCAGTTTGCTGATCTGCATGAGCAGGGGGTGTTCATGTCGGCAGGCAGCGCACCATGTGGCCCACACGTTAAACAGTGAAACCTTGCCCTGAAAATCTGTACTGCCGAGGAACTGTTCCGGCTGTTTCAGCCTGGGCAGGTTGAACACCGGGGCCGGTTTATCGATCAACGGGGAGGGGACTCTTTTCGGATCTATGCCCAGTCCTTTGTAAAGCAGTGTCGCCAGTGCAAGAAATGCCAGTAGTGGTGTGAGGTAGCGGACAAATGCGGGCATCAGGCCGGCCCTCCGGCGGCCACTGTATTGGCCGGAGCATTCCCGCGCATTTTTGCCAGTACCCGTATGCGGTAGCGTGGATCAGATGCAGCCAGCAAACCACCAAAGGCCATCAGCAGTCCTCCCAGCCATATCCAGCGCACCATGGGCTTGTAGTACAGGCGCAGTGCCCAGTCACCGTTACCGAGTGGTTCACCGAGTGAGACATAGATGTCACGGAACAGGCCGGCGTCGATACCGGCCTCGGTCATGGGCTTTGTCTGTACACGGTAGGCACGCTTCTCAGGGTGCAGTACAGCGATTTCACGGCCGTTGCGGCTGACATGTACAGTGCCACGTTGTGCCTGGTAGTTGGGACCTTCATGAAGGGTGATGCCGTCGAAGCGGAACAGGTAGTTATTGAGCGTAATTTCCTGCCCCGGGCTCATGCGCACATCTTTTTCAATATCGAACTGGGTTACAAAGGTGACGCCAACAATAAACATGGCAATGCCAATATGCGCCACCCACATGCCGTAGTAGGAACGGCCACCACGTCCGGCCAGATCAGAGAACAGTTTTGTTATGCCACCCCGGTTGCGCAATCGAATACGAGCGCTGGTCAGCAGGGTAGTGAGCAACCACATCGCCAGTGCGACTGCCAGCCCGGCGGACCAGGAATCACTCGCAAACGGTAGCGCGACAACAATGCCGGCAGCGATACTGACAGCCAGGGAAACACGCAGTTGCCTGAGCAGTTCAGCGGGGTCCTGGTGTTTCCAGCGAGTCAGCGGTGCAGCACCCATCAACAGAATCATAAAGGGGGTAAAGATCACAAACATACTGTTGAACCAGGGGAAACCGACTGAAATTTTCCCCCATTCCAGGGCGTCATACAGCAGCGGTGCCAGTGTGCCGAGCAGCACCAGTGCGGTAATGATAATCAGCAGCAGATTGTTGCCCAGTAACAGGGTTTCCCGTGACAGCATATCGAAACCGCCACCGCGTGAAATGCCGGGCGCGCGCAGGGCATACAGTAACAGTGAACCTCCGATGACAATCATCAGGAATATCAGGATAAACAAGCCACGCGCCGGATCCGAAGCGAAGGCATGTACCGAAGTCAGTACGCCGGAACGCACCAGGAAGGTACCCAGCAGGCTGAGTGAGAAAGCCAGCAGTGCCAGCAATACGGTCCAGCGCTTGAAGGCGCCGCGCTTCTCTGTAACAACCAGTGAGTGAACCAGTGCCGTACCGGCGAGCCAGGGCATGAATGAGGCATTCTCCACCGGGTCCCAGAACCACCAGCCACCCCAGCCAAGTTCGTAGTAGGCCCACCAGCTGCCCAGTACGATGCCGATGGTCAGAAACACCCACGCCACCAGTGTCCAGGGCCGCGACCAGCGTGCCCAGGTACTGTCCAGCTTGCCACCGATCAGTGCGGCAATGGCAAAACTGAACGCGACAGACATGCCGACGTAACCCATGTACAACATCGGTGGGTGAATCGCCAGGCCAAAGTCCTGCAGCAGCGGGTTCAGTTCACCACCCTGCAAGGGGACGGGGAACAATCGGGCAAAGGGGTTGGACGTGAACAGCAAAAAAGACAGAAAGCCGATACTGACCATACCCATCACCGACAGCACCCGTGCCACCATTACATCCGGAAGGCTGCGTGTTAACGCTGCAACAGCGATAGACCAGGCAGAAAGAATATATACCCAGAGCAGTAATGAACCTTCGTGGGCACCCCACACGGCTGAGATCTTGTAGATTATCGGCAGTTCCGTATTACCATGTTGTGCGACGTACAGTACCGAGAAGTCATTGATCAGGAAGGCATGAACCAGTATGGCAAAAGCGATGCTGAGAAACACAAACTGCCCGTAGGCCAGTGGACGTGCCAGTGCCACCCACGACGGGGTGCGGTTGAGACTGCCAATCAGCGGGACTGTTGCCTGTACCACTGCCAGGCATAGCGCGAGTATCAGCGCAAATTGCCCAAGTTCCGGAATCATGGTGTTTCCCCACCACCCGTAGCGGGTGAATTCTGTCGGGACTTCTCCAGTGCGTCGGCAACTTCCGGCGGCATGTAGTTTTCGTCGTGCTTGGCCAGCACTTCATCAGCGATGAATACGCTATTTCCATTAAGGCTGCCGTGCGCGACTATGCCCTGTCCTTCACGGAACAGGTCCGGCAGGATGCCGGTGTATTCGATGGTTACCGTCTTTGTGTTATCGGTGACATCGAAGCGTGTGGTCAGACCATCGGGCAGGCGCTGCACACTGCCGACCGTTACCAGGCCACCAAGCCGGAAGGTATGGTCAGCGGGTGCTTTACCCGCAGCCACTTCGGTGGGCGAATAGAAAAACATCAGGTTCTGGTTGAAAGCGTTCAGCGCGAAGCCAACGGCGATGGCGACACCGGTCACCATCAGGCCGATCAGGATCAGGCGTTTGCGTCGTGCAGGATTCATCGTTTCATCCTCTGCGCGCGTTTTTCACGCTGCGCCAGTTGGGTTAGCAGTTTACGGCGTGCCATGATGGGGGCAGCCAGGTTCGCCAGCAGCACCACCAGCGTAATCCCGTATGAACTCCAGACGTAGGCGGCATAGCCGCCCATATGCAAAAAATCATTCATGTGCAGCCACCAGCTCCTTTACCCATGATGTATTGCGTTCACGCTGGAGTACTTCGACACGTGCGCGCAACAGCACCACCGTGGCATAAAAAAGTTTAAAGGCAACGGCCATCAGCAGCAGCGGAATCAGCATGCGCAGATCAATGGACGGTGTATCGAATTTGGTGACGGTTGGTCCCTGGTGGAGGGTATTCCACCATTCCACCGAGTAGTGGATGATCGGGATGTTAACGACACCGACCAGCGCCAGGATCGAGGTGGCACGTGCCGCCGTGCGTCGATCCTCGACGGCGTTGTACAGGGCAATCACGCCGAGGTACAGGAACAG
Organism: uncultured Thiohalobacter sp.; assembly: GCA_964625255.1. Taxonomy (GTDB): domain Bacteria; phylum Pseudomonadota; class Gammaproteobacteria; order DSM-19610; family DSM-19610; genus Thiogranum. Next base: position 12,432 of record CAZVBD010000035.1, on the reverse strand, counting down.
CAAGATCAGTTCCGATGTCAGTCGGGCGTCCCATACCCACCAGGTGCCCCACATGGGTTTCCCCCAGATGGAGCCGGTAATCAGCGCAAGGAAGGTGAACGAGGCGCCCACATGCGCACTGCTGATGGCCATAATTTCGGCGAGCTTGATACGCCATACCAGGCCGATAACACCGGCACCGGCCATCACCATGTAAATGAACAGTGACATCCATGCTGCCGGCACATGGATGAACATGATGCGATAGCTGTCACCTTGCTGGTAATCAGTCGGTGCGACCAGCAGTCCCTGGTAGAGACCGGCCAGCATAAAACCGAGACAGGCGATGCCCAGCCAGGGGATCCACTTTCCACTGATGCGGTAAAAATGTTTTGGTGAAGCAAGCTGGTGGAAGAAACGTAACATAGCTAACTCATACTGATGCGTAATGACGCTGCGGTGGCGGCAGGCGACAGACTGATCGCCAGCACCAGCAGCGCCGTAAGTAAGGAAAAGTGGGCGCTGACCGGCAGTCCGGCATCGCTGTTGGCGACGGCGCTGGAGGCAAAGATTAACACGGGCACATACAGTGGCAGTACCAGCAGTGACAGGATAGTCCCGCCCTTGCGCAGGCCGACCGTCAGCGCCACGCCAATGGCACCGATCAGGCTCAGTACCGGCGTACCGAGCGCCAGCGTGATTAACAATGTGCGCATCGCTTCACCTGACAGGTTGAGTAACACGCCGAGTAATGGCGCCACAATCAGTAACGGCAGCCCGGTGATCAACCAGTGTGCCAGTACCTTGGCGATCATCAGTATCGACAGCGGGTGTGGACTGAGCAGTAACTGTTCCAGTGAACCATCGTCAAAATCTGAACGGAACACCGTTTCCAGTGACAGCAGTGAAGCGAGCAGTGCAGCAACCCAGATAATGCCCGGGCCAATTTCGCGCAGCAGTGACGGGTCAGCGCCAACACCCAGCGGAAACAGTGCAGTGACCAGCACGAAGAACAACAGCGGGTTGATCATTTCCGAACGCTGCCGGTACGCCAGTGTCAGATCACGGCGGAGCAGGATGGTAAAGGCTTGTGGAAGTGTGACGGGTTTCATTCAGAAAGATTGATACGGGTAATATCCGTGCTGTCCAGCGTGACGGTATGGTGCGAAGTGACAGCCAGCATACCACCCTCTGCAAGATGTGTGTTGATCATGTTCTCAATTAGCGAGATACCGTGAGTATCCAGCGAGGTAAAGGGTTCATCGAGAATCCACAGCGGCGACCGGGTTACCAGTAACCGCGCCAGCGCCAGCCGGCGTTTCTGTCCCGCCGAGAGGTTAATGGCAGAGACATCGTCGAAGCCACCGAGTTCCATGGCGTCCAGTGCCTCGGCAATTTCAAGTGTTGACGGTGTGCCAAGACTGCGCGCGAACACCAGATTTTCCTGCGCAGTGAGTTCCAGCTTGATGCCGTCTTTGTGCCCAACCCATGCCGTCACGGCGTTATAGCCCGTTGCCAGCCGATAGATGTCCCCATCGTTCCAGTGGATATAACCTTCATCCGGTTGGCGTATACCGCACAGGATACGCAGCAATGAGGTTTTGCCACTGCCATTGCGACCCTCAACCAGCAACACCTGACCGGTGTTCAGCGTAAAGGATAATTCGCTGAACAGGTTGCGGTCATCGCGAATGCAGGTGAGATCGCGTGCTTTCAGCGTGTCAGTCTGATCGTAGCCGGTCATACGTCTTGTTTAGTGCAAGCGCGCCCGGCGGAAGCGGGCTTTGAAGCGTTGTAACAGGGTCATGGGTTTGGCTTCAACAGACTCAGATTGAGCGGAAGGTTCCACGGCACCATTACTGGAGAAAGACAGTTTCATACGATTCCAGTTGATCAACTGATTGCCGGCAGCGACTGTGGCAAGTCCGAGTGGATCAGCACCCAGGGTACCGACCAGGCTTTTGAGGTAGCTGCGGCTTTGCGTTTGCTTCAGGCGTTCAGTGGCGCGTTGATAGCGTCCGGCAATGTCGAGACGCCGGGCCTCGTCCGCATAATCAGCGTCATCGAGGAACTGCTTCAGGTAACCGACATTACGCTGCCAGAGTGCGATATCGCGGTACTGTTTCACTTCAAGACGGTGTTTGTACCAGCGCGACTTGAGCAGGTTTTCCCGCGTGAACATGGCGCGGAACTTCGGGTGATGCACATCCATGCCTTCGTGCGTACCGCTGGCCATGATGTTGATAAGCGCTTCCAGTGGCGGGCAGGCATCCTCGATGCTGCCATCATCAATGAAACGTTGTGCTTCACGTTGCTGCGCTTCAACGATGTTGTTTATGCCGTCAACAAAGACATCGAGGCTCTGGGTTTCCGGTTTAAGAATCTCGTCGGTAAACACGGCGCAGGGGTTGTCAAAGATCTTGCCGAAAAAACCGTGTACAAAGCGGTTGGTAATACGGTAGCCAAGCCGGCTGCCCAGTACCCGTTTGCCGTTATGTTCAAAGTCCTCCAGTTTTTCCAGGCATTCATTTTTGATCAGCCAGGCGGGGTCGCGTTGTTCGGGTTCAATACGCGCCCAGATTTCCGGCACCAGCAGACTGATGTCGTGGTCAACCCGTACGTCCGGTCCAACATGGCCGGCTGAACTGGAAAAACCGGCATAGCCAGTCAGGATATAAGACACCAGCGCATTGTTCAGGTCTGATACTGTGCGTAGCGCATTGAACGGACCCTTGGTCAACGCGCCTTCACTGCCGGCACCGGTGGTAGAGGGTGATTTACCGGTCAGGCTGCACAGAAAGTCCATGAACAGTTCCGGCAGTTCCTGGTAATGAATCGGGTTGTAGACCGCCAGCGGACGAATACCGGGTTCCGGCGGGTTGTTGCGTCGTCCGGTCAGAACGGCATCAACGGGGTGACAGACTTGCTGTTCCAATGGCAGCTTGCGATGGAAGCGGGTGCTCATTTCGGCGACATGCTTGCGTACCGGGTTGACCAGGTCCGGTCGTGTTTGCAGGTAACGCGGGTTTTTCGAGGGTTTGCCATCCACCATGCGCGGGTGCGCAGACGACACCACATATGAACTGCCTTTTTCATAGGCGGACTTCAGCATATCCTGTATGGGCTGAGTGAACTGGTAGAAGGTATGTACGTCTTCCACCAGCTCCCTGACCTTGTCGTGATCGAGCGGTTCATAGTTGGCAAAGAAATTATCCTGTTGCGACATGTCCAGCTCGGTCTGCTTGTCGAAACCCGGGATGATGGCATCGTCGGGACGCTGGAACAGCCGGTACTCACAGTTATGCGTCAGCTTTACGCTGTAGTCCTCTGCATGCACCGGTGCACAGTCAGCGACACAACTTGACGGTACCACCACCGAGGCGGTGATGTCGTCTTCCATCTGGATCTTCTCGGTAGCGATGTAGTCCTGCCGCAGTTTAAAGGTGCGCCACTTGTTATCGCGGTCAAAACCCACGCGCAGGTAAGAGGCGACGATATGCCGGTCATCGAGTTTCAGTTCATGTGCCGGTGCTCCATCTACCTTGTCGACAGACAGGTGGTCACGCCAGTTGTTGCCCCATTCCGGCCGGTAGAAACGCTTGATAATAAAGACCAGTGCGAGGATACGTGGCGAGATGGAGTCCAGCCACTGATTAAACTCATCCGTATAGGTTGAACTGGGCGTCAGCAGTTTGATGACGGAACCGAGACTGCGTTCCGGGCTAAGCGGCTGGCGTGTCGGATCACGGTCTTCTTTTTCAAAGCCGGGCTTGAAGCGCGAGGTGTAATCCATGTCGAAGATGGCCTGCACCTGGTCAAGATCCTTGTGCAGGTCATCGACAAACAGTGAGCGGTAGATCACGGCGTCATTCAGGGATTTGGAAATTTCCGACTTCCCGCCACCGGATACCGTGGAAGGCTTGTGACAGAATGTCCCTTCCGGGTTGGTGCCGACCAGCCGCCATGAGGGTGCACCCGGGTGTTTTTTCATCTCTATCTTGTAGCCGTTGGGCTGCATGTAGGTCTTTTCCGGCTGTAGACGGATCGTCTGCAGTTCACCCTCTTTTGTCCAGGTGATGGTTTGGGCATTCAGGTCCATGCGCACCTTCTGGGGTACGTAGACGACTTGTGGAAATGCCTTGTCGATGGCATAACCTTCCGGTTTTACCTCCATCAGTTCGCCGTAGCGTTCGATGATTTCATCGAAGGAATAACCCGGCTTGTGGGTCCGGCTGTCGACACCGTATTCCTCACCGTGATTGCGGCGCGGGAAGGCCAGTGCACCACCGGCGTGTTCCTCTTCCGTCAGACCGTACAGGTTGGCGGCGTAACTGATCTGGGTTTTAACTTCCTTCTTGCAATAGCCGAAATAGTTGTCAGCCAGTAGCGTGACGATGACGCCGCTCTCATCACGTGCGGTGATCTTGAAGGCCTGGCCGTTATTGTAGATTTCATTTTCATCTTTCCAGCACATACCCTCGGCGCGTTGTCGTTCGCTGGCATCGTCCCAGCACGGCAGGTCCAGCGCTTTCTTGGGCAGGCCAACCAGGTGTGGTGCGAGGATTACGCAACCGGTGTGGCCGGTCCAGTGGTCCACATCCAGTGCCGCATCAAACTCAGCAAGGTAGGGATTGCCGCCGTTGCCGAAAATACTTTCCACGAAGTCGAGGTTGCTGACCAGGTTGCCGGGTGCGAAGAAATGAATCTCCATCGATTTTTCCGCTTCCTTGCCGGGGATGGCCGGGCAGACGACAGGCCGCAGCAGCAATGACACGAACATATGTGCCGGGTCCGGCAGGTTGGCCGTGAAAGGAATGGTCAGTAATTCCTTCGGCGGTTTCAGCGCATGGGCGAGCATGCGTGCGAAGGCGATTTTCGGTACCGCTTTTTTATCACCGGGGATCGGCAGTCCACCTTCGGTAATATGGAAGGAGCCTTCGGTGGTACGACGGTCGCTGGCCGGGTTATGCAGTACACCGTTTTTTACCCGGTAGCTGGAAATGATGTCGGAACGGAACACATCCTCGCCCATGGGCAGCGACAGTTCACGTGCCACGCCGTGACGATCCAGTATGAATGACTGGGTGGGAAGAGACGGAACCTTGTCCAGCGACAGATCGCCCAGATAATGATTAAGGAAATCCTGGATGCGCTGATCGACCCAGCAGTGGTAGTCGGTCAGCAGGCGGTTTTTTTCCCGGTAGCTGCGCAGCAGGTCACCGGAAATATCGAGGAAGCGGGCCGCATCTTCCGGTACACAGGTTGGCTGGCCGGATGAGGCCAGTTTCAGATTGATATAGAGTTGCAGCTCTTCGCGTTCCTGTTCGGCGTCTTCGACTGCCCTGTTCAGGCCTAGCGCGTGTGCAAAATCCATCAAGCTCTCCTCACCGACTCTCAATTGTTATCTGCTGCACCCTGTAAAGAGGGTCTGGTCCACAGCGGGGGTATCTTAGCGAATCCGTCCCGGGAAGTCAGACGACATTTGTCGACGTCCCGGATCGGGGTACATTTTATAAAAGGCTTCTGATACAATAGCTGGGATGTCTCCCGTGGCCGGCGGTAAATTGGCGGTTTTCGGGTTTTGGGGTGGGCCATTGGCCCATTTTTTGTTTGTGGTGAAAATGTATGCCGCGTGAATCAGCGGAACTCCGCGCGCTCCTGGAGCCGGCGGTGACAGCACTGGGTTTTGAACTGGTCGGGGTGGAGTTTATCCGCGCCAAACAGGGTGTGCTGCGGGTGTACATTGATCGCGAAGCAGGCATCACGGTGGAAGACTGCAGGGCAGTCAGTCACCAGGTGAGCGGTATCCTGGATGTTGAGGATCCGATCCGCGGGCAGTACGCACTGGAAGTGTCGTCGCCCGGACTGGATCGTCCCCTGTACCAGGCACAGGATTTTGAACGTTTTGCCGGGCATGAGATTACATTGCAGCTGACGGCTGCCATGAATGGCCGGCGCAAGTTTCAGGGCACCCTGATGGGCCTGAGAGAGAACCAGGTGGTCATACAGATGGGTGAGGAAGAACTGGTGGTAGCGCTGGATGAGATTGACAGGGCGCGACTGGTTCCCGATTTTGATTCGCATCGTGCGGAGGGTGCGTAGAATGAGTAAAGAGATTCTTTTGGTCGTGGATGCCGTTTCTAACGAGAAGGGCATCAGCAAGGAGATTATCTTCGGCGCGATCGAGGCAGCGTTGGCGTCGGCGACCAAAAAATGCCACGCGGAAGACATCGAGGCACGCGTCGAGATTGATCGCGAGACCGGTGAATACAAGACGTTCCGGCGCTGGGAAGTGGTCGAGGAACATCCCGACCCCGAAGCAGATGACGATGAAGAGGGTGGTTTCAGCCACCCCAGTCGCCAGATTATGCTGGAAGAGGCGCGTGAGAAGAACCCGGATATCCAGGTGGGTGATTTCATCGAGGAAGAAATTGAATCCGTTGATTTCGGCCGTATCGGTGCGCAGACTGCCAAGCAGGTTATTGTGCAGAAAGTCCGTGAAGCCGAGCGTGCACAGGTTGTCGATGCCTACACGGATCGTGTTGGCGAACTGGTGACCGGCATCGTCAAGCGTGTCGAGCGCGGCAATGTTTACCTGGATCTGGGCGGAAATGCTGAAGCCATTATTTACCGCGAGGAAATGATTCCGCGCGAAGCTGTACGTCCCGGCGACCGCCTGCGCGGTTACCTCAAGGAAGTGCGCAGTGAACAGCGTGGCCCACAACTGTTTGTCAGTCGTGTAGCGCCGGAATTCCTGGTGGAGCTGTTCAAACTGGAAGTCCCGGAAGTTGGTCAGGAACTGATCGAAATTCTTGGTGCGGCTCGTGACCCGGGTATGCGTGCCAAGATTGCGGTGAAATCCAACGACCCGCGCATCGATCCGGTCGGTGCCTGTGTCGGAATGCGCGGTTCACGTGTACAGACGGTATCGACCGAACTCTCTGGTGAGCGTGTTGATATTATCCTTTGGGATGAGAACCCGGCACAGTTTGTCATCAACGCCATGTCACCGGCCGAGGTCGTGTCGATTGTGGTCGACGAAGACAAGCACAGCATGGACGTGGCTGTAGCCAACGATCAGCTGTCCCAGGCCATCGGCCGTGGTGGCCAGAACGTACGCCTGGCCAGCCAGCTGACCGGTTGGGAACTGAATGTCATGGACGAGCAGCAGGCCGTGGAGAAATCCGAGGAAGAAATGAAGGTGCTGCAAAAGCTGTTCATGGACGACCTCGATGTTGACGAGGAAGTGGCGGTGATCCTGGTGCAGGAAGGTTTCTCGACCGTTGAGGAAATTGCCTATGTGCCCAACAGCGAGCTGTTGCAGATCGAAGAATTTGAAGAAGACATTGTCGAGGAATTGCGCGGCCGCGCCCGCGACGTGTTGCTCACACGGGCGATTGCCAGTGAGGAAAATCTTGGCGGTCGCCGCCCGGCAGATGATTTGCTGGAAATGGAAGGTATGGACGAAGACCTGGCTTTCACTCTGGCAGGTAAAGGTATCATCACCATGGAAGATCTGGCCGAACAGGCCATTGATGACCTGATGGATATCGAGGGCATGGACGAAGAACGTGCCGGAAAATTGATTATGACCGCTCGCGCTCCCTGGTTTGCGGAAGAAGAACAAGGGTAGCCGTCGAGGAGACGCTTTACGATGACCGACGTTACGGTACGACAGTTTGCAGATGTAGTTGGCTTGCCCGTGGATCGCCTGTTGGCGCAGCTGGGAGAAGCCGGCATGCAGATCAGTGATGCAGATGACACGATCTCCGACAAGGAGAAAATGCAGTTGCTGAGCTATTTGCGCCAGAGCCATGGCCGATCTGAATCGCTGGCGGGAGCGCAGCCGAAAAAGGTGACACTGCGGCGCAAAATGCACACTGAATTAAAAACCGGTTCAACGGGGCGAGGCAGTACGGCCAAGACCGTCAACGTTGAGGTTCGCAAGAAGCGCACCTATGTCAAGCGTGCCGAACTGGTTGCTGAAGAAGAAGACCGGCTCAAGCAGGAGGCCGAGGAAAAGGCGCGTTTGCTGGCCGAGCGTGAAGCAAAGATTCAGGCCGAGAAGGACGCTTTGCGTCGTGCTGAAGAAGAAGTAAAGCGCAAGGCTGAAGAAGAACAAAAGCGCACTGAAGAAGCACGCCGCAAGAAGGAAGAGGAAGAGACACGCAAGGCGAAAGAAGTCGAGACCAAGGTATCTGATGAGGCTCAGGCCCAGGCGCGCGCAGAACAGGAAGCGCGTCAGCAGAAGTCCGAGAAAGAACGCAAAACACGCCACCGCGAACCGGCTGGCGATCAACCGACCCGGTATGGTCGTAAGGAATTGCACGTTGCCAAGGGCAAGGGCGGTCGGCGCAAGAAGCCCAGCGGTCGTCGTTCCGGTGTGGCCGTCAAGTCATCGGGTGAGCATGGTTTCGAGCGACCGACGGCACCGATGGTACGTGAGGTTGAGATTCCGGAAGCGATTTCGGTGGGCGATCTTGCCCAGAAACTTTCCATCAAGGCGACTGAACTCATAAAGTCGCTAATGAAGATGGGCGTGATGGCCACTATCAACCAGGCACTGGACCAGGACACTGCCGTGCTGCTGGTCGAGGAACTGGGGCACATCGCCAAACAGGTTTCCGAGAACGATCTGGAAATCGAGATCGAGCAGCAGGCCGCAGCCGAAATAACGGGCGAAAAAATGCCGCGTGCGCCGGTAGTGACCATTATGGGCCACGTCGATCACGGCAAGACCTCGCTGCTCGACTACATTCGCAGTACCCGCGTTGCTGCCGGTGAAGCGGGTGGTATTACACAGCATATCGGCGCCTACCATGTAGAAACCAGCAAGGGCACGATCAGCTTCCTCGACACCCCGGGCCATGCGGCGTTTACCGCCATGCGTGCACGCGGTGCCAAGGTTACCGATATTGTGATCCTTGTCGTTGCAGCTGACGATGGCGCCATGCCACAGACTATCGAGGCAGTTGAACACAGTAAGGCCGCTGGTGTCCCGATGGTGGTGGCAGTCAACAAGATAGACAAACCGGAAGCAGATTCTGAACGGGTAAAAACCGAGCTGTCACAGAAAGGTGTTATTCCGGAAGACTGGGGTGGTGATACCCAGTTCATCGAGGTTTCAGCCAAGACCGGCCAGGGCGTTGATGATTTGCTCGATGCCATTTTATTGCAGGCCGAACTGCTTGAACTGAAAGCTGTTATGGATTGTCCGGCACAGGGCGTGGTCATCGAATCCGCACTCGACAAGGGCCGCGGTCCGGTAGCCACCATCCTGGTACAAAACGGTGTACTGAAAAAAGGCGACACGCTGGTGACCGGTCATGAAATCGGGCGCGTGCGAGCGATGTTTGATGAAGCTGGCAAGCCTATCGAGTCGGCCGGGCCATCCATGCCTGCTGTGGTGCTGGGTCTGTCCGGTACACCGGCGGCCGGTGAAGAGGCCCAGGTCATCAATGATGAACGCAAGGCGCGTGAACTGGCTGAGTTCCGCCAGCAGAAACAACGCGAGGTAAAACTGTCCCGCCAGCACCAGGCCCGGCTCGAAGATGTGTTCAGTAACATGGGCAAGGGCGAGAAGAAGGTGCTCAACATTGTCCTTAAAGCGGATGTGCAGGGAAGTGCCGAGGCGTTACGCGAGGCCCTGACCAAGATTATTACCGATGAAGTGACGGTCAATATTGTGTCCTCAGGTGTCGGGGGTATTACCGAAACCGATGCCAACCTGGCGCTGGCATCCAATGCGATTCTGATCGGCTTTAACGTGCGCGCCGATGCATCGGCACGACGGATCGTCGAAGAGAATGATATCGACCTGCACTATTACAGTGTCATTTACGATGCGATTGACGACGTTAAATCCGCCGTATCCGGCATGCTGTCGCCGGAAGTCACGGAAGAGATTATTGGTCTTGCCGAAGTCCGCGATGTCTTCCGGGCACCGAAGATTGGTGCGATTGCCGGCTGTATGGTGACCGAGGGCGTAGTACGTCGCAGTGTGCCGATCCGCGTGTTGCGCGACAACGTGGTCATCTACGAAGGCGAGCTGGAATCGCTGCGTCGTTTCAAGGACGACGTCAACGAAGTGCGTAGCGGGACCGAGTGCGGTATCGGTGTGAAGGGCTACAATGACGTCAAGGCAGGTGATCAGATCGAGGTCTTCGAACGGACAGAGAGGGCGCGTACGGTCGATTGATCCGGCCGTAGTGATCGCGCCGGATTCCGGTAGCGACGGTGAGTTTTCATGCCCAGAGATTTTCCCAGAACACGCCGCGTTGGCGAACAGATTCAGCGCGAACTTGCGACCCTGATTCGTGATGAGGTGCGTGATCCGCGCGTCGGTATGGTCAGTGTGTCGGCGGTTGAGGTATCGCGAGACCTGTCGCACGCCAAGGTCTATGTCTCGACCTTCGGCGAGCAGGAAGAAATCACCGAATTACTGAAAGCGCTGACCGGTGCGGCGGGCTTCCTGCGCCATCTGCTCGGTCAGACACTCAAGATGCGGCACGTGCCGGAACTCCATTTCAAACAGGATCATTCCCTTCAGGAAGGGGCTCGTCTGAGCGCGTTGATCGATTCCGCCGTACAGGCAGACGCGAAACACGACGACGAGACCGATCCGGACAACGAGTAAGGAAGTTATCACTTATGGGTCGACGCCGCGTACGAGGTCGGGACGTCAACGGTATTCTGTTGCTGGACAAACCGCCGGGGATTACCTCCAACGATGCCCTGCAACAGGTTAAACGTTTGTTTTTTGCCAAAAAGGCCGGCCATACCGGCAGCCTGGATCCGCTCGCCTCCGGGGTGTTGCCGATCTGCATGGGTGAGGCCACCAAAGTGTCGGCGTTTTTGCTGGACGCCGACAAGCGCTACGAAGTGCGTTGCCAGCTGGGCGTGAAAACGGCCACGGCAGACGCAGAAGGTGACGTGATCAGCACCCGTCCAGTAGAAAACTACAGCGAAGCGCAGATTGAATCCGTACTGGAACAGTTCCGGGGGCCTATCGAACAGATTCCTCCCATGTACTCGGCGCTCAAGCACGAGGGGCAGCGGTTGTACAAACTGGCCCGGCAGGGTATCGAGGTGGAGCGTGCACCACGCCCTGTTGATATTCGCGCACTTATCCTGACGGCACGTGGTGATGACTGGCTGGATATTTTCGTACACTGCTCGAAAGGCACCTATGTTCGCACCCTGGTTGAGGATATTGGCGAACAGCTCGGTTGTGGTGCACACGTTTCGGCGCTGCGACGCACGGCGGTTGGTCCCTATGATGACGATAAACTCGTTACTCTCGAGGCGCTGGAGACTCTGAAAGAGCAAGACAAACACGCTATGGACGACCTGCTGTTGCCCATCGAGACGGCGCTAACCCAATGGCCGAACGTGAATTTATCGGCGGATGCGGCTTTTTACCTGCGCCAGGGACAGGCGGTGCTGGTGCCACGCGCACCCACCAGTGGCTGGGTCCGGCTGTACGAAGGTGAACATACTTTCCTCGGCATGGGCGAAATTCTCGACGACGGCCGGGTGGCACCGCGCCGAATGATGAAAGGTGCCTAAGCTATTGAGCGAACTGGCTTAGGCAGGTAGACTACGCCGCTTGTGTCTGGCCTGTTCGCTGGATGCACAACCTGACTTACATTTGGAGCAAAGCATGGCTTTATCAACCGAACAGAAACAACAGATTGTCAGTGATTATCAACGCGCCGCAGGCGACACCGGTTCCCCCGAGGTACAGGTTGCGCTGCTGACCGCGAACATCCAGGAACTGACATCGCACTTCCAGGAACACAAGCACGACCACCATTCCCGCCAGGGTTTGTTGCGTATGGTCAGCAACCGTCGCAAGTTGCTCGACTACCTCAAGGGCAAGAACGTCAGCCGTTACCAGGATCTTATCGGTCGTCTGGGTCTGCGTCGTTAATTTCATTACTTTCATTCAACCTTGTATTCAACCAATCAGCTGTAGCCATCAGTTAAGGACTTGCCAGTGAATCCGATCAAGAAATCGTTCCAGTACGGCGACCAGACCGTGACCCTAGAAACCGGTGAGATCGCCCGCCAGGCCAGCGGTGCCGTTATGGTCAGTATGGGAGAGACCATCGTATTTGTTACCGTGGTGGGTTTGAAACGCGGCTCGGAAGGCCGGGACTTTTTCCCGCTGACCGTTGACTACCAGGAACGCACTTACGCCGCCGGGCACATCCCCGGCGGCTTTTTTCGTCGTGAGGGACGCCCGAGCGAAAATGAGACACTGTTGTGTCGTTTGATTGATCGTCCGATTCGCCCGCTGTTCCCGAAGGGTTTCACCAACGAAGTGCAGATCGTTGCGACCGTGATGTCACTGGATCCGGATATCGATCCTGACATTCCTGCGCTGCTGGGTGCTTCGGCGGCCTGCTCGATTTCCGGCCTGCCGTTCAGCGGCCCGGTCGGTGCGGCACG
>CAZVBD010000034.1:0-20390 GCA_964625255.1 uncultured Thiohalobacter sp. | reverse complement strand
TACGGCAGTTTCGAGCGGACGATTCCACTACCGCGCAATGTCGAGGCATCGGGCGTTAAAGCCCGTTATCGGCGCGGTGTGCTGACGGTGCATTTACCTGTTGCCGAGTCAGCCCGGGTACGACGAATCGAAGTACAGGGAGGATAGCAGCGTCCGCCAGGGATGGCGGGCATTGATGATATCGGCCACACTTGTCCATGACGTTTCCCTTTACGGTTGTGATAGTCTTGGGATGTCATGGTATTAAGGCTTTCAATATGATTTTTCAAGGTAAAGGGATTACCCGCCGGGCGTTCATGGAGCAGCTGGCCATGTTGGGTGCATTGGCCGCGACTTATCCGGTTTCGACGTTGGCTCAGATACGTCTGGATGCGACGAAGTTGAAAGCACAGCCGGCATGGCTGAAAGACGATCCCTGGAAAACCCTCTCCGAAGTCCAGCAACATCTGTTTCCCGCCGCAGAAGATACGCCCGGTGCCGGTGATATCAATGCGATTGTCTACCTGCACAACACGCTTGAGAATCCCGCCGCCGATGGCGAAGACCGTGAATTTATTGTGAACGGTGTGGGCTGGCTGAATGAATTGACACAGAAAAAATATCAGCAATCGTTCACGACACTCGATACAGAACAACGGGAGACTGTACTGCGACAGATTGAACAGAGCCGGGCGGGTGAGCGCTGGCTGTCCTTGTTGTTGACCTATCTTCTGGAAGCCCTTCTGTCAGATCCGGTTTACGGTGGTAATACGAACGGCATTGGCTGGAAGTGGCTGGAACACCAGCCGGGTTTCCCGACACCTCCGGCAAACAAGTCCTGGTACAAGCTGGCCGGGCCAGTACGCTACCAGCGCAAGGCCTGACGCATGGCACATGATTTCGATGTTTGTATTGTGGGCAGTGGCGCCGGAGGTGGTCCGGTCGCACTGACACTGGCGCAGGCCGGGTATTCTGTGCTGGTGCTGGAAAAAGGGCCATGGTTTACGGAAGCGGATTTTTACAAGGATGAACTGGCCTGTTGCCGCCGCAGTGTCTATACGCCTGAGTTGAGCGATGAACAGCATGTTATCGAAGACCTCGATAGTGAGGGAGACTGGGCGGGTGAAGCGACATCGGATTCAGGCTGGGACTTCTGGAACGGTAATTGTGTGGGTGGATCGTCCAATTTTATGAGTGGGTTTTTCTACCGCCTGAAACCGAAAGATTTTCGTTTGTTGTCTGAGTTCGGGCCGATTGAAGGTGCGAATGTGGTGGACTGGCCGATCAGTTATGACGAGCTTGAACCCTATTACACCCGTGTAGAAACGGAAGTCGGTATATCAGGGAAGTTTGTTGAACACCCGCAGGCAGAACCACGTTCTACGGCAGACTTTCCCTATCCTCCAACGCACGAACACCCCATATCCCGGGAGATTGACACAGCGTGCCGGGAATTGGGCTACCACCCGTTACCCACGCCACGTGCCATTCTGTCCAAAGCAAAAGACCAGCGCCGCAGCTGTGAATACTCCGGTTATTGTGGCAGCTATGGCTGTTCATCCGGTGCAAAGGGTAGCGCACGTGCTGCGTTGCTTGACCGGGCGGTTGCGACCGGGCACTGCAAAATCCAGGCACACGCGAAGGTGTATAAACTGGCGAGTGATGCGAAGGGGAAAGTTATTGCCGCAGAATATTACGATGCTGACAATAACATACAAAAAGTCAGCGCCCGGATTTTTGTCGTGGCGTGTCAGGCGATTGAAACCAGCCGTTTGTTGCTGAGTTCAACCGGTCCCGGACATCCCGACGGCCTGGCTAACCGTTATGGCCAGGTGGGCAGGAACCTGCTGTTTTCAGCCGGTGGTGCAGGTACTGGTGATTTTGTGTATGCGGATATGGATGACAGCGATGCCGAAGCACTGAAAACCCGCGGTCCGTTTGTCAACCGGGGATTGCAGGACTGGTATTTTATCAATGACAAGGCGCTTGGCGGACATGCCAAGGGCGGCACAGTGGACTTCCTGCTGCGACATCCCAACCCGATTGGCAAGGCTATGGGGGAAAAGTGGGACGATGATGACAGGCTGGTGTGGGGGCGACCGTTACAGCAGCGGTTAAAGTCCCTGTTTACGGAATCACAGTATTTGCGCTATGAAATATTCTGCGACTGGCTACCGACGGACAACTGCTTCGTCAGCCTGGATGCCAGCGTCCGTGATAAATGGAAGACTCCCGTGGCCAGGGTACGCATCGGTTACCACGAGCATGATCTGAAAGTCGGTCACTATATCAATGAACGGGCCAGGCATGTGCTGGAAACAATGGGGGCGACGCAGGTAAGATCCAGTATCAGTGGCTCGCCGCCGGCAAATCTTGTGGCAGGTGGCTGCCGATTTGGTGATAACCCCGAAACGTCAGTACTGGATGCAGATTGCAGAGCTCACGATGTTGATAATCTTTATGTGACGGATGGCAGTTTTATGCCTACCGGCGGTAGTGTGCCCTATACCTGGACGATCTACGCCAATGCCTTTCGGGTAGCAGACAAAATCAGGGCGCGTCTGTAACAAAACATGCAGCCCATCGTATCAATCTCAAACCTGTCCAAGACTTATGCCGACGGTCATCAGGCATTGAAGAATGTGAGTCTTGATATTGCACCCGGTGAAATACTGGCGTTGCTCGGCCCCAACGGTGCAGGAAAAACCACGCTGATCTCGATCATTTGCGGAATTGTTAATGCAAGTGAAGGGTCAGTGACGGTAGGTGGTCATGACATTGATGCGGGTTACAGGATTACACGCAGCATGATTGGCCTGGTACCACAGGAACTCACCCTGGGTGCCTTTGAAACGGTATGGAACACACTCAGCTTTAGTCGTGGTCTGTTTGGCAAGACGCCTGATCCGGCCTACCTGGAGCAGCTTCTGAAAGATCTGTCGTTGTGGGATAAAAAAGACAATACACTCATGTCACTGTCGGGCGGAATGAAACGGCGTGTATTGATCGGCAAGGCCTTGTCGCATGAGCCGACCGTGTTATTCCTGGACGAACCAACCGCCGGTGTGGATGTGGAATTGCGCAAGGATATGTGGGCATTGGTGGAACGGTTGCGTGAGTCGGGCGTCACCATTATCCTGACCACTCATTATATTGAAGAAGCTGAGGCGATTGCCGACCGCGTCGGAGTGATCAATAACGGTGAGTTACTGCTGATTGATAACAAGCTGGCGTTAATGCACAAACTGGGTAAACGACAACTGATTATCGAACTCGATGCACCGCTTGATACTGTGCCAGAGACACTGGATATCTGGGCGCTGGAATTATCGACCAATGGTGGTCAGCTTGTTTATACCTACGATCCACTCAACCCTGACACCGGTATCAGGGGTCTGCTGCAGGCCATCAACGAAGCAGGCCTGCTGTTTAATGATCTGCAAACCACACAGAGCAGCCTGGAAGAGATCTTTGTCAGTCTGGTCAATGCAAAATCATGAATACACACGCAGTCAGGGTTATTTACAAGTACGAAATGCTGCGCGCCTGGGAGACCCTGTTACAGAGTTTTGTTTCACCGGTACTGTCTACCTCGCTTTACTTCGTGGTGTTTGGTTCGGCTATCGGCTCACGCATCGAACAGGTTGAAGGGGTACCGTACGGGTTGTTTATTGTGCCCGGGTTGATCATGCTGACATTGCTCACACACAGTATTACCAATGCGTCATTTGGCATATTTTTCCCCAAGTTCACCGGTACTATCTATGAAGTGATGTCCGCACCGATTTCATTTGTCGAAATCCTGATCGGTTATGTCGGGGCAGCTGCTACCAAGTCACTGATTATTGGTTTAATCATTCTTGCTACAGCCGGATTCTTCGTGCCGCTGGAAATTGCGCACCCACTCTGGATGGTGAGTTTTCTGATACTGACCTGTGTTTCTTTCAGCCTGTTTGGTTTCATCATTGGCTTGTGGGCAGATAACTTTGAAAAGTTGCAGCTTATCCCGTTGCTGGTGATTACGCCGCTGGTCTTCCTCGGTGGCAGCTTCTACTCGGTCAGCATGTTACCGCCTGCCTGGCAGACTGTGACACTGTTTAATCCGGTGGTTTATCTGATCAGTGGCTTTCGCTGGAGTTTCTTTGAAGTCTCTGATGTAAGTGTTGGTTTAAGCCTGTTTATGGTACTGGCATTTCTGGCTGTATGCCTGCTGATTGTCTGGTGGATGTTTAAAACAGGGTATCGATTGAAGCAGTGAGAAACTGACTATCAGGGTCAGAGCACAATGAATGTGCTCTGATCCCTTACTGACTTCACACTATGCTGCAACTGGCTTGCGTCCAACAACTTCGAGACTCGCTGGTGCTGTGCTTGCCCAGTGTGGATCGGCACGCACACGGTCGAAGTAAGCATTCAGACGGGGATAACCGGACCAGTCAAAGGGAAGCATTTCCTTGAACCCTTCAATATTGGCAATGGAATAATCAGCCAGCGTTATATCGTTGCCCACAACGTAATCACGATCTGCCAGATGACCTTCCAGTACACTGGAAAATGCCTTCAATGATTCCGTCGCTGTATCAACGGTGGGTTGACTGGTTTGCTGTTGTAGTAACTTTGGCTTGAGCACCGTTTCGAAAACAATAGTGGCCAAAGCATTGTTAAAGTGCGACAACTCCCAGCATTGCCAGCGGATAATATCTGCGCGTATGCGTGGTTCCTGTGAGAACAGGGTGTTATCAGGAACCTTGTCGGCGAGGTACTGCATAATGGCATTTGACTCCCATAATGAAAAGTCACCATCGATCAGGGTGGGAACCTTACCGTTTGGGTTCAGAGCAAAATATTCGGGTGTGGCCAGATCACCCTCAAGCATATCCAGGTATTCAAGATCCACCGAGATGTTGAGATTGTTAATAGTGGCCTGTACCTTGCGGCAGTTTCCTGATCCCATGACAACGTAGAGTTTCATTGATTTTTCCTCCGTGATTTAAAGCTTGCAAAAAGCAAGTTGTAAAAGTATAGGCAATTACTTGTATAATGCAAGTGTTAATTTTGAGGTTCAGTCCATGAAATGCAACGAGAAGCAACGTCGATCTCAATGCCCGGTTACATTCGCTCTTGATCGTGTTGGCGATAAATGGAGTTTGCTCGTCGTGCGCGACCTGATGTTTCGGGGAAGGAGAACGTATGGAGAATTTCTGGAATCAGGTGAAGGTATTGCAACCAATGTCCTTGCTGATCGTCTGAAGTGCCTGCAAGCCGAAGGTATCATTGAAAAGGTTCGCGACCCGGAAAACAAACGCCGTTATCTGTACAACCTGACCGAGAAAGGGTTTGATTTTACGCCGTTGCTGCTGGAGATGATTCGCTGGTCTGCGAAGTATGATCCTGATAGCGGTGTCCCCAAAGAGTTCCTCGATATGATTGAAAATGACCAGGAAGGATTGATTAAAAAAGTACGGGAAGGGATGACGATTTGAGTGGCTTGTGTGGATTTAAAAGCCCCGTTTCTGATGAATGCCGGAGGGTACCGCACGCGCCAGCTCTATAAATGATTCCATATACGCCGCCGGCCGGTCGGTGTTTCGCACTGCGGCATACAATGTCCCGAACATGCCCGATTGTCCCAGTGCACGCACAGCGAGGCGATGCTGTTTCACCGGCTCACGCACCACCCAGTCCGGCAAAACCGCGACACCGCGCTGACCGGCAACCAGTTGCAGAATAATCGCTGTCAACTCAGCCTGGCGAATCGCGGCAGGTTCTACACCGGCCGGTTGCAGGAGGCGGGTAAAGACATCCAGTCGCTTGCGTTCAACAGGGTAGGTGATCAGGGTTTGATCTGCCAGGTCCGAGGCTTCAATATAATCTTTCTTTGTCAGGGGGTGCTGGCGCGCCAATACCAGCAATGCCTGGTAGTCAAACAGGGGTTCGAAGACCAGGTCGCTTTGTGAGACAGGGTCCGAGCTGATAACCAGATCGACTATGCCGCTCTGTAGTGCGGGTAATGGATCAAAGCTGACACCCAGGCGAATATCCACTTCGACTTCCGGCCATATTTCCCGGTAACGATCCAGTACCGGTAGCAGCCATTCGAAACAGGCATGGCATTCAATTGCAATGTGCAAACGACCCGCCTCACCCTGTGCCACGCGTTTCAGTTCTACTTCGGTTTGTTCAACACCGGGTAACACGCGCCGTGCCAGATTCAACAGCTTGTGTCCTGCAGGTGTCAGTTTCAGTGGTTTGGTCGAGCGCAGAAACAGTGGCGTTTCATAGTAATGTTCCAGCACCTTGATCTGGTGCGACAGCGCCGACTGGGTAAGGTGAAGGCGCTCTGCAGCGCGCACCAGGCTGCCGGTTTCCTCAATGGCGACAAAACTGCGCAGATGTCTCAACTCAAGAATCATAATGAATCAAATTCATAATAAATGAAAGAAATATGAAATTGAAACAATTCTAGAGGGTCACCATACTGCGGTGCAAGTGAAAACAACACAAAGGGTAGCAACATGACCACCACGCATAACACGGGATTTCCACGCATCGGTGCACAGCGTGAACTGAAACGGGCGGTTGAAGCCTACTGGAAGGGTGATCTGGATCGCGATGCGCTGGAGCAGACCGGAAAGACTTTGCGGGCGCGTCACTGGGCGGTACAGGCGCAGGCCGGACTGGATCTGATCCCGGTCGGGGATTTCAGCTGGTATGACCAGATGCTCGACACGTCCTGTCTGTTGGGGGTGGTGCCACCACGCTTTAATCACACGGGCAACGCTGTCGATCTGGATACATTGTTTCGTATGGCACGGGGTCGCGCGCCCTCGGGCGAGCCGGTGGCAGCTTGTGAAATGACCAAGTGGTTTGATACCAATTATCACTATCTGGTGCCTGAATTTCAGGCGCAACAGGCGTTTTCCCTCTCGTCTTCACAGTTGTTTGATCAGGTCGCCGAGGCACAGGCACTTGGATATCGTGTTAAACCGGTTATCCCCGGTCCCCTGAGTTATCTGTGGCTGGGTAAGTGCAAAGGTGGCGAGTTCGATAAACTGGAATTGCTCGATGCCTTGTTACCGATTTACGGTGAAATCCTTGACGGTCTCAGGAAGCAAGGTGTGGAATGGGTGCAGATTGATGAACCGATCCTTGTCCTTGATTTGCCACAGGACTGGAAATCTGCCTTTGAATCTGTGTACAGCCGTTGGTCATCCAGTGGTGTAAAGCGCCTGCTGGCTACTTACTTTGGTGCGCTGGGTGATAACCTGGGGCTGGCATGCCATTTACCGGTCGAAGGCCTGCATATCGATGCAGTGCGTGCGCCTGAGCAGCTTACGACTGTACTGGATCAGTTGCCGCCCTATAAAGTCCTGTCCGTGGGGATTGTTGATGGGCGCAATATCTGGCGGACAGACCTGGATCGTGCCCTGACAACACTGGAGGCTGCACATAAACAGCTTGATGAGCGTTTGTGGCTGGCGCCTTCCTGTTCCTTACTGCACGTGCCGGTTGATCTTGAAACAGAAACCGGACTGTCCGCTGACATCAGGCGCTGGCTTTCTTTTGCTACACAAAAACTCGATGAAATTACATTGCTGGGCCGTGCACTCGATGCGGGTCGAAATGCGGTGGAAGATGACTTGCGACAATCGCGTGCGGCTATTGAAGCACGCCGCTGTTCAACAGACATTCACCGGGCAGCGGTCAGGGACCGCCTTGCTGCGATAGACGATACACTGGTCTGCCGCAATCAATCTTATACCGGTCGTGCGCCTCTGCAACATGCCTGGCTGAAGCTGCCGCTGTTTCCAACGACGACGATTGGTTCCTTTCCGCAGACGGCCAGTATTCGTACCGCGCGTCGTGATTATCGTCAGAGTGTGATCGATAAAGCCGAGTATCGTACGCGCATGGAAGCTGAAATTGTTGAGGCAGTGCGTCGTCAGGAAGCGCTGGATCTCGATGTGCTGGTGCACGGTGAACCGGAACGCAATGATATGGTGGAATACTTCGGTGAACTGCTCGACGGTTTCGTGTTCACTGAAAATGGCTGGGTGCAATCCTATGGTTCACGCTGCGTCAAACCGCCCGTCATCTACGGTGATGTTGAACGTCCTGTTCCGATGACAATTGACTGGATTTGTTTTGCCCAGTCCTGCACCGACCGACCGATGAAAGGCATGCTCACAGGCCCGGTGACGATTCTGAACTGGTCCTTTGTGCGCGATGATCAGCCGCGTTCCGAGACCTGTGCACAGATTGCACTGGCATTGCGGGATGAGGTGCTGGACCTTGAAAAGGCCGGTATTCGCATTATCCAGATTGATGAAGCTGCGTTACGTGAGGGGTTGCCGTTACGCAAAGGTGAATGGAAAACCTATCTCGACTGGGCCGTGCATGCCTTTCGCCTGAGTGCCAGTGGCGTCGCTGATGACACGCAGATCCATACCCATATGTGTTATTCGGAATTCAATGACATCATCGAAGCGATTGCTGATATGGATGCTGATGTCATTACGATCGAAACTTCACGTTCTGACATGGAACTGCTCGATGTTTTCGAGGATTTTGAGTATCCCAATGAAATCGGCCCAGGCGTCTATGATATCCATTCACCGAACGTCCCTGCGGTGAATGATATCGTGGCGCTGATGGAGAAGGCCGCACAGCGCATTCCGGCAGAGCGCTTGTGGGTCAACCCCGACTGCGGATTAAAAACCCGTGGCTGGCCAGAGGTGGAAGAAGCACTGACGAATATGGTGGAGGCAGCACAACAGTTACGTTACCGGGCAGAACCCGAACGTAAGTCAGGTTGATAACTGGTCCGATCAGGTATCCGGTGGCGGCATCGGCAGACCGGCCAGCTTGCACACCTCATGTACAGGGTCTCTGGGAAACAGTTTGTAGATGTGTTTCTCGTAGTCTTTCTGGTCGTGGAACTTCTCCCCTTTGTGTCCCAGTGTCCGGACAACGGTATGCATCGTGGGGTTGTTCAGGTTTTCCGCGTAATATTCACGGAAGTACCAGATCAGTTCCCAGTGATCGACGTAGAGTTCCATCCCGTCGCGCTTCGCCAGCTCACTGCTGACGTCTTCGTTCCAGTCGTCCAGGTTGCACAGGAACCCCTGCTCATTGCATTCAACTGTTTGATTCTTTACTTCAAGATTCATGCTGTCACTCCCGTCCTGTTGCCCTATACATATCGGCCCCCGCTGTGGAGAAGCCGGGTGGCTACCCAAGGTATAGCAGAAAAATTCCAGGCTGCTGTATAGCCTGATAATCTGAAGGGATTAAGGGGGTTCGTTACAAGGGCGTATTGTTATCACGGTGCCAGCATTCGATGCCTTCCCAGGCTTCCTGCGCAGTTTCGGCGTACCAGAAAAGCTCGCGGTCTTCCGCATCGATCACACCTTCATCCACCATAAACTCGATATCCAGTACCCGGCGCCAGTATTTCTCACCAATGAGTACAACCGGTACTGGCCTGATTTTACGGGTCTGGATCAGAGTCAGTGTTTCGAACAATTCATCAAATGTGCCGAAGCCTCCCGGCAGTGCAACCAGTGCCCGGGCGCGTAACAGGAAGTGCATTTTTCGTAGCGCAAAGTAGTGGAAATGGAAGCACAGTTCCGGTGTGATGTAGGGGTTCGGGTATTGTTCATGCGGGAGTGAGATGTTCAGGCCGACGGTTTTCGCACCGATATCGTATGCCCCCCGGTTGGCGGCTTCCATGATACCGGGGCCACCACCTGTCATAATAACGAGGTTCGGATGCTCGGCATTGCCATCTGCTGCTGCCACCAGTTTGCCGAATTCACGTGCTACCGTGTAATAGCGACTTTTATCCTTGATACGTTCTGCAATAGCCAGTCGTCTGGTTAGCTCAGCATTGTCAGGGCTATCGGTGAGTGCGGCACGTAGTTTTGTCACTTTCTGAGCAGCTACCGCCGGCTCTACAATCCGGGTGCTGCCGAATACGACAATGGTGTGTTTGATATTATGTTGTTTCAGTAGCAGTTCCGGTTTCAGGAAGTCCAGCTGAAGGCGAATACTTCGCGTGTCATCCTGTTGCAAAAAATCGATATCCTGATCGCCCGGGATATAACTCGGGCTGTTGAGCAGGATTTGTACCTTACCCGGTGCTTCAGGATCCTCATCGGAGGGTTTCGGATGGCACCAGGGAAGAGGTTCCTGGCGATGTACCGGATCGGGTGGGGCAGGCACGTGTCGTTTGCCTGTTTTTTTTGTCATGGTGCTGCACTCCCTGGTTTTCTGGATTGATGTCTACACTGTACCAAAGCTGTGTTTGATACAATACGATGAACTTATTGATCTTGCAGACCTGCTCTGATTCAATGCTTTGATAGTACTCAACATGCCGCCAGGTGGAATAACCCTTCCACAGAAGGATCAGCCATGCAATATCAGCAGGACATAGCGCAAGCCCAGGAAATAGCCCGCCTGGTCTTTCCGCTAATGACACGTCTCAGTATTCCCATGAACCCCGTAAATTACGCCCTCTGGTATGAGTATCACCTTGGGCGCACGGAAGAACTGGTCAAAGCACTGGACAGGATTCAGTCAGGCGAGGAGTCCTATGAGCCTGAACGGGCCAAAGCACTCTTTCTGCGCTATGTAGCCACACCGGGTGTCGAAGTGCTTGAGCGCATCGAATCCGAGGTATGCCGTCTGCTCGCTGATGTCGTACAAATCGTGATCGACACCGGTCTTGATCTGGGGAAATACAATAGCCTTCTGCAATCTTGCAGTACCCGGCTGGAATCATCCGATGACCTGCGGTCAATCCGCAAGCTCGTGGCGACACTGAAGTCGGATACACGGGTCATGGCTGAATCCAGTCGCCAGACTGCCAGTGCCCTGAAAGAACGTGCGGATGAAATTGACCTCCTGCGTACAGAACTTGACCGGGTACGCCAGGAGGCTGTCAGGGATCCGCTCACGGGTCTTGCCAACCGCCGTGCTTTCGATGAAAGGCTCGCCGAGTCTCTGGATGACAGCCTCCGGCAACTCAAGAAAATCTGTCTGCTGATGGTCGATATCGACCACTTCAAAAAAATAAACGATGAACATGGTCACCAGATAGGTGACAAGATACTTCAGTTTGTTGCCTCGGTATTGAAAAAGAACTTCAAGGGCAAAGACCTGGTGGCACGATTTGGTGGTGATGAGTTTGCCGTAATTGTGGAGAATGCACCGATTGCCGGGGTGCGAAAGGTTGCTGAAACAATCCGGGAGCAGATTAGTGAAAGCACACTCAAGCGAACAGATACCGGTGAACCGCTCGGTACGGTAACGGTCAGTATTGGCTATGACTGCCTGAAGCCTGAAGACAAGCCGGATGATGTTCTGACGCGCGCCGACAAGGCGCTATACAGCGCGAAACAAAACGGGCGAAACCGCGTTGAATTATTCCGGAATTAAAGCAGGAACGGTTTGTAAAAGAATCCCGCCGAAGCGGGATTAAGAGGAGTCACACGAAAAAAAAGATTAGTTGCTCGTTGCGATACAGACCTGGTTACGACCACTCTTCTTGGCGCGATACAGGGCCTGGTCAGCACGGGAGAATATGGATGTAGGGTTGTCATCCTGCTGTAATTCACTGACGCCGATACTTGCCGTAATGCTCAGTTCAGCGCCAGAGCAATTGAAGCTGTTTTCGGCAATGTACTGACGAATACGTTCGGCCAGCAGGTGGGCACCGGGGAGGTCGGTATCACGCATCAACACCACAAACTCTTCGCCGCCGTAGCGGAACAGCAAATCGCCATCGCGTTTGCAGGCATCAACCATATTGGCGACGCTCTTAAGCGCACAGTCACCGATAATATGTCCATAACGGTCGTTGATATTCTTGAAACGATCGATATCCAGCACCAGCAGCGACAGCGAGGTATCCTTGCGCTGTGCATGGCTCAATTCGCGCTGTAGCATTTCATCGAGTGCGGCACGGTTACAGATACCGGTCAACGGGTCTTTCTGTGCAAGCTGGAGCGCATCTGCATACAGCAAGCCGTTACGCAACGGGTAAAGCAGGCTGCACAACAATTTCTCCAGCGCTTCGAATTCGGCATCGGTGAATTTCTGGTTACGACGGAATGTCAGACTGCCAAGCGGTTCGTCGCCGATATTCAGGTTATATGAACAGGCATGACGGGCCTGGCGCCCAAGCTTCAGGTCGATACCGATATCTTCATTGTGATAACGGATACCCTGGTGAACAATAAGTGAACCCACCTCGGCGCTGAAAATTTCAATCAACCGGGTAGGGTCAAGCGTTGTTTGAAGACTTTGAGTGATTTCCAGCGCTTTATGGCTCGTCAGTTCCTGGAGCACGCTGCGTTCCCCCGTCTTCAACGGATTCTTCAGAAAATCTGCAGATTGTGGCAGTGGCTTGTTCATTACTGTTATCCAGGTTGCTCGGATGTGTGCTGTGCTTGCTGCGAATTTTGTGCCAACTTTGTCGCTAAATCATAAAAATAAGTTAAAACAGTTAGTTATATGGCATTTCGGCTGCGCTGACCTTGCATGCGTCAAAAAAACGACGTGCTGGTTGCCGCTGAATTGCCGGTAACCGGCGCCAATTTTCCGGCTTCTGCCTGTTTGCTTGCAACTCGTGTCCGCTCTGACCAATATGAAGGTATACACGCCGCAGGTGTCCGAGCCGAGAGGGAACATGTGATGAAACCCGGAACTGTAATGCTGCTATTTTTGTTTCTGATGCCGACACTCAGCCTTGCCCAGGAAACCAGTGGATATGAGAACCCCGGTTATCATGAGAAGCCTGCCTGGTTTAAATCCTCCTTCCTTGATATTCGCGAGGATGTTAAAGAGGCGGCCAGTACCGGAAAGCGGGTCATGCTGTATTTTTACCAGGATGGATGCCCCTATTGTGCCAAGCTGCTGGATACCAACTTTTCCCAGCGCGAGATCGCCGAAAAAACACAAAAGTATTTTGATGTCATCGCCATCAACATGTGGGGGGCGCTTGAAGTTGTCGATCTGAGTGGCAAAACAACCCATGAAAAGGATTTTGCGGCAGGCCTCAAGGTGATGTTCACGCCCACACTGCTGTTTCTCGACGAGCAGGGTAACGTGGTCCTGCGCCTGAATGGCTATTACCCGCCACACAAGTTCAGTGCTGTGATTGACTATGTTGGCCAGCACAAGGAAAAGGACATCAGTTTCCGTGATTTCTGGAAAGCCCGCGCGCCTTCTGTGGCCAGCGGGAAATTGCACCAGTCGCCCGATTGGTTGCAACCACCCTATGCTCTGGATCAGCGCAAGTCCGGCAAACCATTGCTGGTATTTTTCGAACAGAAGGAATGTAGTGCCTGTGATGAACTGCACCAGGATATCCTGGCGCAGGAAGAAAGTCGCAAGCTGCTGTCAGGATTCGACGTGGCCCTGTTTGATATGTGGTCAAAGACACCACTGACCACGCCGGATGGAAAGGTGACAACCGCTGCAAAATGGGCAAAGGTACTAAATGTTCAGTATGTCCCCACCCTGGTGATGTTTGATACCACCGGCAAGGAAGTCTTTCGTTCCGAGGCTTACCTGAGAACTTTCCACGTCCAGTCTGTGCTGGATTATGTCTTGTCAGGTGCTTATCTCAAGCAGCCGAATTTCCAGCGTTACATCCAGACGCGTGCTGATGCGCTGGAAGCTCAGGGTGTGCACATTAACCTGATGGACTAGACCGCAGTATTTTTGCCCCGGCTGAACTGCTGTCCGGTGATGCTTTTGCTGTCCCCGCTGAGTAAATACAACAAGGGGTCGATAACCTCGTCTGGCTCCGGTACCTTGCCCGGCGCTTCGCCGGGGTAAGCGAGTGCACGCAAGGCTGTCATCACCGGACCGGGATCGTAGCTGTTAAAGCGCACCGTGGTATTGGTTTCCATTTCATCGGCCAGTACCTGCATCAGGTTTTCCAGCCCGGCCTTGCTGATGCCGTAGGCCCCCCAGTAGGCTTTGCCGTGCCGCCCGACTGCATCGCTGTTGAATACGACCGAGGCA
Source organism: uncultured Thiohalobacter sp. (assembly GCA_964625255.1). GTDB lineage: Bacteria > Pseudomonadota > Gammaproteobacteria > DSM-19610 > DSM-19610 > Thiogranum. Next base: position 6,374 of record CAZVBD010000034.1, on the reverse strand, counting down.
TCGTCGCTTTTCATCAGTAGTTCGAGGCAGGCACGCGTCATGAGGAAGGGGGCGTTCAGATTGATCTGCATGATTTTGTACCAGAGCTCCGTTTCAAAGTGCGCCATTGGCACCAGCGCACCGAGCATGGCGGCATTGTGCAGCAGACCATCCAGTTGTCCAAATTCGCGTTCGACGGTTTCGGCAAGGTCGGCGTAATCCTTTTCACTGGCACCTTCCAGGTCCATGGGATAAATCGCCGGTTGTGCATGACCGGCGGACTCGATTTCATCGTAGACCTGCTCGAGACCACGTACTGACTTGTCCAGCAGAATCACAGTGGCACCAGCGGCTGCGCAGCGTTTGGCAGTGGCAGCACCAATGCCGGATGCTGCGCCTGTCACCAGGATGACGCGTTTGTCCAGCAGTGTGTCCTGCGGTTGCCAGTTGTCCGGTATATTCATAGTGCGAGTTTCCAGTATGATCAATTCAGGGTTTCAAGAATAGCGTTTGCGCAGTGTACGCCACTGCGCACGGCGCTTTCGAGTGTAGCGGGCAGACCGGTATCGGTATAGTCACCCGCCAGCCACAGGCCATCGACGGGTGTGGCGTTAGCCGGGCGTATGGCATCTACGCCGGTGCGGCTCGAAAAAGTGGCACGTTTCTCCCGTATCACAAGATTGGCAGAGGGTGCAGGCCAGCCGGGAAAAGTATTGGCCAGTTCAGCGATGACCCGCTTTGTTAACGTGGTATTGTCCAGTTCATCGTGCCTGCCACGTGCGCTGATGACCACCGCAATCAGGCCGGGCTGGCCGCACACACGACGATCAAACAACCACTGCGCCAGCCCTTCCTCGATACCGACCATCGGTTGTGGCAGGCTGACGGAATCGGGGTATTGTAAATACAGGGTAACGATGGGTTCATTACCGAGTTGTTCCAGATTGTTGCACAGTGCTTTCAGTTGCCGATGATGCGACATTAGACGGCGGCTGATGATGTGCGGGGTTGCCAGTACAATATGCCGGGCAGGCTGTTCCCTGTCGCCGATTCGAACGGCAAGTTTCTGCGGGTCATTGACAACCAGCTCGGTAATGCGTTCACCCAGCCGGAATTGCGCGCCACGTGTTTCCAGCCAGGCAGCGGCGGGCACAGGCAACAGGTTGCCAAGTTCAACACGACTAAACAGAAGGTCGCAGTGCTTGTTCATTTGCAAAAAAACATCTCTCAGTACGCGCAGAAAAATGCGCGCAGAGGCTTCTGCAATCGGCGTGTTCAGCATGGCAATACAGAGAGGTTCCCACAGGCGCTGAATCATGACGGGTGTCTGTTTTTCGCTGTGTAACAGGGCCTGAACGCTGATGTCCTGCTTCGGTGAAAAGCGTAATGTTCTCAGGTGATGACCAAACCGTAGCGCCTGCAATTTGTCGTTTAATCCGAGTCCACGCCCAAGCAGAATGGCTGAGAGCAGGTGCAGGGGGGCGGGCAGACGTGGTGTGTGAAATTGCAGACCGGGACGTCCGTTATGGAAGGTGTTCAATGACAGGGGTTCGCGCAGCAACACTGAATCGGTATCGATATCGATGTCCTGCAGCAAGGTTAACAGTGACTGGTAGGCACCGATCATCAGGTGCTGGCCATTGTCGACCACCGCATTTCCAAAACGGATACTGCGCGCACGCCCCCCGAGTTGACGGGCGGATTCCAGCAATAAAACAGGTATACGGTGACGTGTCAGCTGTATTGCCACACTTAATCCGGCCCAGCCACCGCCGACAATGACAACGGGATTATCGCTGCCCGATGGTTCAGACATGGGCAACCTGTTTTCGGTATTTTCGTTGCCAGCGACGCTCCCGGCGAGCCGTGCTCCAGGCGAGCCACAACTTGCGCAACGGTGTCAGACGAACGCGGTGATCCATGATGCGATAGTTATCTGTTTCGATTTCCTGCAACAGGGTGCGATAAATGGCAGCCATGATCAGGCCGCTGCGTTGAGCCTCGCGATCTATATCCGGGAGATAGTCAATGGCTCGCTGATAGTAGTCGTGGGCACGTTGTGCCTGATGGTGGCACAGGTCGCGCAGGCCTTCAATCGGCTTGAGGTTAAGCAGGTCGTGGGGGTTGACGTGGTATTCAAGCATTTCGTCAAGTGGTAAATAAATGCGGCCACGTTCTGCATCTTCACGGATATCACGCAGAATATTTGTCAACTGGAAAGCGGTGCCGAGGGTTTCGGCATATCTCAGGGTATGACGATCCTGATAGCCGAAGATTTCCGCTGACAGCAGGCCGACCACACCGGCGACACGGTGACAGTACAGCGCCAGGTCGGAAAAACTCTCGTAACGGGTATTGTCGAGATCCATCGCCATACCGTCGATGATTTCCTGGAAATATTCCATCGGCAGATTACGTGTCTGTACGGGATGGAGCAGGGCGCAGGTGACCGGGTGAGTTGGTTCGCCGTTGAAGCAGCGTTCGATCTCACGGCGCCACCAGTCCAGCTTGGTCCGTGCAACACCGGTATCGGAACATTCGTCCACCACATCATCAACTTCACGGCAAAAAGCATACAGTGCCGTGATGGCCTGGCGTTGTTCAGGAGGAAGGAACAGGAAGCTGTAGTAAAAGCTTGAGCCGCTTGATGCAGCTTTTTCCTGGCAATATCGGTCGGGCGACATGATGTCCGGGGTTCGGAAAATGGAGGTGAATTCTAACCGCTTTACCGTTCCAGTGAAATGCACTTGTTCAATGTCGTGAAAAGCCTTGTCGAATGGCGGAAAACAGGATACCAAGCCGTTCCTGGCGGTTGAGTCTTGGCCGTGCGAAAATGTCATCCTGCGCGTGCAGCTTTTCCAGCACCCGTGCGCCTCCCAGAATGATGGCGCGCAGTTCCAGGCCGAAACGCCCACGCAGCTGCATGCCCAACGGACTGCCGGCACGTAGCAGGTTGCTGGCACGGCGGATCTGGAACCGGATGAGTTCTTTCAGCTCAAAGCTGTTACGGCTTTCGCGGAGGCTATCCTCATTGATGACGAAGCGCTGCATTTCATCCTGAGGCAGGTAGATACGACCATTTTCTTCGTAGTCCTGGTTGATGTCCTGTAAAAAGTTGATCAATTGCAGTGCGCTGCAGATAGCGTCGGATTGTGCCAGTTTGCGTTCATCGGCCTGCCGGTTAAGGTGCAGCAGCAGGCGTCCGACCGGGTTGGCGGAACGCCGGCAGTAATCCATCAGTTCACCAAAGTTGGCATAGCGTTTACAGGTTACATCCTGGCGGAAGGCACTGAGCAGGTCATGAAACAGCTCAATGGGCAGCTGGTGTCGTTCAATCGTGTCAGCCAGTGCGATATATAACGGTTGTTCGGGCGGCGAGTCCTGTTCAATGGCGTGCAGAGCCTGGCTCATTTCGTCGAGTTGTTGCAGCCGTTCCGTTTCACTGGCATCGCCTTCGTCGGCAATATCATCACCGCTGCGTGCAAAGGCGTAAATAGCGGCGATGGGATCGCGCTGCCAACGCGGTAACAGGAATGAAGCTACCGGGAAGTTTTCATAGTGTGATTGCACAAGCTGCCTGCACCAGCGGTAGGCTTGTGCAACGTCACTGGCAGTGTTTGATGCGCGCTGGTTCACCGGGAATCAGTGGGTCTCGCGCGGTGGTTCGTCTGTTGTTTCGCTGTCACGAACATCACGCGGCAGGCGTTCGACCGGTTCCGGCTCTGGCATTTCTTTTTTGCCACGGATGCCCATTTCGTTAAAGCGTCGTGCACTGGGCAGGATACGGCTGTCGAAGGAGCCGACAGCCTTGTTATAGTATTCGACACTGCGGCCCAGGGTGCTGCCCAGTTTATCAAGATGGCCCGCGAACGTGCTCAGGCGTTCATACAGTTCTTCGCCGACAGTACGAATCTGTTCGGCGTTCTCGGCCAGTGTTTCCTGTCGCCAGCCGTAGGCAATGGCGCGTAGCAGGGCGACCAGGCTGGAAGGTGTGGCCAGGACTACGCGGTCGGTCAGTGCGTCTTCCAGCAGGCTCGCATCCAGCTCCAGTGCAGCGCTGAGAAATTGATCGCCGGGGATGAACAACACGACAAAATCCAGAGAGGACGACATGTTCTGCCAGTAGGCCTTGCTGGCCAGTTCGCGGACTCGTGCGCGGACATTGCGCGCATGACGCTGCAGTTCCTGTGCTCGCTGCGCATCATCTTCTGCCTCGACGGCACACAGGTAGGCATCCATCGGGGCCTTGGCGTCCACCACTACTTCACGTCCACCGGGCATACGTACCAGCATGTCCGGGCGTTGCTTGCCATCTTCCGTATCGATGCTGTGCTGTTGCTCGAAATCACAATGTTCGACCATCCCGGCCAGTTCGGCCAGTCGCTTGAGGGTCAGTTCGCCCCATTGGCCGCGCACCTCGGGACGTTTCAGCGCCTTTACCAGGTTGCGGGTTTCGCTCTGCAGCTGGTCGTGTGCTGACTTCATAAATTCCAGGTGCTGGTTGAGTGCGCCAAAGCTTTTCTGGCGTTCTTCTTCCATTTTCCGGATCTGCTGGTCGGTCTTGTCCAGCGTTTCACGGATGGGTTTGACCAGGTTCTCGACGGCTTTCTCGCGTTTCTCGAACTCATTGCTGGACTGTTCGTGTAAAGCCTTGAAACGGGTTTCCGCCAGCTTGAGGAATTCGCTGCTGCTGGATTTCATAATATCGCCAGCCAGTGCCTTGAATGAGTCTTCCAGCTGACTGCGGGCGGTTTCAAAGGCACGCAGTTTCTCTTCTGTTGCCTGGCGCTCACTTTCCAGCTGGGTGCTCACACGTGTATTCTCCTCCCGCAGCGTTGAGAGGCTGCGCTGGGCGCGGGCGCTGGCGACCAGCCAGCCGACCAGTCCGGCGAGCAGGGTGCTGATAACAAGAGCAATCCAGATGGTTTCCATACCGATATAGTACCCAATCTGCCGGACCTTCGCTGCCCGTTGTACATGCTTTTGTCATATTCCCGTCATGTAACCGTCATTCCGACGTCATACAAACGACATAAAGTGCGCCTGTCATTTAACAATCAGTCATCAAAACACTAGTTAATACAGGAGAAACACATGCGTATGAACGTTGTTCATCAGAGCATACTGTCCGTACTTGGAATCTGCATTGCCATTCCCGCCAGCGCTTCCGGCATTACCGTTTATAAGGATGGAGAGAAATACCTGAAAATGGGTGGTCGTATTCAGATGCAGTACCACCAGGAAGACCCGGATAACGGCAATAAAGTCGATGAAATGTTCCTGCGCCGTTTCCGTCCCTATATTGAAGGCAGCATTCATAAGGACTGGAAGGGCAAGTTCCAGTTTGATTTTGGCAAGGCTTCCGGTGATAACGAAGTCGCCGTCAAGGATGCCTACATGGAGTATAAAGGCTTCGATGGTGTCAAGGTTTTACTGGGTAATGTGAAAACCGTGTTCTCACGCGAGTTCCTGACGTCTTCCAAGAAACAACAACTGGTTGAGCGTACATTCGTTGGTGATCACAACTTCGGTTCCCCTGACCGCAGCCTGGGTCTTCATCTGAAGGGCAGCAATAAGGAAAACCTGACCTGGGGTGCGACTTTCGCACAGGCCGATATCGATCCGGATGCCAAAAAACTGGATTTCGATACGCCTGTCAACAAGAGCAGTGACTGGAACGAAGGCTGGGTGACTGCTGCACGTGTGGATTTCCACCCCTTCGGTATCCTGAAAATGTCACAGGGTGATTTCAAGGGTGACACCAAGGCTACTATCGGTCTGGCGGCATTCCGCTGGAGCAACGACAGCGATAACAATACCTACACGACGGGTGGTATTTCTACAAGCAGCAGCAAGGCTGATGTCGATGAAGTGACCGGTTTTGAAATCAGTGGCGGTTTCCGTGCATCAGGTATTTCTGTCGATGCGCAGTACAACAAGATCAGTGCAGATGCGGTAGATAACAACTTCACCGGCGGTATCTACAAGAACGGCTCGACCGATCTTGAAAACTGGGCGGTTGAAGGTGGCTACATGGTTGTACCGGCGAAATTCGAGCTGGTTGCCGGTTACCAGTCACAGGATGCGGACAATTACAGTACAGAATGGGTTCGTACCTCATTGGGTGCCAACTGGTACATCCACAAGCACGACATCAAGTTGCAGGCCACATTCCGTCAGAATGAAGACAAGAATGGTGTCAAGGGTAATGATGAAGACGAGATATTCGTACAGGCCCAGTACGTGTTCTAGAGGTTCGGCATAAGAAAAATCCCCGCACTGGCGGGGATTTTTTTGTCTGTGCATTTTCTTCCGGTATTACTCGGTTCGTAATGCTTCGACCGGCTCCGGTCGAGCTGCATCACGCGCTGGCAGTACTCCGGCAGCGATACCGA
>CAZVBD010000033.1:9301-21430 GCA_964625255.1 uncultured Thiohalobacter sp. | reverse complement strand
ATATAGCGATGACAGTGTCATGATAATTTGATGACAATAGTGGTGCTTGTGACAGTGCAAGGTGCACGGCCAACGGGAGATAACCAGAGTGGGGCCACCGACCTGATACGGCCGGCGGCTAAGACTTACTGCTGTTTTTTTACGTCTTCAACAAGTCTTTCGAGCTTTTCAGCTTCTCTTTGTGTAGCCGAATCAACAGGCGGTGGCGTGGTGACAGTGTTGCTGGATGATGAGTTGCGCTCGCTACGGATGTGCGCAATGACTTCACCGGTAATATCGACATCCGGGCTGAACCACAACAGGTTGCTGCTGGATGTCTGGATCAGGGTTGCACCACGTTGAATCGCAATATCTGATGCAATCTTGCTAATGCGATTACGGAATTCAAGGAACAGGGATTCCTGTACCCTATTAAGCTGTATTTCAGCTGCCTGACGTGATTGTTTTAGCCTGGTAGAGGCTTCTTCAGTAAGTCGTAAATATGCAGCTTTGTCCTCTTTGGCAGGTTTTTTACCTAGCTTCTTTTCTGCTTTCACCAGTTCTTCATTTAGTACATGAGTTAATCCCTGAAGTCTTGAGTTCAGTTGTTCTCTGGCCTGTTCCAGGGCGGCGTGAATTTCTTCATCTTTTCCGACAGCTTTTGTGACAGCCGTCAGGTCAACGACCAGTGATTGTGGTTTCTGGGTCGGTAACCCTTGTTCGCAACCTTGTGTCAGCAGTACGAGTGGCAGCAGAAGGATGGCTGCCATTTGTTGACGATAAGTCATAGTTCCGGCCTTTCATGGTTTTCGGGATTGGCGATTATAGGTGTAAGACAATGAAGTGCAATAGCGCACGCATATGGAAACAATGACGGTTCTGTCACGTTAGCGTCATATTTGTTATGCACAATTCGCGGCCTGATATTATTCACGATACCTGTGTAGAACATAATGCGACGAGTCTGCAAATCCGTGCTTATTGTGTCCAGCCTGATTCTGGCTATACCGGCCCTGGCTGGTCAGGAAGCGTTGCCAGTGAAACAGCCTGACAGCACGGCAAATGAGGAAGATAAAGTAGCGGAAAAGGCTGAGGATAAAAATCGCTTCGATATATGGGAGTTCGATATTGAAGGAAACAGCTTGCTCGATACACAGTTGATTGAACGTACTGTGTACAGGTTTCTGGGTCCGGATCGGTCCCTTAAGGATATTGAGGATGCCAGGAAATCGCTCGAGAAATTTTACCATGGCTCTGGTTATCCCACGGTGGTGGTAAACCTCCCTGAGCAGGATGTTGTAGAAGGGGTTGTCAGGTTGGAAGTCATCGAAGGCACGGTTTCACGTGTGCGTGTGACGGGCTCACAGTACTTTTCGCTGGATCAGCTTCGCAAGGAAATTCCGTCACTTGCACCAGGTCAGGTGCCTAACCTTCCTGATCTGCAGGAACAAATCCGGAAAGTGAACGCAGTAACGCCGGATCGTCGTGTCACGCCCATTTTTCGCCCTGGGCGAACACCGGGTACCGTGGAAGTGGATCTCAAGGTCAAGGACGAATTTCCCCTGCACGGTGAAGTAGAGCTTACCGGGCGCAATTCCCGTGATACGACACGCCCACGTCTGAGTACCACTCTGCGCTATTCTAATCTGTTCCAAAAAGGGCACAGCGCTTCGTTTATGCTCATGACATCGCCGGAGAATACCAACGACGTTAAAGTGGCATCTCTAACATATGTCCTGCCAGCCGAAAAAAGCAACGATGTTTTTGTCGGTTACGGTGTGGTGACAAAAAGTGATGTCGCGACAGCAGGTGCTATTACTGTGCTGGGCGACGGTACTATCATCGGTGCACGCTATATTCACCCGCTCATGGGGCAGAACAACTATTTTCACAGCGCCACCCTGGGTATAGATTACAAGGATTTCGGTGAAAGCATCCGGCCTTTTGGCGCCGACCGGGTTGATACGCCGATCGATTATGTCAGTTTTTCTGCATCCTATCGTGGCACATTATTGCGTAAAACAGGACGGAGCATATTTGGCGTTGGTGTGAAGTTCGGGGTGCGTGGCTTGGGGAATGATACACAGGAATTCGAGGACAAACGATTCAATGCAGTACCAAACTTCATTTATACCACAGCTTTTGTAGAGCACGACTACAAATTACCGCGAAGTTTTATTCTTCACGGTGCGTTGAATGGTCAGATTGCTGATACTCCCTTGATAAGTAATGAACAGTTCAGTGCCGGTGGTGCTGAATCTGTCAGAGGGTATTTCGAGTCTCAGGCTCTGGGAGACGATGGCATTCGTGGTTCGATTGAATTGCGCAGCCCGTCATTGGCAAGTTATGTGTCCAGTGATGTAAAAAAGTTGACGCTTTACACCTTCTTCGATGGAGCGAAGCTTCGATTGCAGGATCCATTACCCGGGCAGACAGTTCAAACGACACTCTATGGTGCGGGTGCAGGGCTGCGTGTGGAAGGTCCTGGAAAGTTCAAGGCGGATTTCGCACTGGCCTGGCCACTCAGGGATGATGGAACTGTAGGGAAGGGTGATGTCCGTTCACACTTCCGAATGTTTTATGGATTCTGAATACTGAACAGTTCGATTGAACTTTTCAGCGACAATAAAAAACAAAATATTCTTCCCGCTCAGACGCGTAAACATTTGTATGTGGTTTGTATCCGAAGATGGGTATGCGTTGTGGTTCCCGGAAATCGGCATCTGTCATGAAATGTTCAAACTTCATTCACGTCGGGTTCATAAAGTGCGCCTAGGATGCGTCGCGTGCAAGGTGATCAGGTAGAGGGGACATACGTCTGCTTACTCATCCTGTAGAAGGACAATCGGGGCTTACGGCATACATTCGTGCGGTGCACAGGTGCCATAAACAGGATTTTTTAATAAATGTTCAATAACCCTTTGAAGATTAAAGAGGAGCAAGAAAAATGTCTATGAAACTCAAGGCTGCTGCGGCAGCAGTTGCAATGTTGGTTGCCGGTGGGGCCAATGCAGCGATCCTTAGTGACCAAACCACTCTGAATGGTACGGGTGAGTTGTTCATCAACGTTGTACTGAACACGGCTACTCCAGCAACTATCGTGCTGGATACAAACATTATCGCAAATGATCTGGTTAGTGGTGCGGTAACAAGCTGGACATCCAATGCTGCACAGACTGCAGCTGTCCAGAATCTCCTGACCATGTCAACTACACTCAGTGATTTCTCCTTTGATGCGGGTGCTCGCCAGAACAATGTGTCAAATCTTGATCAGTTTGGCATGTTCCTTACCAATACCAATCCTGACTTAGTTGTACCACCGGGAAGTCAGGTTAATACATTCCTTGGTTTTGGAGATAAGCTGGGTTTCTGGCTCCAAAGTGTCAATCAGGTTAAGACTCTCACGGCTGATGGTTCACTGACGCCTGTAAATTCCGGCGTTGGTGACTGGACTGATGGATTCCAGAACTGGAATGGTAACGGTATTACCATTAACTGGAACACTACTACTGATACGACGGTAGGTAATAGTCTCCCACTCTACCGCTATTTTTATGATGCAGCATTAAACCCGGTTACCGAGCTCTACGGGTTCATTGACATCAATGCAAGTACAGGTGTTGTTTCCTACAATGCCGTATCTGCAGTACCGGTTCCTGCTGCTGTCTGGCTGTTTGGTTCTGGCCTGATGGGCATGGTTGGTGTGGCTCGTCGCCGTAAGGCCTGATACTTAATTCAATAATTTCTGTATTACTTATGAAGAGGAAATATATTATGCGTAAGCTTACACTTAGCGCTACGGCAGCCGGTATCGCCATGGTTCTCTCCGGTTCAGCCAATGCGGTCCTTCCTGGCGTCCAGACTGAAGTTTTCATGTCAGGTGCCAGTGCTCCATCCAATATGTTACGTGAAAATATTGTGCAGTTTGCCTGTGACAACACGAAGGCAATTGATGTTTATGTCGATTTTGCTGATCAGATTCCGGGTAATGGCAACACAGCGTTGGTCGAACCAATTGTTGAGCATAGAAGCTTCTGGGCCGTTAATTGCACTGCAAATAGCTCAATGGGTAGCGCAGCTGGCAATAACATCGCATTTTATAAGTCAGATGTTGGTGGTTCAGGTAACGGAACAACGCCTGTACACGATGCGGTTCCACTCGAGTTCATGGATGCAAACAAAACCAACTGTGCATTGAAGGTCAGCGGACAAGCGCATGGAAACAGCGGAACTTATGACCTTTATGAATGCCTGCAGGACGACCTTGTGTTACAAGCCCCTGATGTCGGCGCTTCTGACGTTGAGGCCAGTAAATTTGTTGGCGCCCTTGCACCGGCATCCGGCGATTTCAATAATTCCGATGGTGCCGTTCAGGAAAAGGTGGGACCCGGCCTGATATTTGGCCCAATCGTTACCACCAGTCTGCGTAATGAGTTGCAGACTGACCAGATTGCTTCCGGCCTTCTGCCTTCTACTTGCGTGGTTGGCGATGAGACTGAAGTTTGTATGCCATCCTTGCCATCTACTGTTGTACGCGGCATTACTGCTGGCAAGTATAACAAGTGGTCAGATATTTCAGTTTATGGAAAAACACTGAATGTACCAGCGGCCTTTACTTCAGTTGATTCGAAGGCGGATAACATTCACCTGTGCCGTCGTGTTCAGGGTTCCGGTACTCATGCAGAATATCTGATGCATTACCACCGCACTAATTGCTATGTTAATGCACAGACAGTGTTGAGTCAGCCGGGTTCCGGTACTGGCTTTTTCCCTGGCCCTCTTGTTTACGAGAACTCGAGTTCCGGTACACTGGGTAGTTGTCTGGATGCACTTGAAAAAGGCACAGGTCTGACGTCGCCTAAAATCACGCCTGATGTTGCTGCGGGTGTTATGTCTTTCGGTTTTGGTTATCAGTCTACCGAGAAAAATATTGCTTTGGCCAAGGACTTCCGTTACATCAAGGTTGACATGAAGGCTCCGACACTGGCGAATGCAATCCATGGTGATTATCGCCAGGTGTATTACAGTGGCTTCCAGAACCGTACGGGAAATTATGTCGCCGGTGCTCTTCGTAGTGCCAATGCTGATGCTGTAAAGGCGCAGGCCATTCAGGATATCTTCGACAAAACGACTAACATCAATTCATCGATTGTTGCTGTTCTGAACAAGGGCTTCGTACACACATGGGGTGCTTCCGGTTTTGTAGTGCCTGACGCTACTGCTCCGACGGAGTACAATCCATCTCCTGCAGATCCTCGCACTCCGTGGACACGTGAGAACGCGACGGGTAATGCAGATAGCTGCCAGCCACTGTTCAAGAAACTGTAAAGCAATATAGAAAACGGTAGTGCAATACTACCAACTGGTTGTCAGGCGGGTCCACGCAAGGTGGATCCGCCTGCACCACTTTATGAGATCTGTTTTTTCTTTCGTTACACGAGTGCCGTATGACGATAGAAAAAAATGGAATAACCAGAACCTGGATGTGGTGGTTTATCCAGCCAGGTTCTATTCTGAAATCCTTAATAAAGATCGATATAAAAAATATGACAAGTTCCGATAGCCGATGCCTGGAAACAACATGTTCTGATCATGCCGCTATAGCATATGCACCTGTAGCTGGCTTAGTGATGTATTTATTTCATCTCTTTGCTGGTATGACTCTGTCGGGAATGTTGTTCATAACAGCACAGGCAAGGGCAGAATTACCCGTAGCTACCCAACCGAGTGACAGTAATTATCGATGGGATGGTGCTGATGTACCTGTTATCAAAGGTACACGGCTGCTTATCAAGCAAACGAAAGATAATGCTGTGCTGAATTGGCGCAGTTTTAATATTGATGCAGGCAGCACCGTGCGTTTTGATCAACCATCACAATCGGCTGTCGCGCTTAACCGGATATTCCAGAATGATCCGAGCCGCATCCTGGGTGGCTTGAAAGCAAACGGACAGGTGTTTTTGATTAACCAAAATGGTTTCCTGTTCGGGCCGAATTCCAATGTAGACGTTAACACGTTGATAGCTTCCACACTGAATATTGATGATCGAATCTTTGAAGACGTCGGTTTGATCGGTGCTATTAATGAGCCAGGTAACCTTCCTGCATTCGAAGCGGCTGGTGAGATGGGGGTAATTGAAATAGCGGAAGGTGCTAGCCTGCGCACGCAGAATGGCGGTCGCATCATGATACTGGCACCGAAGATTGAGAACCGCGGTAGCATTGAAACACCAGGAGGTCAAACGGTACTGGCTGCAAGTTATGACAAGGTTTATCTGGCATCTTCAACTGACCCGAATCTGCGTGGTTTGCTGGTCGAGGTTCAGACTGGCGGTGATGTCAATAATCTCGGTGAAATCATCGCTGAGCGCGGCAATATTTCTCTCCTTGGATTGGCGGTTAACCAGCAGGGCCTGGTACGTGCTACAACCAGTGCGACACTCAACGGTTCAATTCGACTGGAGGCACAGGACAGCGTAGGGTTTGCTGGAGGAACGGACGCAGCAATACCGACGGCGACTCGTACCGGTGTGTTGACAGTAGGTGGTCAGGTGGAAGTCCTTATGGACAGGAACAATCCTGATGAACGCGCACCTGATAGTCAATTACAACCTCGTTCGAGCATTGAGCTTACCGGTGGACGCGTCAATTTGGAAGTGGACGCCCGTATCATTGCACCATCCGGCAGTGTCGAGATAAAAGCAGTGAGTGATCCATCTAGCCCAAACAGTCTGCGGAGGGAGCCGGATAGCAGACTGTCTTTGCGCATTTCAAATGGTGCTGTAATTGACGTGAGTGGCACAAAGGATACCGTTCTATCCGTCGCCAGTAACATTATTGAGGTAGAAGCGCGTGGTGGTGAGCTGGCTGATTCGCCGCGCCAGCGCGATGGCGTGTTGCGAAGCAAGACTTTGCGTGTTGATGTGCGAAAAGGTTCTCCATTGCTGGATATCAGTGGCGCGCTCGGCAATATTCAGCGCACCACACGCGAAAGGCTTTCATCGGGTGGGCAGGTAACGCTGCAATCGGATGGTGACCTGGTCGCTGGATCAGGTAGCGTAATCGATATCAGCGGTGGTCAAGTGACATTTTCTGGTGACCAGGTTTCGACCACCAGGCTTGTAACGGATGATGGCAGGATTATTGACATCAGTGAAGCCGATCCCAATCGCCGTTATCTTGGAGTTCTGGGTGATATTGAGGTTCGACACGACAAGTGGGGTATTGTCGAGACATTTAAAAGCAATGCTTTCTCGCGTTACGAGACCGGTTATGTGGAAGGTCGTGACGCAGGTACATTGAGTATTAATAGTCCCAGGCTTGCTTTTGACAGTGAGGTCCGTGCTGGTTCTGTTTCCGGTATTCATCAGCGTCTGTCAACAAAGGTACTGGCCGATGCTGTGCGCCGTCCTTTTGATCAACGGCCATTCGGTGGTGGGATCGATGTTTTGTTGCGTAATAATGAAACAGGCTTTCTGCCATCGATTATTATTACCTCTGATGCTCGTCTGAACCCATTACCTGATGCAGGTGTCGCAGTAGATCCCATTGCACCAGTAACGCTTTCAGCTGCCATGTTGAATGGCAGTGGTTTGGGGAGGATCAGACTGGAAGCTCCAGGTGAAATTCGTATCGATGCGGGCGGTACACTTTATTTGGCGCCAGATGCCAACCTGAAACTAGACGCAGGAAGGATTATTTTCAACGATGATGTGCGTTCTCCAGGTGGGCAGATAAAAGCAACGGCTAATGAGAACTTTGCTGTTCCGGTGAAAGATGTTGCAATTGATGTGGCGGCCGGTGTCGAACTAAACACGAGTGGGTTGTGGACTAATGATAACCCACTGTTGGTTAACAATGAGGCTCTTGATCCAGTCGTGATTAATGCTGGTTCGATTGAGCTTGATTCAAACGGTGCACTGCGTCTGGCGAGCGGGAGCCGTCTTAATGTCGATGCAGGTGCCTGGCAGGAGGCTGACGGTACATTACATGGCGGTGATGGTGGTGATGTTTTACTGGCGGCTTCTTCAGACAACGGGCTGCTGCCTGTCGAATTCAAGCTGGACGGTGCACTTAGTGCGCGAGGATTTGGACGTAATGGTAAATTCAGTCTGACAGCGAACGGATTTAACTTTGACGAAAATGGTATTGGATCCGGGGCGATTGTGCCGTTTGATAGTTTCGGTAGTTACAGCTTCACGTCTACGCGCGAAGGAATCACTGTTGCAAAAGGATCGCAAATAAAACTACAGCAACGTAATCTGCAATTAACAGCGCAAGCATTCTTTCAACGTAGTGGCGAGTTGATGCCGTCCGAGGTCGTACTTTTTCCAGACTGGCAACGTCAGCCGGTAAATTTTGCACTGAAATCTGCAGGGTTTTCTGATCAGTTTCGTAATCGGGGAGTCGATATCGGAACAGGCGCAAGCATTATTGGTGATCCTGGTGCGAAAGTCAGTCTGAACAGCACAACATCTGTGAAGGTGGATGGCAGTATTGTTGCTGCGGGTGGTGATATAACGCTGGTTATTGATGCTGATAAAAACGTGGGTTATCTCGCGGATCAAAAGATCTGGCTAGGCGATAATGCGGTTCTGGATGTATCGGGGAGTTATATCACAAGACCCAGTGATTTGGGTTTGCGTATTGGGCAGGTGCTGGATGCGGGTATTGTGCGTTTTGAAGCGCAACGCGGCAGCATCGTTACGCGTCCAGGCTCCCTGATTGATGTCCACGGCGTAGCTGCCACACTGGATTTGCCATCGGCTGTGCGTTTCCCGTTTGAAGGACAGCGTTTTGAACCGGTCAGGGTCGCTGGACGTGCTGGTACGGTTGATATGCTGGCAGCTGAATCTGTGTTGTTGCAGGGACGCTATGATGCACAGGTTGCGCTGCCGGATACGGAAGGCGGCCGTTTCAGCTTACGGTTTGATCCTTCGCAACGTGAACAGCCCACACTGGATGAAGAAGCAGCAATCCCGGTAGATCAACGTTTCCCACATACACAACGCATTCTTCATCTTGTTGAATATCAGGATGTATTGCCCGATGCTGAGGCTCCTGTAGCCAGTATCAATAACGGCCACGCTTATGTTCCTGCTGAGCGGCTGCTGGATAGTGGTTTTACCAGCCTTTCATTGGGCAGCAGACCAGACCGGAAAGCGAGGAAATTACAAACGACAGAATCACTCGCCAGTATCCGCTTTGATCGTGAGTTAAATCTGAGTGCCGGACGTGCACTTATTCTGGATGCACCACTGTACGAGAACATTGGCGTAGACGTGCGGCTATCTGCACCTTATATCGCGATTGGTAGTCGATTCGATATCCCTACAGATGGCGCCATTCCACAATCTGAAATTACCAAAGGGACAAATCAGCCGATCACACTCAATCCATCACAAGGTGATGGATTGTTGGCCATAACGGCCAGTCAGGTTGATATTGTTGGCCACAGCGTCTGGCAAGGTTTTGGCGTTGGAGGTGAGCGCACAGGACTGGATATCGTCAGTCGTGGCGATATTCGCTTCCGTGGTGAGTTGATGCGCGGAGATACCACTCTGAGGCTTACAGGACTGAGTGGCAGCCTACGTACTGCAAGTGATGTACGTTTATCCGCTCAGCAGATTTATCCCTCTACCTTGTCCAGATTCGATTTTCGGGTAGAGAATAGTGATACCGGGCTAATTCGCATCGACCGTGAACCAGGTGCCCCCGGACAGGCATTGTCAGCAGGTGGACGCCTGACATTCACGGCTTCCTTGATCGAGCAAGCCGGTGTGCTGCGCGCACCGTTTGGTGAAGTTCAGTTTGAAGCTTCGAAACGCATTGATCTTCTGCCAGGCAGTCTGACATCGGTATCGGGTGCAGGATTGACGGTACCTTTTGGACAGCTACAGTTTCAGACCGATCTGACTTTCCTGCTAGGCGATAAAACAGAACTGCCCGTTGCACCGCCAACACGTTTGATTCGGCTGGTGGCGCCAGCTATTGATCTGACACAAGGTGCACAGCTGGACGTCAGTGGTGGTGGAGATGCCCGCGCCTGGGAGTTTGTTCCCGGACCAGGTGGTTCACGCGATATTCTGGATGGAACAGTGGCCAATTCATCTTTTGCAATCCTGCCATCAGTGGGGAGGGAGGGCGCGCCGTGGGATCCGCTGGAGTCAGCTCAGGCCGAGTTCATTCAGGGGCTACGCGTTGGTGATACTTTGCGCCTTGAAGGCGGTGCCGGCCTGGCAGCAGGTGAGTATGCCATTCTGCCGGCGCGTTATGCGTTGTACGGTGGTTATCTGATGACTCCGGTTGCAGGCACTCAGGATCTGGTGCCAGGCAGTCTTGCGCGCCGTGCTGACGGGGCACAAATTCTTGCAGGTTACCGTGGTGTGGCAGGAACCGATCTGATCGAGAGTCGTTCGCAAGGATACGCTATCGAGAATGGAAATCAGGTTAGATTGCGTGCGGAGTACGTTGAAAAAAACCTGGGGACGTTGTTTCCGAATGCTGTGACTGGTGTGGCAGATGCCGGGCGCTTAAGCATTGAAGCGGCACAAGCACTGAATCTTGGTGCTGAGCTATTGCCTAATCGCGCTGGGGGGCGGGGTGCACAGGTGGATATCGCTGCTGAATCGCTGCGTGTAGTGCAACAACGGAAGAATGCTGGCATCGAACTTACGACAAATGAATTATCAAGTCTTGGTGCAGAGAGTTTACTGCTGGGTGGTTTGCGCGAGGACATCGGCGACACATTTCAGGTAACAGTGACGGCACAACAGCTGGTTGTCGAAGACGGCGTGGAACTGGCGTTGCCAGAATTGATTCTGGTCGCACATGATCTACAGATCGGTGAAGGTGGGCAAACGACATTACGCAATACTGGTCCGGTGTTGGCGGCTGGCTCAGATCTGGATATACGCGGCGATGCTGCCGTGCTGGCAGTCAGCAGCCGACGTGGCTTTCAGGCGCGCCGCAGCGTGGTACCTGGTACGCCATCGGCCACATTAACGATTGCGAAGGAGACGAGCCTGTTCGCCGAGAATGGCGGATTGATTCTAGACTCGACTACCGATCTGAATCTGCTTGGTGTATTTACGGCGCTCAACGGTTCGTTGCAATTGGGTTCCAGCGGCGCAAGCCTGGGTGAAACAGATGGACTCGGTTTGACCGGCCTGGTGCTGAACAATACAACATTGGCCGGGTTACAGGGTACCGATCTGATTTTGCGTAGCAGCAGGCAGATCGATGTCTACGGCGCGCTTGAAGATAACGCCGGCAATCCGATTCGTTTCGGCAGAATAAATCTGGATGCACCCGGACTGGTGGGGCGCGCTCTGGGTGGCCGTACAATGGTGTTGAGCGGTGACCAGATAGAGTTGTCAAACTTCAGTGACCAGACAGTAATCACCGATATACCAGGTACGGGAAGTCTCCTGTTGCAGGCTGAATCGTTGACGCTGGATGGTCAGATTGATGGAGCCGGGTTCACTCTGGCAGGTTTTGATAATCAGCAGTTATTTGCACGTGACAAGTTGTATTTCCAGGGTGGTGGTCGTTTGAATGTTACTGGTGATCTTTCTGTGGATACACCGCTTATCACCGCAGCAAGCGGCACTCAGGGAAGTCTGGATGTAACGGGGCAACTGTTGCTGCAAGGTGAAGACAATGCAAACCAGGCCATTTCAAGTTCAGTCGGTCTGGCTGCACGACTGGATCTGAACGCGGATTCAATTATGGTTTCCACTTCGATTGCATTGTCTTCGGGTACCCTGTCTCTGGCCTCAAGAGGAATTGATGGCATCACGTTGCTGACAGGAACCGACCTGGATGTTTCGGGTCGCAACGAACGTTTTGACACGACAGTGCTGGGTACACCTGGTGGTGAAATACGCTTGCTTGCTTCGCTTGGTGATGTACGTCTCGAGGGCGGACGTCTGGATGTTTCAGCTGCATCTGTCGGTGGATACGGTGGACGAGTCTTTATAGAAGCAAAAAATGGCGACTTGCGTACAGGTGATGTATCGATCAAAGGCTCCGGGTCGGCTGATGGGGACGGTGCATCGTATTCTGTCGATGTCAGAGGTATCAGAACACTGGGTGGCACAGATGGTGATGTTCTCACACCATTGCTGTCGATACTAACAATCGGTGATT
>CAZVBD010000033.1:6271-9201 GCA_964625255.1 uncultured Thiohalobacter sp. | reverse complement strand
GGCACAGATGGTGATGTTCTCACACCATTGCTGTCGATACTAACAATCGGTGATTTTAACCTGGAACAGAAAGTTCGCATCCGTCAGGGGGATCTGCGCCTGCAACAAGATGAGCGAATCGCAGCGCAGCATGTTGTCCTGTCAGTGGATCAGGGGAACCTGGTTATAGCAGGTGATATTGATGCCAGTGGCGTTGACGGTGGCAACATCGAACTGGCTGCGGGCGACACGCTTGCCATCTCGGGTGTTCTTGATGCCAGTGCCGTTGATGGAGAAGCGGGGCGTATTGAACTTGTTGCATTGGATGCTGATGCAGACGGGCAGGTCAGTCTGGATGTCGGGCCACAGGCCCGCCTGGAATTGAATGGCGGTGGTCTTCTGCAATTGTATGTTCCTGCCGGGACAGACGGTGCCTTGACGGGTCTACAATCTTTCCAGGGTACAGTTAGCGGTGCGGCCACGCGTGAAGTGCTGGGTGTCAGCGTACTGAAAAATCCGGGGATGGATGCTGCGACGGGCGACAGTACACTGACATCGGCAGCAATAGCTGCAGAACTTATCGCTATGGATGACTTCTGGCAGGCCGCACAGAGTAATCTACCGATGGGCTTTCGTCTGCGCCCGGTGCTTGATGTCCGTGCCGACAATAATCTGCGTCTGAGTGAGGATATTAATCTAGCCGATGAACGCTTTGGGACTGATAGCCTGCCCGGCGTGCTTATGCTGCGTGCAGGGGGCGATCTAATCTTCGATGGTAGTTTGAGCGATGGAGTATTTGATGATGAAGCGCCTCGGACAATAGCACCCTTCGTAAGAAACCCACCACTAAATACCAGGATCAGTAGTACCGAAGGCTGGAGTTATCTGATTGGCGGTGGCTCAGATCTGGATGCAGCTGATCGGACAGCAGTAAATTACGCGGGGGGAGTCACTCTCAACAACGGCTACCGTGTGCGTACCGGTACAGGTGATATTCAGGTAGTTTCCGGTGGAGATGTAAAACTTGGCAAGGGTTCGGCCATCTATACCTTTGGCCGCGATGCCGGTGCCGGTGCTTTCGCTGATGTGCTATTCCCGCAATTCGGACTGAATGGTAACGATATACTTTATCTTTTCTCCGGTAGCATGCAGTTCGGACAAGATGGTGGTGACGTTCGTATTGCTGCCCGGGGTGACGTGAGCGGGGCTGGCGTAACAGGACTAAATCAGGACTGGCAGCCCAAAATTGGTGGTAATTATAATGCCGCACTCCCCGGTATTGGAGAACTGCCGGTCATTCGCGGTTTGAGTGTCAATAAATTCGATGGAGGTATCGGTGTGCTCGGCGGTGGGCGTATGCAGGTGTCCGCCGGTCGTGACGTAAGTGGTCTCAGCCTGGTTATGCCTGGTACGGTTACGCCAGTGGATAATCTGGGGGTCATTTCGACGAGTACTGACACCCGGATTGAGCAACGTGCTGATACCCGTTCGCTGTTGTCAGGCGGTTCATTGCTCCAGGTACGGGCAGGGCGGGATTTCAGTGATTTCTATCTACAGGCAGATCAGGGCAAGGTGCGGGTTTTAGCCGGTCGCGATATTACCCCCGGTGATTCCGGCAAAGCCACATTGCTGGGCATAGGCAATAGTGATGTTGCACTGATCGCAGGAGATCGTCTACAGATCGATAGCGCTTTTGATCCAGGATTGATCGCACAGAGAGACACCCAGTTCGCGATGTTGTTGGGTCTAAACCCTAACCTGAATGGTGTGGGTACCTTATTTTTGAGCCAGTCGACCAATGCGCGTCTGTCCATGACATCGTTGGCCGGGGATGCGGTGTACGGAGCAACGACTACACCGGCACTTGATAGTTTGATTGAAACCACCTCCAATATAATTGGTGTAAAAACGTCAACGCTGCTCAGAGAGAATATAGTTCCCGCCCGTTTTGAATTACAGGCGATTGAAGGCAGCGCCCGGATTGGAACGGCAAAACTTGCATCATTGCCTGCCGAAGATGGCTATTTGCGCATATTGGCAGGTGATAGTGTCGTTCTGAACGGCAGTCTTGCTCTGGCGCAGTCTGATGCCGATCCCTCGATACTCCCGGACGTTCGCTTCCCTCTGGTTCTCGGTAGTGGCCAGTTGGTTGATGCGTTGGCTACCAGCACCAGTACACGTTTTCATGCTCTGACTCCGATTCACCTGAACAGCAAGCAGTTCAACCAAATGGTGGCGCGTAACGGTGACATACGCAGAACCGGGAACGAAAGAGCAAAATCCACGCTGGTATTTTCCAACCAGACACGGTTGGTTGCCGGCCGGGATATCCTCGGCCTGAATGTAAATATCCAACATAACAATGCGCAGCAGATATCGCTTGTCTCTGCCGGGCGTGATATCCGGCAGGCGACATTAAGAGAGAGTACCGGTCAGCTGACAGGTAATGATGTTCGTGTTTATACAATTGCTGGTCCCGGTCAGCTGCAATTCCGCGCCGGACGTAGTATTGATCTCGGTGCTTCATCTGGCATCGAGAGTATTGGTGATGCTGCCAATACGGTGTTGCCTGACGAAGGGGCGTCGATCAGTGTGTTGGCGGGGTATGTCGGTGATCCGGATTATGCCGTTTTCATGGCGCGCTACATCGATACCGATGATATCTATTTGTCCGCTCTCCGTGATTTTCTGGTATCGATCAATGTTGAGGCGGGTAGCGATGCTGAGGTGCGTGCTGCACTGCGCGTGATTGATCCTTTGCAGCGCAATCGTTTTCTTGGAAAGATTCTGTTCAATGAACTAAAAGCATCCGGGATAGAAGCCACTGATGGTGCGGAACCTTCTGGTGATTACTCGCGAGGGTTCGACGCTATCAGAACACTGTTCCCCAACCCAAATCCTGAAGGGCGACTGGATATCAAATTGAGTAAAATATTTACCCTGGATGGCGG
>CAZVBD010000033.1:0-6171 GCA_964625255.1 uncultured Thiohalobacter sp. | reverse complement strand
ATCCTGAAGGGCGACTGGATATCAAATTGAGTAAAATATTTACCCTGGATGGCGGTGATATCGATTTACTGGTGCCGGGCGGATTGATCAACGGCGGTGCTACCAGTAGCACCGCGTTGACAAAAACCCCCGATGAACTAGGTGTGGTGACCGGTCAAGCAGGAGATATCAACGCTTTTGTTGATGGTGATTTCCTGGTCAATCAATCGCGCGTGTTTGCCTTGAATGGTGATCTATTGATGTGGTCTTCCAATGGTGACATCGATGCAGGTCGTGGCTCCAAAACAGCGTTGGCCTCGCCTGCACCCAAAACGCGCATTGATCCTAAAACAGGACAAACCATCGTGGAGTTCCCGCCGAATATCTCAGGCAGTGGCCTGCTCGGCATCAACGGCTTCCTGTTTGCACCGCGTGGCAAGATCGATGCTGGAGACGCCGGTATAAAAGCCACGGGTAACCTTACTCTCGGTGCCCTGGCCGTTGTCGGCGCAGGCAACATCAATGTTGGTGGCATTTCTGTCGGTGTGCCTGTAGCCAATTCCGGTGGCATTGCAGCGGGCCTCACCGGTGTCAGCAATATCGCCAGCAGTGCGACTAAGCTGGCCGAGGATAGTGTCACCAGTCTGGCAAGCGTGGAAGATGGTGCCAGCCAGAGCAATACGCTTGGGTTGCTGAGAGTGGAAATCCTGGGTTTTGGTGAGTAGGGCCAACTAAAAAAGAGCACAGTCTGCATCAAGGCAGCATTTGTCACACTGCTGTCATCTTAAGGTAAGAGAATACCCACTTCTATGGAGCGAGTTGAATCCCCATGAAGCAACGCAGCCTGACCTTTCTTGTGCTTTTGTTGGCGCCGATGCTGGCACAGGCCTGGTGGAACCCGGACTGGGCCTACCGCAAGGCCATCAGTATTGACACTACCCCGACGGGTGTAAATATCCCCGTGGAGGTTGATGAAGTGCCGGTACTGGTTCGTCTTCATACCGGTAATTTCAGTTATTTTCTGGATATGGCCGAGGATGCGCGTGATCTGCGTTTTATGTCAGAAGACGATCTGACACCATTGAAATTCCACGTCGAGAAATTTGACCCCATCAATGAGATGGCACTCATCTGGGTCAAGGTTCCAAAATTGTTGCCCGGTTCAAATACCAATAGCTTCTGGATGTATTACGGCAACCCCAATGCCGTTAAAGCAGAAGATCCTGCGGGTACCTACGACGCCAGTCAGACGCTGGTGTATCACTTTGGTAAAGATGAAACGATACCGAGCGACAGCACGGCCTATGGAAATCAGCCGGCAAGCTGGACAGGCGAAGTGGTTGCCGATTCACTGATTGGTGCTGGCGCGCGCTTTAACGGTACCGCGCAGTTGCGTATTGCAGATAATCCTTCGCTGCAAGTTGATCCAGCCAAAGGCTGGACCATGGGTTTCTGGTTCCGCGTTGATCATCTGCCGGCTGAAACGCAACATATCCTGGCGCGTAATGGCGAGACGGGTTCGCTGGCGCTTGATCTGACATCCTCCGGACTGGTTGCCCGGTTGGTCGTCGGAGAACAGGTAGTCGAGACCCGGCCAGCAAACTTTGTCCCTGGTAGCTGGCATCATACGACGCTGGTGCTGACGAGTGACACGCTGCAATTGTTCCTTGATGGCGTACCGGTGCAGAGCCTTCCGGTGACGACGCCGATGTTGACTGGAGATATTCTTGTCGGCCAGATCGAAGAAGCCGCACCGGGTTTTGTCGGCGATATCGATGAATTAGAGGTTTCTTCAATTGCACGCAATGAGTCCTGGCTGGCGGCGCTGGTGCAGTCACAGTCACCTGGCACTCGCATGATCGTTTACGGCGAGGATGCGGATCAGGGGAGTGATGGTGGTGATGAATCCTATTTCATCACTACCTTACATAATGTCACACTGGATGGCTGGGTGGTCATCGGGGTGTTGGCTGTCATGGCGGCAATAAGTTGGGTCGTGATGGTAAACAAGATTTTTGTGATTGGTCGTGTGGGTAGGGATAACCGGGGTTTTGATAATCATTTCGCGAGTCTCGGTGCAGGACATATAGAAGATCTGGACAGCGAGGAGAGTGAAGGCGACAGGGAGCTTAAAGAATCACCCTTGATGATGGCATTGGCCGGCAAGCATGATCACTTCCAAAGCTCTTCGCTCTACCGCATCTATCACGCCGGTGTTCAGGAGATTCATCATCGAATAGCGAAGAGTGTCGGTGCAAAGGCCGCTCGCACCACGTTGTCACCACAGGCTATAGGTGCCATCAAGGCTACGATGGATAGTGTGATGACGCGCGAAGGGCAGAAGCTCAATAGTCAGATGGTGCTGTTAACCATTGCTATCTCGGGAGGCCCTTTTCTTGGTCTGCTTGGCACAGTGGTCGGCGTCATGATTACGTTCGCTGCGATCGCTGCGTCCGGAGACGTCAATGTCAATTCAATTGCACCCGGTATCGCTGCTGCGCTGGTTGCAACCGTAGCCGGTCTGGCCGTCGCTATCCCCGCATTGTTTGCCTACAACTATCTTGGTACGCGTATCAGGGAGATTCAGGCAGATATGACTGTATTCGCCGATGAGTTTATTGCCAAGATCGCAGAAGACTACAGCTGAGGCCATGCCAACGTGAATGTTCAGGAAGAAAACGCACCCTATGATGATATTAACATTACGCCAATGCTGGATCTGGCCTACGTATTACTCGTCATTTTCATCATTATGACCACGGCTAGTGTGCAGGGGATTGCCGTTAATCTTCCCAAGGCCAGCTCCACGCCCAGTCTGGCCAAGCCACAGACCAAGGCCATTACTATCACAGCCGAAGGCGCAATCTTTCTGGATACCTATCCCGTGACCCTGGAGCAGCTGGAATCCACGTTACTGCAATACAAAGCGGTGAATCCCAGCTTGCCGGTCGTGGTCAAGGGTGATGCCGCAGTACAGTACCAGCTGGTGATGAATGTGCTCGACCTTCTGGGGCGCCTCGATATCACACAGATCGGACTGGTTACACAGAAGCTTGTCAAATAACGGCTATGTCATCGGCCCTGCGTAAATATCTGCCCCGTATTGTCGGAGTGGCGTTGGTGGTTGGTGTGGGCGCTGCCGCAGTGTTGTCCATCCAGAATTTTCTGGACAACAAACCGGACCGACCCAAGAGGAAAGTTCAGCAAATTACTTTGCTCAAACCGCCGCCGCCACCACCGCCGCCTCCAAAAATGGAAAAATTGCCCGAACCTGAGCTTAAGGAAGAAGTGAAGGTTCCGGAGCTGGAGGAGCCGGAACCGTTGCCGGAGCTTGCGGATGAGCCACCACCGGGCGAGGCGTTGGGGGTAGATGCAGACGGGAGTGGTGCCGGCGATGGCTTCGGGCTGGTCGGCAGAAAAGGTGGTCGAGGGTTACTAAACGGTGCAGGAAGCCCCGCCATGTATTACGCCACGCAGTTGCAACGGCGTATTGAGGATGTGTTTGCCGAGCATGAGGAGATGCGCCGCAAGGCGTATTCGATTATCGCTGGAATATGGGTGGGCAAGGATGGCCGCATTCTCCGTGTCAAACTGGACAGTTCGACAGGTGACAGCCAAATGGATGAGACGATGAAAGAAATCATCGAACACATTCAGGCAATGGCTGTTGCGCCACCGCCTGATATGCCGCAGCCAGTCCGGTTGCGTATCAGTTCCACGCTCTAGGTGAGCGGGGAAGCTTAATGACAAGTCGTATTTTTCAGGAGAGATTTAAAATGAACAAGATGCCCGGAATGCTACTGGCTGCATCGATAGCCGTAGTATTGATGAGTGGCACCAGTGTGCATGCGGATGAAAAAGGTGATCTGCTGCTGCTGAAGAACACGACGATCAATCTTATTGATGCCCTGGTGGAACAGGGTGTATTGAGCCGTGAACAAGCCGATCGTCTGATTGCCAATGCGGAAAAAAAGGCACAGGAAGAAGTGCGACGGTCAGAGCGTGCCGGGGTCAAGAGCAACCGGCGTGTTGTGCGCGTGCCTTATGTACCGGATTTTGTCCGGGATGAGATCAAGCAGCAGGTTGAGGCTGAGGTGCGTGAGAAGGTTGTCGAGGATGTCATGGCACAGGCTAAACAAGAACGCTGGGGCGTGCCCGATGCGTTGCCTGAGTGGATCTCACGCATTAAATTCAAGGGTGATATACGCCTGCGAGGCCAGCAGGATTTGTATGGTCCCGATAATTTTGATAACTCACACATCGATTATCAGCACAGTAATGATGACGGGACACTGAGGCCCCTCACCAGTGCTGAGGATCGTACACGTGCGCGTATGCGTTTGCGTATCGGTATGGATGCAAAGGTAACGACCAATCTTAAAACAGGTATTCGGTTTGCGACTGGGAGCTTCAACGATCCTGTATCGACCAACCAGACGTTAGGTAATTACAACACACCAAACCGGCTGCTGCTGGATCGTGCTTATCTGCAATACCAGGGGCAGAATGCAGATGCCTACAACTGGATGACACTGACAGGTGGTCGTATCCCAAACCCCTGGTTTTCCACTGACCTCGTATGGGACAAGGATCTTAACTTCGATGGGTTCTCTGCTACTTTCCGACACAACCTTGGTGGTGGAAACAGTCTTTACGACATTGATGAGCAGGACAGCACACTGTTTGCCACAGTGGGGGCATTCTCTTTGCAGGAAGTCGAGCTCAGCAGTAAAGATAAATGGCTATTTGGTGCGCAGCTCGGGTTCCAGAAAATATTCGAAGACCAGTCATCTTTTCGCATCGGGCTGGCCTACTATAACTACGAAAATATCGTTGGTAAGCGGAATTCTCTGAATAGCACATTGAATGATTATACTGCGCCGGAATTTTTGCAGAAAGGTAACAGCCTGTTCGAAATCAGTAATGATACGGGTGGCTCCCTGCGACGCTTTGGGCTGGCATCCGATTACGACATCATTGACCTGACCGCTCGTTATGATCTGGCTCGTTTTGCACCGGTACACTGGATACTGACGGGCAGCTATGTGAAAAATATTGGTTATGACGATGACGAGATCCGTCGGCGGACCAATGGCCAAATGTTTGTGAACAGCACGCTGTTTACCGAAGACCCGTCCAAAGATAAAACCGAAGGCTATACGCTGAAACTCCTGATCGGGTGGCCGACGACTTATGAGCGGCGCAGTTGGCAGGCCTTCATGTCTTACCGCTACCTTGAACGTGATGCAGTCCTTGACGCATTTACTGATTCTGACTTCTTCCTGGGAGGGACAAATTCCAAAGGCTGGATTATCGGCGGTAGTTACGGCATTAACGATTACACGTGGCTGAAGTTGCGTTACCTGTCTGCGGATGAAATTGATGGGCCGACGCTGGGTATCGATGTACTGCAGCTTGACCTGAACGCAAAGTTCTGACGGAGACGAATCATGACAAAACAATACATGTTTATTTTTCTCGCCTTGTTTTCCCTGCTTGCAGCCAGTTTTACGGCACAGGCAGAACGACGTGAAGATGGTGCGGCGGATGCCATGCGCAAGGCCCAGATCATGATTCGCAAGCTGTCGAAGGAAAAGAGTGAGCTGCAAAAGAAAAATGCCGAGCTTGATACACAGCTCAAGGAAATCGAAGACAAGATTGCGAGCATGGAGTCTGACCTGGGAAAAACCCGAAAAAAACTCGGCAAGGCGGAGAAAAATAATGATCGGCTGGTTGGCCGGATTCGTGGTGACGTTGATAAATACAAGCAACTGCTGGGGAAATACAGGGAAACGACTCAGACCCTGAGAAATTCAATGAGTGACAACCGGCTGCTGGTCAATGCGGTGCAAGAGCGTGATGACTGGATAGGGCAATGTGGCACACAGAACGAGAAGATGTTTGAAGCCAACCTGGATTTGCTCGACAGCTACAAAAACAGAAGCGTGACAGATGTTCTCAAGGGGAAGGAACCCATACTGGGGCTTGGTCGTGTGGAGCTTGAAACCAGGGTTCAGGACTATCGATTCCGTCTCGAGGATTTAACAGTAACGCCATTCCAGCCTGTTACACCCTTACCATCCCAGGCCAGCAACGGCGTATCGCTCAGCTCAGGCGTGTCCCTTACGCCGTGAAATCTGCAACTGCTCGATCTTGCCCACGGCCACATGCCTGCCCGGCGCGCTTCTGGCA
>CAZVBD010000032.1:0-21503 GCA_964625255.1 uncultured Thiohalobacter sp. | reverse complement strand
CACCAGCTCCCACTTCTCGACACTATAGGTAGCAAATCCCCACCTTGTCAAGGCAAGAAACGAAAAATCCTTCTTTGCGGACAGTAACTTAGCGAAGGTGGGCAGGAGTGGTGGAATTATCACCAGACATAAAAATGAGGATTAAATTAGAAATCAGATGGTTGGTGAAGCTTGCTATGGAAATGCTTCAACTTTTGGCGGAAATTAACCGGATTAACCGGGACAGACCACGTTTTTCAAAAAATTCGTGGTCTACCTCCTGTCATCGGTTTAATCAGATCGAATGGATTCCGGCATTCGCCGGAACGACCGGATAATTGGCGATAATTGGGAACCGATAATTGGGGACAGACCACTTTTATAATTTTAAAAAACGTGGTCTGTCCCCGGTTAAAGTATTACTGCGTCAGAACGGGATGTCATCATCAAAATCACCGCCTGCAGTTGCCGCAGGCGCGGCAGCGGGTGCCGATTGAGACGCTGAAGCACCACCAAAGTCGGCACTGCCACCACCGCCACGACCACCGAGCATCTGCATTTCATTGGCGACAATCTCGGTGGTATAACGATCATTGCCGTTCTTGTCCTGCCATTTGCGCGTCTGCAGCTTGCCTTCGATATAGACCTGCGATCCCTTCTTCAAGTATTCACCGGCAATCTCGGCCAGACGACGAAAAAACACCACCCGGTGCCACTCGGTTTTTTCCTTGTTTTCGCCGCTCTGCTTGTCCTTCCAGCTTTCACTGGTGGCCAGCGTGATATTAGCCACGGCATTGCCGTTGGGCATATATTTCACTTCCGGGTCCGCACCCAGATTACCGACCAGAATGACTTTGTTTACGCCTCGTGCCATGCTCAACTCCTTAAGGAAAACACAGTCCGTGTGCTTTCTCTCGCTGTTTTGTGTGTCTTATACTGCAACCAGTGGGCATCATAACGGCTCATTGCACCAGTGGACAACCCGGCAGCAACGTCACTTCTCAACAATCTGAAAATCTCTGGCGAACATTTCCGTAAACCCTTGATTCCCCGTCAGGCCCCCGCCGCAACAGCCGCATTCAGCGCATCTTCGTCAAGCACCTGGGTATCAACTTTCAGATACACCACCTCATCCTCGACAATCACGACCGCCTCGGCCACACCCGGTACGGCGGTAATCCGCTGCGCCAACTGCTGTGCAGCGACAGAATCCAGTGCCCCGATCCGGAGCAAACGCGTATTCAGATACCGTGGCGCCCGCATACCGGCCGCCAGTACCAGCCACACAAACGCCACAATGGCACAGAGCAGGAACACAGAAGACAGTCCGAACCGCCCGTGTAACCAGCCACCGGCCGTTCCACCCACGAAGGCACCAAAGAACTGGGAACTGGAATAGAACCCCATGGCCGTGCCCTTGCTGTCCGGCGGCGCCATTTTGGCAATCAGCGACGGCAATAGCGCCTCCAGCAAATTGAACGCCGAATAGAAAACGAACAACCCCAGGCCGATGGTCAGCACCTGGCTGTGGAATTCAAACAATAACAACTCCGCCAACGCCACCACGAACACGGAAGCAACGAAAATTGATTTCATGTGCTGGTGTTTTTCCGCCTGTATAATGAAGGGTATCGCCATCGGCAGAGACAACAGCAGCACTGGCAGGTATACCTCCCAATGTTTGGCCGCATCCAGCCCGGCCAGATCCCTCAACGCCAGCGGTAGTACCACAAAGCTGGCCGTGAGTATCAGGTGCAGGGAAAAAATACCGGCGTTCAGGCGCAGCAACTGCGTATTCCTTAATACGCTGGCAAATTGCGCCGGAACCGGCTCGGCATCACGCCGTACTCGCGACACCACAGGGTTTGGTACCAGCAGTACAACGATGGCGATACCCCCGACCGCCAGCACTGCCGTTAGCCAGAAAATACCCGGCACACCGATCCAGCCATTCAATAGCGGACCCAGCACCATGGCGACGGCAAACGAGGCGCCAATACTCATACCGATAATGGCCATGGCCTTGACCCGGTGCTCTTCACGCACCAGATCCGCAGTGAGTGCCATGACTGCTGCCGCAATAGCGCCTGCGCCCTGCATGGCGCGACCGGCGATCACACCCCAGATCGTATCGGCACGGGCCGCCATAATGCTGCCCACTGCAAATACCAGCAATCCAAATATAATCACCGGCTTGCGGCCAACCCTGTCTGATACCAGTCCAAACGGAATCTGCAGGAATGCCTGGGTCAGACCATAAATACCAATCGCCAGCCCTGCCAGTGCTGGCGTGGCGCCTTCCAGCTCATCAGAATACAGGGCAAATACGGGCAGAATCATGAACAACCCCAACATGCGCAAGGCATAAATACCCGCCAGAGATGCCGCCGTGCGCGCCTCTGTTCGGGTCATGTTCTGGTCGGCATGCACTGCCTTGTTCACGGAATAGATTTCCCTTTGGTCAGCCATCAACAAACACCGTATAGTATCAGGTTGCCCTATTTACCGGAAACAACATGGATACTATTCGCCTTCGCGGCGCGCGTACGCACAATCTGCAAAACGTCGACCTCGACCTGCCGCGCGATCGGTTGATCGTGATTACCGGCCTGTCCGGCTCCGGTAAATCCTCGCTGGCCTTCGATACCATTTATGCGGAAGGCCAGCGCCGTTATGTCGAATCGCTGTCCGCCTACGCACGCCAGTTCCTGTCGATGATGGAAAAGCCCGATATCGACCATATCGAAGGACTGTCGCCCGCTATTTCGATAGAGCAAAAATCCACGTCACACAATCCGCGTTCGACAGTCGGCACCATTACCGAGATACACGACTACCTGCGCCTGCTGTTTGCACGCGTCGGCACACCGCGTTGCCCCGACCACGCCATTACCCTGGAAGCACAGACGATCAGCCAGATGGTTGATCACGTTCTGGAACAAACCGCTGGCTCACGCTGGATGCTGCTGGCACCCGTCGTTCAGAATCGCAAGGGTGAGCATCTGGCATTGCTGGAAGAACTGCGTGCACACGGCTTCATCCGCGCACGAATTGATGGCGAAGTGTTCGAGCTTGACGATCCGCCATCACTGGACCTGCGCCGCAAACACAGCATCGAAGTCGTGGTCGACCGTTTCAAGATTCGCGATGACCTCAAACTGCGGCTGGCAGAATCATTTGAAACCGCACTGCGTCTCGCCGACGGTCTGGCGCGGGTGGTCCACATGGACGACAACACCGAGATCACTTTCTCTGCCAAGTTTGCCTGCCCGAAATGTGGTTACTCATTAACCGAGCTGGAACCACGCCTGTTCTCCTTCAACAACCCGGTCGGCGCCTGCCCAACCTGTGATGGTCTTGGCATGCAGCAGTCGTTTGACCCGAAGCGTGTGGTGGCCAATCCACACCTGGGCCTCGCCGGAGGCGCAGTGCGCGGCTGGGACCGGCGCAATGCCTACTATTTCCAGCTGATCAGTTCACTGGCGGATCACTACGGTTTTGACATTGAAATACCCTTTGACGACCTACCGGACAATATCCAGCAGATCATCCTTTATGGTAGCGGCCGGGAGAAAATCGAGTTTCGCTACATCAATGAGCGTAACGGTATCAAGGTCAAGTGCCACCCCTTCGAAGGCATCCTGCGCAACATGGAACGACGTTACCGCGAGACCGAGTCCAGCGTGGTGCGCGACGAGCTGGCACGTTATCTCAGCACCCACCCTTGCCCGGACTGCGAAGGCACCCGGCTCAACCAGGCGGCCCGTCACGTGTTCGTCGATGAACGCACACTGCCGCAGATTGCTGCGCTACCGATTGGTGAAGCAAGTGAGTTTTTTGCTGGCCTTGCACTACCCGGGCGACGCGGTGCCATCGCTGAAAAGATCGTCAAGGAAATCCGTGAGCGACTGGAATTCCTGGTCAACGTAGGCCTCAATTACCTGTCACTGGATCGCAGTGCCGACACCCTGTCCGGCGGTGAAGCGCAACGCATCCGACTTGCCAGCCAGATTGGTGCCGGACTGGTCGGCGTTATGTATATTCTCGACGAACCTTCTATTGGCCTGCATCAACGCGATAACCAGCGTTTGCTCAGCACCCTGACCTTCCTGCGTGATCTTGGCAACACCGTGATCGTTGTCGAACACGACGAGGATGCTATCCGCAGCGCCGATTACCTGGTAGACATGGGACCGGGCGCGGGGATACACGGCGGCAAGGTCGTGGCACAGGGCACGCCGGACGAGGTCATTAACAACCCGGCTTCGTTGACGGGACAATACCTGAGTGGCGCAAGACGCATAAGTGGCCCGGATCAGCGCACTCTCAATAACCCGCAACACCAGTTGCGCATCCGCAAGGCAAGCGGAAACAATCTAAAAGATGTTGATCTGGATATCCCGGTGGGCCTGATGACCTGTGTGACCGGTGTATCCGGCTCAGGCAAATCCACGCTGATCAACGACACGCTGTACCGGCTGGCCGCAGCAGAACTCAATGGTGCCAGCACAGAACCGGCACCACACGCTTCCGTGGAAGGGATGGAGCTTTTTGACAAGGTCGTCGATATCGATCAAAGCCCCATCGGTCGCACCCCGCGTTCCAACCCGGCCACCTACACCGGACTTTTCACGCCCATACGAGAACTGTTTGCCGGCACCCAGGAAGCACGCTCACGCGGTTACAAACCGGGACGCTTCAGTTTCAATGTCAAAGGTGGCCGCTGCGAAGCCTGCCAGGGTGACGGCGTTATCAAAGTGGAAATGCACTTCCTGCCGGATATCTATGTGCCTTGTGATGTGTGCAAGAGCCAGCGCTATAATCGCGAGACGCTGGATATCCGTTACAAGGGCCGCAACATCCACGAAGTTCTGGAGATGACGGTTGAAGATGCGGCGGAATTTTTCAGCGCTGTACCCGTGATATCACGCAAGCTGAAAACCTTGCTGGATGTGGGGTTGTCCTACATCCGTCTCGGGCAAAACGCAACCACACTGTCCGGGGGTGAAGCGCAACGCGTCAAACTGTCACGCGAGTTGTCCAAGCGCGATACAGGCAAAACGCTGTACATCCTCGATGAACCGACCACCGGCCTGCACTTCTACGATATCGAACAATTATTGCGCGTGTTGCACCGCCTGCGTGATCATGGCAATACGGTGGTGATCATCGAACACAACCTGGATGTCATCAAAACCGCTGACTGGGTTATTGACCTCGGCCCGGAAGGCGGCAATGGTGGCGGAGAGATTATTGCCTGTGGCACACCGGAGCAGGTCGCAGCCTGCGAGCGCTCCCATACCGGGCATTTTCTGCACCCCATACTGGAACGCGAACAAATCCATCCTGATGCAGGCACGACCCGGGAAGGAATAAACACCAAACAGGGCACGTCCTGACCGATTAAAGGTAGTATTAATGCAGTGGCACCAGGTGTCACCCCAACAGGGGGAAAAATGCCTTACCGTCTGATAACAGCCTGCCTGCTCTGGCCATTACTCGCCAACGCCGGCGAAGTACAGCGCGAGTACAATCCGGAAAGCGGTATCGAGCGCATTACGGTAGAACACCCTGGCTTCAGCCTGCGCTTGCTGCCCCTGTCACCCGATTTTGTTGTTGCGGTGTTCAAGGCACGCGGCCTGCCGCAAGACATCGCTGACTCCACACGTGCCTACTGCACCTTTGGCACCATTTTGCGCAATACCAGTCAGCAGCCACTCCACTACCGACTGACTGACTGGCGCTATGTCACACCCGACGGGAAAACACACCATCTCAAGACCAAGACACAGTGGATGGAAGAATGGAAAAACCGCAGTCTGGCCTTCCGCTGGGTTCTGCTGCACGAGGAACAGACGTTCCAACCCGGTGATTGGGGGCAGGGTTTCACAACGCTGCCACTGCCGGCGGGAAGCCAGTTTGATCTGTACTACTCCTGGACACTGGGTGACAAAACCTATGAAGACAAAATTGAAGCTGTTCATTGCGCCCCGGCGACCGAACCCGATGCGTAAGCCTCTTGTCACTTTTGCACTGATACTGACAAGCTGGCTTGCACCGGCCACGTCGTTTGCGGCGCTGGGGCACGGACTGTCACGCTTGCCCACACCGGTAACAGCGCCGGACTTTACGCTGGAAGATATGGATGGCAAGTCATATACCCTGTCATCGCTGCGCGGCAAGGTTGTCATGATCAACTTCTGGGCAACCTGGTGCCCACCCTGCCGGGAAGAAATTCCGTCTATGGAAACAGTATATCTTGCGCTTCGCGACCAGGGCTTCATCGTTCTTGCAATCAATCAGTGGGAAACGCCGGATCATGTGTTCTCTTATATGGGACAACTGGATGTCTACCCCACCTTCCCCATTCTGTTTGACGGAGACAGCAAAGTTTCTGACAGCTACGGCGTGAAGGGCCTGCCGACCACGATGCTGATCGACAAACGGGGCCGCGTGGTCTACCGCGCAGTGGGCGGACGTAACTTCAATCATCCTGAAGTACGTGCTCTTATTCAGCAACTACTTGATGAAAAAGATAAATAAAATAATTTATCCTTCAGAAAACTAAAAACCGGAAAACCCCTGCCTTCCTTAAAGTTGCCTGATACGCAGCCGCTAGAGCAATCACAACATCACACTAAAAGGAAGTGAATCATGGACATGAAGGGTTTTATCCTAAAACCGGTAGCAGCCTTGCTGATGGCTGTCAGTAGTGCAGCATTGATCGTCGCCTGTGGCGGTGGTTCCAGCTCATCAGGAAACGGTGGCGGCTCATCGTACAACGGACCCGGTTCCCGCTGGAACGTTTCGCTCACCGATAGTGGTACCTTCACCATTACCAAGAGTGAAACAGCCACTTCCCCGGTTGTTCTGACGATTACCGGGAGTTATGTTGACTTGCCTGCCGGCTTTGTCAAACTAACAGCTGGCAGCGTTGTCGCCGACCCTTCAGTTACCGGTGCACCGTCGGTTGGAGATGCCGCCTACGCACTGAATGTGCCGGGGTATGTGTTCTTCCTCAAGCCGATCGATCCGACCAGTGATCAGGTTATCCCCATGGTTTCCAGTGGTACCTGCCCGACAGGCAACTTCGATGCAAACTGGGTGAACGTCAATGTAGAGAACGGCGTCAGCGCCGCTGACCCCACCAGCAGCATGTACGGCACTTTCAGTTTCGACGCAACAACAGGCACACCGACATTACCCTCCACCTATTCCCTCACCCAAAGCTCATTGGGAGTAGATAATTTATCCGGTGGAAATTGTGCAGATGGCATATTGATTTTGAACAATAACCTGGGTGTTCCCGAGACAGAGGCGTACCTGACAAACAGTAATGGTGCGATCGTCAGAACAGGGATTGATACACCCAACGACGAAACTGACGATACCTACATTTTTGGACTCGCCAAGGAAACGCTCACCGACATCGCCAACCTGGCTGATAATTACGCAGGTCTGTTGTTCGATGCCAGCCAGATCACCGGCAGCCAGATTTCACCGGTCAGCGTAACCTGCGATGCAGCTGGCGCCTGTACGGGCACAATTGTGACTGATATCGACGCCAACACGCTGTCCACCGACACGGTTGCCATCAGCCTGACAACGTTGAACAATCCCGAGGCGGGCTTTATCACAGGCACTATTTCTGTGCCCTCCGGTGGCGGAACAGTTGGCAACCTGACCTGTATGGCCAATATCAATGCACAGGGAAGCGGCAAAAATATTGTCAGCTGTGTCGGTCAGTCACCGGGTGACAATACCCAGCTGTTCAATATTCTCCTCGTCTCGAAATAAACACACACGCTGGAGAGAACGAAGCCCAAAAGCCCGGCCCTGGCGCCGGGCTTTTTTCAGCCTGGAACAAACGTTATCGGTTCTCCCACACGGAGTCCGGCACAGGCTGATGCATCTGCCTGATTCATGGCAATTTCTACCAACCCGTTAGAATTCCGGTACCAGAAAAGCGTACCGTGCCCAGCCTCGGCGAAGGTCCTGCAGTAATGGCATCTGTGTCCTGCAATGTCGAGAATGGCCGTATCCGGCAATGCATCCGCCGTTAACCCTGTGATGGCATTACCGTAACGGTCGAGATAAATTACCTCGGCCAGCTCATCCGGCCAGTCTGGCACAAGCAGTTGTCCAGGATCAATGGCATCAAGCCCGTCAACCTTGCCCATCGCCAACCCCGCAGCAATGGGTGCAAACAGATCGCGCCCATGGAAGCTGTCTGACAACGTGTCGGGACGCCAGTGAATTTCGTTTACCAGCACGTCACGACCACGACGAACCAGCAAGCTGAACAGGCCGTTATCCGGCCCGACAAACCAGCGACCATCAATGCGCAAGGCCAATGCCCTGCGATCTGTACCAACACCGGGATCGACAACGCACAGGCAGACCGTATCAGCGGGAAGATACTGCGTGTATGCCGGCAGCAGGTAGGCAGCAGCCCGTACATTGCACACAGGGAGATCCGGAAAAAGGTCGACGATATCAATACCCGGCGCTCGCCCGTACAGAACGGCCCGCATCTGGCCGAGGTACGGCCCGGAAACACCAAAATCCGTTAAAATCGCTATCATGATAGAGACATGCTATGACGCGTTCAGCGCCACCGCAACAAACCCTGCACATTCGATTAAACGCCCAGCCGGCACAAACAGGCTGCTCATGCGTGAGAGACTACAGATCCCGGCCTGCCCCGGGGTGCCGGGGTAATTCAAGGAACAGCAACATTTTCACACGCGCACAAAAAAGCCGGGCAGAAGCCCGGCTTTTAGTATTTTGCAGCGTAGCGTCTACTCGGCAACGGCCTCGAACTCCTCAACATCATCCGGACGGTCAACCAGTTCCACCAACGCCATCGGCGCCTTGTCACCGGTGCGGTAACCCATCTTCAGGATGCGAAGATAACCACCGGGGCGGTCCTTGTAACGCGGGCCAAGTTCATTGAACAACTTGGTCACAACGTCACGATCACGCAGGCGCGCAAATGCCAGGCGGCGTTTGTGTACGCTGTCGGTCTTGGCCATGGTAATCAGCGGCTCGGCAACACGACGCAACTCCTTGGCCTTCGGCAATGTTGTTTTGATCACTTCGTGATGCAGCAGGGACACAGCCATGTTGCTGAACATCGCCTTGCGGTGACTGCTGTTGCGATTAAGTTTTCGTCCACTTTGACGGTGACGCATGGTTCTATACCTACTCTTAAAGTCTTACAGGGCGACAATGGGTTGCTTTTCGCTTTCCTTGAGTCCTGCCGGTGGCCAGTTCTCCAGGCGCATGCCCAGTGACAGTCCACGGGATGCCAGGACATCCTTTATTTCAGTGAGCGACTTCTTGCCAAGATTCGGGGTTTTCAGCAACTCGACTTCGGTGCGCTGAATCAGGTCACCGATGAAGTAGATACTTTCCGCCTTCAGACAGTTGGCTGAACGTACCGTCAACTCAAGATCATCGACCGGACGCAACAGAATCGGATCAACATCAGCTTCCGGTGCCTCCTGGGCAACTTCTTCCTTGCCCTGAAGGTCAACAAAGACCGACAGCTGGTCCTGAAGAATTGTCGCTGCACGGCGAATGGATTCTTCGGGATCAATGGTTCCGTTGGTCTCGATGTCGATAATCAGTTTATCGAGATCGGTGCGTTGTTCAACACGCGCAGAATCAACGGTGTAGGACACCCGGTAGACTGGCGTAAAGCTGGCATCCAGACGTAACGAGCCGACCATGAAACCGTCTTCTTCCTCTTGCTCGGCACGCGCCTTGGCGGGCACATAACCACGCCCCATTTCCACGTGCAGGGTCATGTTCAGCTCGCCTTCCTTGGTCAGGTTGGCGATCACATAGTCAGGGTTCACCACTTCCACATCGTGGTCGAGCGTGATATCACCGACAGTCACAGCGCCCGGACCTTTCTTGCTCAGCTTCAGGGATGCCTTGTCGCGATTATGCATCCTCAACGCAACACCCTTCAGGTTGAGCATGATCTCCATCACGTCTTCCTGCACACCCTCAATCGAGGAATAGGAATGCAGCACGCCATCGATCTCAACGCTGGTAACGGCGCAGCCCGGCATGGATGACAGTAAAATCCGACGCAGGGCATTACCCAGCGTGTGGCCAAAACCGCGCTCGAGCGGTTCCAGTACCACTCGTGCGGTACGTTCATTAATGGATTGCACGTCTACAATACGTGGCTTCAGGAACTCGGTAACCTTGCCCTGCATGAATAGCCCTCTTAAGCTGTTGCTTTACTTGGAGTACAACTCGACAACAAGATGTTCATTGATTTCGGCTGGGAGATCCGAACGTTCTGGAAGTGCCTTGAACACGCCTTCCATCTTTTTCGCATCCACATCAATCCAGTCAACAAATCCGCGCTGCTCTGCAACTTCAAGTGCAGACTGCACGCGCAGCTGCTTGCGTGATTTTTCCGCGATGGCCAGATTGTCGTTCGGACGAACCTGGTAGGACGGAATCGTGACACGGCGACCGTTCACGGTGATGGCATTGTGACGAACCAGCTGGCGCGCTTCGGTACGGGAAGCGGCAAAGCCCATGCGGTAAACCACATTGTCCAGACGACCTTCCAGCAGCTGCAACAGATTTTCACCCGTAGAGCCTTTCTTGCCGGCGGCAGCCTTGTAATAGTTGCGGAACTGACGTTCCAGCACACCGTAGATACGGCGCATCTTCTGCTTCTCACGCAACTGGGTCGCATAGTCAGACAGACGCGTACGCCGCTGACCATGCTGGCCTGGCGGGAACGGACGGGTCTCGATCGCACATTTTGCGGTATAACATTTTTCGCCTTTCAAGAATAACTTGGTGCCTTCACGACGGCACTGGCGACATTTGGGTCCTGTGTACTTTGCCATTTGCTCTCCTCCGCCTTACACGCGTCGTTTCTTGGGCGGACGACAACCGTTGTGCGGAATCGGGGTAACATCAGTAATATTGGTGATCTTGAAACCGGCATTATTCAGCGCACGAACTGCAGACTCGCGACCCGGCCCCGGTCCTTTAACCTCGACTTCGAGATTCTTCAGACCAAATTCCTTGACCATTTCACCGACACGATCCGCAGCAACCTGTGCGGCGAACGGTGTACTCTTGCGTGAGCCACGGAAACCGGAACCACCAGCCGTTGCCCACGCCAGTGCATTGCCCTGGCGATCAGTAATGGTCACGATCGTGTTGTTGAACGACGCGTGAATGTGAGCGATTCCATCAACCACATTCTTCTTGACCTTTTTCCGCGTGCGAGTCGGTGCTTTTGCCATGTTCTAAAACCCTGTTACGAAGTCTTTATCGACGAATCGGACGACGCGGACCCTTGCGGGTACGTGCGTTGGTGCGCGTACGCTGTCCGCGCATTGGCAGACCACGGCGGTGACGCATACCACGGTAGCAACCCAGATCCATCAGTCGTTTGATGTTCATGGATACGGTACGGCGCAGATCGCCTTCCACCGTGTACTTTGCCACTTCACCACGAATGTTTTCGATCTCCGGCTCGGACAGATCCTTGATCTTGGTGTCCGGGCTGACGCCAGTGGCATCACAAATCTTTTCCGCTGTCGTGCGACCGATGCCATAAATGGCGGTCAGCGCAATAACAGCGTGTTTCTGCGGCGGTACATTAATCCCGGCTATACGAGCCATGAATCTGATCTCCTCAACGGGACAAAGCGGTCTGCGTGTCGCGAAACGCGCAAGAATACCGGATTTTGCCCCTTATTTCAATCTAAAACCAAACAATTATCGACGTTTGACGCCTGTATCAACCCTGACGCTGCTTGTGGCGGCCATCCTTGCAGATAACCCGGACCACACCCTTGCGACGGACAATTTTACAGTTGCGGCAAATGCGTTTTACCGATGCACGAACTTTCATGATTCACCTGTTTCAATCAGCGCTAACGCAGCAGACCAGAGCGACCCTGGCCCTTGAGATTAGCTTTTTTCATCAGACTCTCATATTGATGCGACATCATGTGAGACTGAACCTGGGCCATGAAATCCATGACCACGACAACAATAATCAGCAGGGACGTACCACCAAAATAGAAGGGTACGTTCCAGTACAAAATCAAAAACTCCGGCAGCAGGCAGACGGCGGTAATATAAATCGCGCCTGCCAGTGTCAGGCGTGTCATCACGCCATCAATATACCTTGCCGTCTGTTCACCTGGACGAATACCGGGGATAAACGCACCCGACTTCTTCAGGTTGTCAGCGGTTTCCTTCGAGTTGAAGACAATCGCCGTATAGAAAAAGCAGAAGAAAATAATGGCCATCGCATAGAACAAAATATACAACGGCTGTCCTGGCGACAATGCCGAAGACATATCTTTCAACCAGCCAAACCCTTCATTGCTGCCGAACCACTGCCCCGCCGTGGCCGGGAACAGGATAATACTCGAAGCAAAAATTGGCGGAATAACGCCCGCCATATTCAGTTTCAGCGGCAAGTGTGTACTTTGCGCCGCGTACATCTTACGTCCCTGCTGTCGTTTCGCATAATTGACGGTAATGCGGCGCTGTCCGCGTTCGACAAATACCACGAATGCTGTCACCGCAACCGCCAGCGCAAACAGGAACAGGATACTCAGCGTATTCATTTCACCGGTTCGTACCAGTTCCAGTGACCCACCGATCGCCGCCGGCAAACCGGCAACAATACCCGAGAAGATAATAATCGAAATACCGTTACCGATACCGCGTTCTGTCACCTGCTCACCCAGCCACATCAGGAACAACGTACCCGTTACCAGGCAGGCTACCGATGAGATAATGAATGGCAACCCCTGCAAAATAACCAACGGTTGACCACCGACCATCTGTCCCTGAAGCGCGGTTGAAATACCAATCGCCTGAAACGTAGCCAGTACAACGGTACTGTAACGTGTGTACTGCGTAATCTTGCGCCGACCGGTCTCGCCTTCTTTCTTCAACTGTTCCAGTGACGGCACAGTATACGACAGAAGCTGCATGATGATCGACGCCGAGATGTACGGCATGATGCCCAACGCAAACAGCGACAGTCGTTTCAGCGCGCCACCCGAAAACATGTTGAACATATCCAGGATGGTGCCTTTTTGTTGCTCGGCTAAAACTTCAAGCACGACCGGGTCAATGCCCGGCAACGGAATAAATGACCCAATACGGAAAACAAGGATGGCGCCCAGTACAAAAAAGATCCGCTGACGCAGCTCTTTCAGTTTACCGATTTCACCGAGACCACCAGTAAGACCCGCTGCGCCTGCGCCTGCCACCTGAATTAATCCTCTACCTTGCCGCCGGCAGCTTCAATCGCCGCACGCGCACCTTTGGTGACACGGAGACCCTTGACTGTAACAGCCGTGGTGATTTCACCGGATGCAATAATCTTTGCGTACAGCGTGCTCTGTTTAAGAATGCCGGCCGCTTTCAGTGAAACCAGATCAACGGCGCCGTCTTCAACCGCCCCCAGCTCATGCAGGCGGACTTCTTCAGTCACCAGTGACTTGCGCGACGTAAAACCGACTTTCGGTAAACGACGCTGCAAAGGCATCTGGCCGCCTTCAAAGCCGACTTTGGTGAAACCACCGGAGCGTGATTTCTGCCCCTTGTGGCCACGACCGGCGGTCTTGCCCAGACCGCTGCCAATGCCACGACCCACGCGCTTGGCATCAGGTCGGCTGCCATCGGCAGGCTTCAGTGTATTCAGGCGCATATCAGACTTCCTCTACCTGCAACAGGTACGAAACCTTGTTGATCATGCCGCGATTTTCCGGCGTATCAATCACTTCGACTGTGTGTCGAATCCGGCGCAGGCCGAGTCCGGCCACGCACGCCTTGTGCGACTTCAGTCGTCCACTGGTGCTCTTGAGCAGAGTCACCTTTAATGTTTTATCTACCATGGCTTACCCCAGAATCTCTTCGACCTTTTTGCCGCGCTTGGCTGCCACCATCTCCGGCGAACTCATATCGGCCAGGCCTTTCATGGTTGCGCGAACAACATTGATCGGGTTGTTGGTGCCAATACACTTCGCCAGCACGTCACGTACACCGACCACTTCGAAGACCGCACGCATGGCGCCGCCCGCGATAATACCGGTACCTTCAGAGGCCGGTTGCATGTGCACTTTGGCAGCACCGAATGTCGCCGTAATCGGGTATTGCAGCGTACCGTCCTTGAGCGCGACCTGCTTCATGTTTTTGCGGGCATTTTCCATCGCTTTCTGGATGGCCACCGGCACTTCACGCGCCTTGCCACGACCAAAACCAACCTTGCCTTCACCGTCACCAACCACAGTCAACGCTGCAAAGCCGAATTGACGGCCACCCTTTACTACCTTGGCAACACGATTGATTCCGATCAGCTTTTCCTGCAGACCGTCCGAGTTCGCCTGGTTATCGACATTCGCCATAGTGCAACCCTTACCTAGAATTCCAGACCGTTTTCACGCGCAGCATCCGCCAGCGCCTTCACTCGGCCATGATATTTAAAACCGGAACGGTCAAATGCAACCGCCGTGATACCTGCTGCTTTGGCTCGTTCAGCCACAGCCTTGCCAATCGCAGCCGCTGCGTCAGCATTGCCAGTACTCTTGACGTCCTTGCGCAACGCCTTGTCCAGCGTCGAAGCGCTGACCAGTACCTTGTCGCCACTGCCATCGATGACCTGCGCATAAATGTGGCGCGGGGTACGGTGGACACACAGACGCGGCCGGCCGAGTTCGCGGATCTTGGCGCGGGTCTTGCGAGCACGCCGCTGTCGTGATGCTTTCTTGTCCATGCTGATACCTTCGAATTAACTATTTCTTCTTGGCTTCTTTACGCACGATGATTTCATCGACGTACTTGACGCCCTTGCCCTTGTACGGCTCCGGCGGACGATAGGCACGAATTTCTGCAGCCACCTGTCCGACCTTCTGCTTGTCCATGCCCTTTACGACCACGTCGGTCTGGCTCGGGGTTTCAACCGTCACGCCTTCAGGTACGGCGTAATCAATCGGGTGTGAAAAACCCAGTGTGAGATTCAGCTTCTGACCCTGAGCCTGGGCGCGGTAACCGACGCCAACCAGCTGGAGTTTCTTTTCGAAACCCTCTGTCACACCAATGACCATATTATTGATCAGGGCCCGTGTCGTGCCGGCCAATGCCATCGCCGCCCTGGAACCATCTTTCGGTGCGAACGTCAGGACATTATCTGTCTGTTCGACTTTAACCGAAGCATGCACGTCGCGCTGCAGCGAACCCTTGCTGCCCTTGACGGTAACAGCCTGGCCACTGATGGCAACTTCAACACCCTTCGGTACTTCAACCGGATTTTTTGCAACTCTGGACATGGTTATCTACTCATCAGGATACGTAACACAACACTTCACCACCTTCTCCGGCAGCGCGTGCGGCACGATCACTCATTACACCTTTCGAGGTTGAAACAATGGCAACACCCAGACCGCCCATCACTTTGGGCAGCTCGTCCTTTGCCTTGTAAATGCGCAGCCCCGGACGACTGATACGCTTGATCGTATCGATGACCGGTTGCCCTTCGTAGTATTTGAGCGAAACATTCAGCGATGGTTTGCCTTCTTCGTCCTGCTCATTGTAATCAGCAATATAGCCTTCATCTTTCAGCACACTCGCAATGGACTGCTTGAGCTTTGAAGAAGGCATTGACACCGATACCTTGCCCGCCCGCTGGCCGTTACGGATGCGGGTCAGCATGTCGGCGATAGGATCTGTCATCATAA
This sequence comes from uncultured Thiohalobacter sp., assembly GCA_964625255.1. Classification (GTDB taxonomy): domain Bacteria; phylum Pseudomonadota; class Gammaproteobacteria; order DSM-19610; family DSM-19610; genus Thiogranum. Next base: position 5,775 of record CAZVBD010000032.1, on the reverse strand, counting down.
TCTGCGTACCTCTATCTGAATTCTGCGCTGTTACCAGCTGGCCTTGACCAGGCCGGGTATATCACCCTGCATGGCATGTTCGCGCAGCTTGTTGCGCGCCAGACCGAACTTGCGGTAGTAACCGTGTGGACGGCCGGTAATACGACAACGATTGCGCTGGCGGCAGGGACTGGCATTACGCGGCAATGCCTGCAACTTCAGCTGTGCATCGTAGCGTTCTTCGTCCGACTTGTTGATATCAGCAATAATCGCTTTCAGCGCTGTACGCTTGCTCGCATACTTCTTGACCATCTTGGCGCGCTTCTTTTCGCGCTGAATCATGGATTGTTTTGCCATCTATCTTTCCTCAGTTCCTGAACGGGAAGTTAAACGCTGCCAGCAGCGCCCGACCTTCCTCGTCTGTTTTCGCCGTGGTGGTAATGTTGATGTCCATACCACGTAGCGTATCAATTTTGTCGTAATCCACTTCCGGGAAAATGATCTGCTCACTCACGCCCATATTGTAATTGCCACGACCGTCAAAAGACTTCGGACTCATGCCGCGGAAATCCCGGACACGCGGTATCGCAATGGAAATCAGGCGATCAAGGAATTCATACATGCGCTCACGACGCAGTGTGACCTTGCAACCAATTGGCCAGCCTTCACGGACCTTGAAACCGGCCACGGATTTGCGTGCATTACGCACAATCGGCTTTTGTGCGGCGATCTTTGTCATATCGGAAACCGCGTGCTCCATGACCTTGCGATCACCGAGCGCTTCACCGACACCCATGTTAATGGTGATCTTGGTGATATGTGGTACTTCCATCACGTTCTTGTACTCGAACTGCTCCTGGAGCTTGCCGATAACTTCATCGTGATACTGTTTTTGCAACCTGGCCATCTTCAGCTACTCTCTCAGACGTCAACGACTTCGTCGTTAGACTTGAAAACACGCACCTTGCGACCGTCTTCCAGTGTACGGAAACCAATACGATCACCCTTTTTGGTCTGCGGGTTGTACAACATAATGTTGGACACGTGGATCGGCATCTCTTTCTCGATGATGCCCCCGGCAACACCCGCCTGCGGATTGGGCTTGGTGTGCTTCTTTACGATGTTGACGTTTTCCACAATCAGCTTGTCAACCTCGGGCAGGACTTTCAGCACGTTGCCGCGCTTGCCACTGTCCTTGCCAATCATCACGACGACATCATCGCCTTTACGTATCTTGCGCATAATCCTGACTCCCGCCTACAGCACTTCAGGTGCAAGCGAAATAATCTTCATAAACCGTTCACTACGCAGCTCGCGTGTAACCGGGCCAAAGATGCGGGTACCGATTGGTTCCAGCTTGGCATTCAGCAGTACTGCTGCATTGCCATCGAAACGAATCAGGGAACCGTCGGCACGACGGACACCCTTGGCGGTACGAACGACTACCGCGTTGTAGACCTCACCCTTCTTGACCTTGCCACGAGGAATCGCCTCTTTAATACTCACCTTGATGATGTCGCCGATACCGGCATAACGACGGTGTGAACCGCCCAGTACCTTGATGCACTGAAGGCGACGTGCGCCACTATTATCAGCAACATCCAGTTTGGTCTGCATCTGGATCATGACTTAACCCCGTAATTTCTTTGTTTCAATCAGCCAGCTGGCCGATTAACAACTTCAAACAGTGCCCAGGACTTGGTCTTGGACATCGGCCGACATTCTTTAATAGACACCGTATCACCCGCGCGGCATTCATTTTTTTCATCATGAATGTGCAGCTTGGTGGAACGACGGATGTACTTGCCATACAGCGGATGACGAACCTTTCGTTCAACCATCACAACGGCGCTCTTGTCCATCTTGTCGCTGACAACAAGGCCGGTCAGCGTACGGATTGTTTTGCTATCTTCACTCATGCCGCTTCACTCGTTTTGGCCTTTTCAGTCAACACAGTCTTGATACGCGCGATATCACGACGCACTTTTTTCACCTGATCGGGACGGGACAACTGACCCGTTCCCTTCTGCATGCGCAGATTGAACTGCTCCTTCAGCAGGGCGTCCATTTCAAGCTTCAGCTCATCGGCTGACTTGGCACGAAGTTCATTCGCGTTCATCACATCACCGTCCGATTGATGAAGGTGGTACGCACCGGCAGTTTCGCCGCAGCAAGCTTGAATGCTTCCCGCGCCAGCTCTTCCGGCACACCTTCCATTTCATAAAGCACACGCCCGGGCTGAATCTTGGCAACCCAGTACTCAACATTACCTTTACCCTTGCCCTGACGAACCTCGATGGGCTTCTTGGTAATCGGCACATCGGGGAACACACGGATCCACAACTTGCCACCACGTTTGACATGGCGGGTAATGGCACGACGCGCAGCTTCGATCTGACGGGCCGTAAGCTGGCCACGCGTGGTTGCCTTCAGGGCAAACTCACCAAAGCTGCACTTGTTACCGCTGAGCGCCAGGCCGCGGTTGCGACCCTTCTGCTGCTTGCGGAATTTGGTTCTTTTGGGCTGTAACATTTTCTCGCGACTCCCTTATTTGCCGCCGGCCGCTTTCTTGGCAGGCTCGGGCTCAACGTTCTGCTCATCGCGATCAAGGATCTCGCCTTTGAACACCCAGACTTTCACGCCAATAACACCATAGGTCGTATTGGCACGCGTGATGCCGTAATCGATATCGGCGCGCAGTGTGTGCAGCGGTACACGGCCTTCGCGGTACCACTCGGTACGTGCAATCTCAGCACCGTTCAGTCGACCGGCAACCATGATCTTGATGCCTTCGGCACCCAGTCGCATGGCGTTACCGACGGCACGCTTCATGGCCCGACGGAACATGATGCGTCGCTCCAGTTGCTGCGCCACACTTTTAGCGACCAGCTGCGCCTCAATCTCGGGCTTGCGAATTTCTTCAATATTCAGATGAACCGGCATGCCCATCTTTTGCGACACCAGGGCGCGAAGTTTTTCAATATCCTCGCCCTTCTTGCCGATCACGATACCCGGACGCGCCGTGTGAACGGTGATGATCGCATTATTCGCCGGCCGCTCAATCTGGATGCGGCTTACAGAGGCATGCTTGAGCTTCTGCTTGATGAAATCCCGCACCTCGATATCGAGGTTCAGGAAATCTGCATAATGCTTTGAATCTGCATACCACTTCGACGTCCAGTCCTTGACGATGCCGAGGCGAATACCTATTGGATGTACTTTCTGGCCCATGCCGTACTCTCTTCTCTACTCGGGACTACTGTTCAGCGACAGTAATCTGGATATGACTCGTGCGTTTCAGAATCTGGTTGGCGCGGCCCTTGGCACGTGCATTCCAGCGCTTGAGGGTTCGCCCCTCATTCACACAAATCTCGGAAACTGTTAACTCATCAACGTCCGCACCTTCGTTGTGCTCGGCATTGGCAATCGCCGACTCGAGCACCTTGCGAACCATGTGGGCCGCTTTCTTGTTGCTGAAAGTCAGCACTTCGAGCGCTTTCTCAACCGGCAGGCCACGAACCTGATCGGCAACCAGTCTGGCCTTCTGCGCAGAAATGCGCGCGTGACTTAATTTTGCAGACGCTTGCATAATCTTTACCCTTATTTGGACTTTCTGTCCGCCGCGTGACCCCTGAAGGTACGCGTGACAGCGAACTCACCCAATTTGTGACCCACCATGTTCTCATTGATCAGAACGGGCACGTGCTGGCGACCGTTATGCACAGCAATGGTCAGGCCAACCATATCGGGCAACACCATGGAACGGCGCGACCAGGTCTTGATCGGCTTGCGGCTGTTGCTGCTCACGGCTTCATCAACTTTCTTCATCAGATGAAGATCAATGAAAGGTCCTTTTTTTACGGAACGCGGCACTGTCTCTAACCTCTGTCGTTACTTCTGATTGCGACGTCGAACAATCATATTGTCCGTGCGCTTGTTTTTACGGGTCTTGTAACCCTTGGTCGGCATGCCCCAGGGGCTTACCGGATGACGACCACCGGATGTCCGGCCTTCACCACCACCGTGCGGGTGATCAACCGGGTTCATGGCCACACCACGAACGGTCGGGCGAACACCACGCCAGCGAGTCGCGCCCGCCTTGCCCAGTGAACGCAGATTGTGTTCCGAGTTACCGACTTCACCAATGGTGGCGCGGCAATCGACCGGTACCTTGCGCATCTCACCAGAGCGCAACCGTAAAGTGGCATGCTGACCTTCACGAGCGACCAGCTGCACACCGGCGCCGGCACTGCGTGCGATCTGCCCACCCTTGCCCGGCTTCATCTCTACGTTATGTACTACTGTACCCATCGGGATGCTGCGCAACGGCAGCGCGCTGCCTGCCTTGATCGGCGCATCAACACCATTGTGAATCTCGGCTCCGGCGTAAACACCCTTTGGTGCCAGGATGTAACGACGCTCTCCATCGGCGTACAACACCAGGGCGATATGCGCGCTACGGTTCGGATCATATTCCAGGCGTTCCACGCGACCTGGCACGCCATCTTTGTCACGCTTGAAATCGATAATACGATAGCGCTGACGATGACCACCACCACGATGACGGGTGGTGATACGGCCCTTGTTATTCCGACCACCATTCTTGTTTTTCTTTTCCAGCAGTGGCGCCCAGGGCTCACCCTTGTGCAACTCACTCTCAACAATCTTGACAACAAACCGGCGTCCGGGTGATGTCGGTTTTGACTTGACGATAGCCATTATTCTGCGCCCGCGAAATCGATTTCTGAACCTTCAGCCAGCGTGATGTAAGCCTTCTTCCAATCGGAACGACGGCCCGTCGTCTGCCCAAAGCGTTTTGTTTTACCCTTGACGTTCAATAACTGTACTGCGGTTACCTTGACGTCAAACATTTTTTCCACTGCCTTGCGTACTTCAGGTTTGCTGGCGTCGCGCAGCACCTTGAAGACGTACTGATTGCTGAGGTCAGCCGCACGCGTGCTCTTTTCAGAGACCACCGGACCCACCAGAATTTTGCTCAATCGCTCGTACCCCAGGGCACCCTCTCTTCCGCCTTCGGCAGAATTCACCTTGTTGTTCATGCGAGCCTCTCCTCAAACTGCTTCAAGGCCGTCACGGTCATCAATACCTTGTCAAAACCCACCAGGCTGACCGGGTCGGTAATTGACGTATCAACGACATCAACCTTTGACAGGTTGCGTGCAGCCAGATACAGATTTTCATCCGGATCATCGTGAACGATCAGCGTGTGATCAAGATCCATCTCTTTCAGCTTGCCGACCAGCTCCTTCGTTTTCGCGGAACTGACCGCGAAACTCTCGACCACAATCAACCGATCCTGACGGACCAGTTCGGAAAGGATCGAACGGATAGCCGAGCGATACGCCTTTTTGTTCACCTTTTGCGAGTAATCACGCGTACTTGCCGCAAAAGTGACACCGCCACCACGCCACAGCGGGCTGCGGATTGTACCAGCACGCGCGCGTCCTGTCCCCTTTTGTCGCCAGGGCTTTGCACCGCCACCACGAACTGCAGAACGATTCTTCTGTTCGGCAGTACCGGAACGCGCTGCTGCCATGTAGGCCACCACCACCTGGTGTACCAGTGTTTCGTTGAATTCCTGTCCAAATACCGCGTCGGCAACGTCCAGGCTCGAACCACCTTGCATATTGATATTCATGTCCGACCCCTCTACCGCGCCTTGACCGCAGGCGTAACAATCACGTCACCACCACGTGAACCCGGCAGTGAACCTTTGACCAGCAACAGGTTACGCTCGGCATCGACGCGAACAATTTCAAGATTCTGCTGGGTGCG